>JAXJYD010000054.1:0-15072 GCA_036307105.1 Clostridia bacterium | reverse complement strand
ATTGTCTAAAGAATGAAAGATTATCGGCATGAGAACTGTTATGTTCTCATTATACAATAAAACTTGTGACTATTCAAGGGTGAACAAGTTACAAGTTAAAATTATATTTTTAGGGTGAACTAATCAAAAAATATTGACAGTCATATCTTTTTTAATCATCAAATCTTCTTTCTAAATTAACAAATTTAGTATAGCTTCCAAGCCATAATAATTCAACTGTTCCAGTCGAACCTCCTCTATGTTTTGCAATTATGACTTCTGCTATATCTTTTTTTTCACTATCTTGATTATAGTAATCATCTCTGTATAAAAACATAACTATATCAGCATCTTGCTCTATTGCTCCAGATTCTCTTAAGTCTGAAAGCATCGGTCTATGATCTGGTCTTTGCTCTGCAGCTCTTGATAATTGTGATAACGCAATTACTGGTACATCTAATTCTTTTGCAAGTATTTTTAAAGATCTACTTATTTCTGAAATTTCTTGTTCTCTACTTCCAGATCTTCTATTACCACTTCCCTGAATTAATTGTAAGTAATCAATTACAACCATCCCTATGTTTTTCTCTAATTTTAATTTTCTACATTTTGCTCTAATTTCCATTATATTTATACCTGGTGTATCATCAATATAAATTTCTGCTTCTGATAATGGTCCTATTGTTCCTGCAAGTTTTGTCCAATCATCTTCTTCTAGCTTACCAGTTCTTACTTTATTACTATCCACCATAGATTCACTACATAAGATTCTATTTACTAATTGCTCCTTTGACATTTCTAAACTAAAAACTGCAACTGCTGTATTTCCTTTTAGTGCTGCATTTGCTGCAATATTTAGAGCAAAAGCAGTTTTACCCATAGCAGGTCTTGCTGCAATTAAAATCAATTCAGAGCCATGAAATCCTGCTGTTCTATAATCTAATTCAGTAAATCCAGAAGGCACACCAGTTATATGTTGTTTTCTATTATATAATTCTTCTAATTTTGTAAAGCTTTCTACTAATGCATCTTTTATAGGTGTATAACTTTTTTGAGATTTATCTTGCATAATATTGAATATCTTCTTCTCTGCACCTTCCATTATATCTTCAACATCTTCAGTAGGGCTGTACCCAAGTTCTATAATCTCATTTGCAGTTTTTATTAATCTTCTTAAAGTTGATTTTTCTTCTACAATTTTTATATATTTCATTGCATTAGCTGTAGTTGGAACTTTTTCTGGAAGTTCTGCTAAATATTCTAATCCTCCTACTTTTTCAAACTTTCCCATTGATTCAAGCTCAGCTTTTACTGTAATAATATCAATAGGTTCAGCTCTATTATATAAATTTAAAATTGCGGAATAAATAGCTTTATTATCTTCTCTATAGAAATCCTCTTCTTTTAATACTTCAATTGCAGATATAACAGCATCCTTATCTGTTAACATACTACCAATTATTGCTTGCTCTGCTTCTAAATCATGTGGTGGTACTTTTCCTAATTCCATCCCTTTGATTCCCCCTTACGTAATAAACTAATAATATAAAAAAGTTTGGATGTGTAAATTTTTCTTAAGTATCGAATGTAACTGGAATATATTTATAAATTCTTTTAAAATAAAATGAGGGATGTTCACGGTACTCGCATAGCGAGGGTCTGAGTGAAAGAGGCTCATTTTATTTTATTAGAATTTGTTAATATATGTAAGGCAACCGAGATACTTAAGAAAAATTTATATATCCGAACTTTATATTAGATTTATTTACTAGATATTACATCAATTTTAAGACTTCCAACAATTCCTTCATACAATTTTATAGAAACATTCCTTACTCCTAAAGTTTTAATAGTTTCTTTTAAATCTATTTTCTTTTTATCTATTTCTATTTTATACTCAGATTTTAGTAATTCAGCTATTTCTTTTGCAGAAACTCCTCCAAATATTTTCCCGTTTTCACCTGCTTTTACAGGAACTTTTAATAATATTTTTGATAATCTATCTGCAAGCTTTTTTGCTTCATCTTTTTCTTGAGCTTTTTTATAAGCATTTGCATCTTGTTTTGATTTTAATTTACTCATATTTTCTGCATTTGCTTCAACTGCTAAATTTTTAGGAAATAAAAAGTTTCTTGCATATCCATCTGATGCATTTATTATTTCATCTTTTTTTCCTACACCTTTTATATCTTGTTTTAAAATCACTTTCATGTTATCACGCCTTTCAACATTTTATTCATTACCATAAAGGAATTCTCCTTCACCCTGGTTGTAATAATGTTTTCCTTCAATTGTATCATACAAGCACGGAATTCCTTTTCTATCCAAGGCAGGAACAAAATCTCTAGCTAGTGTATTATTATCCCAAATTTTACAATTGTATATCCTACATTTAGAAAACTGCTGTATTCCGCTTCCCAATTCATCTGCTCTACGTGCAAACAAATAAATGGTCCTACTATCGTCAATACTGGTAATACTACTGCTTTCTATATTATCAATTCTAATTTTTTCTTTTGATAACTCTATTCCATGAACACTATCGTCATAAGGTATAGTTAATACATTTGTTCCAAACCTAGATGATATCAAATTATTAGAGGCATTTAATATTACCTGAAATGTTTTATTATTTGTTGTATAGCCTCCGCCTAAAATTCCTTGATGCGCTCCTGTATTTTCAACAATATTAAATTTAATTAATATTTTATTAATATCATTTGCTTTTATATCAGTATCTATATATTGTGTTCCAGTTGATTGAATATAAGAAACCTCTGTATGATCTGGTAATTTATCATATGTTTCTTTATATTTTTGTACTAACTGACTATTTGTAACCTTATAACTATCAGCTACTTGTCTTGTTTTCTTGCTTTGGTCATTTGATTGGTTTGATAAAGAAAAATATGCAATTAAAACTGCTGAAGTTATAAATAACATTGCAGCAACTACTGTCATTGTAATTGAACCTTTTTCTTCACTTAATTTTCTTAATATTTTCATATCCTTTTCTCCTCTTTTGTCATTGGTTAATACTCAGCTTAATAAAACTTTAAGTCCGCGCAAGTGGTGGTTTATAAAAATTTTGTAATGATCCGTGGGTGACCGTTCAATTATTTCCAAAAGTTTGAAAAACTTTTGATGAAATAATTAGAATGGGGCGAATGGAAAAATTTTTATAAACTATCACGGTTAAGCAGGACAATCTTGTTTAAAATAGCTGAGTATTAACCAACTAATTCTCTATTTCTGCAAAATACTCATTAATTCTATTTATTAACTCTTGTTTTGTTTCCTCAACTGTCATACCTTCTACTTGAGCACCTGCTAAAGTAATGTGACCACCACCGCCTAGTTTTTCTAAGATAACTTGCACATTTATATCACCTATTGAACGTCCACTAATACAAACTTTATCTCCTAATTTTCCTAATACAAATGATGCTGTTATATCACTAATTGTTAATAATTCATCTGCTGCTTTTGCACAAATAATACTTGCATCTTTTGTTTTCTTTTCATATGTTGATATTGCAATTGTGTCATTTACTACTTCTGCTTTTTTTACGATTCCTGCTATTGTATTAAAGCTTTTTAGATCACTTTGGAACCATTTTTTTACTCTTATTATATCAATTCCACATTTACGTAAATATGCAGCTGCTTCAAATGTTCTTACACCTGTTTTAAATGTAAAGTTCTTTGTATCCATCATTATTCCAGCATATAAACTTTCTGCTTCTATTGTTTTCAAATCAACTTTTACTTCTGCATATTGAAGTAATTCTGTAACTAATTCTGCAGCTGAAGAAGCATAAACTTCTTGGAACATTAATGTTGCATTTTCTATATAATCTGTACTTCTTCTATGGTGATCAATTATAACTATATTTTGAACCTTATCTAATAATTCTGGTGCATCCACATAGTTGGTTTTATGAGTATCTACAACAACTAATAATGTATCTTCATCAACATTTTCTAAGGCTACTTCTTTATTGATTACTATATCTTCATATTCTGGATTTCTATCCATTTCTTCCTTAAATGCACTTATTGATTCTGCTGCGTCACTAACAACTATATATGCATTTGTATTTAATGCTTTAGAAAGTCTATAGATTCCTAAACAAGAACCTATACTGTCCATATCTGGGTTGTTATGTCCCATTATCATTACTTTTTTAGATTCTTTTATTAATTTTTCTAAAGCATGTGCTACAACTCTTGCTTTAACTTTAGTTCTTTTTTCTACTTCTTCTACTCTTCCTCCAAAGAATTTATATATTTCATTTTCTCTAATAACAGCTTGATCTCCACCACGTCCTAATACAACATCCATAGCAGTTTGAGCAGATTCATATTTTTCTTTATCAGTTTGTCCTTCATTTGATACTGCAATACTTAATGTGAATTGTACTTTTTCTTTAGTATTAATTTCTTTTATCTTATCCAAAATACTAAATTTATCTTCTTTTACATCTTCTAAATATCTTTGTTCAAATAAGTATACATATCTATCTCTATCTGATTTAATTAATACTCCATTTGTTTGATTTGCCCATTCATATATTTTTTTGTCAATTTCAGCTGTAACTATTGGTTTTTCACTACTGTCTATGCTTCTAATTATCTCTTCATAATTATCTACCATGATTATTCCAACACATGACTTAGAATCTTTATATTCTTTTTGTAATTTTACATTCTCAGTTTCATCTATAAAATATAAAATAATCATATATTCATTACTTTTTTTATCTCTATTTTTTACATGAACATATCTACCAAATATTTTATAATATTTATTCTCAATTGTAACATCTCTATTTATGTCTTTACTATTTTTTATATTGTCTTCTTTCTTTCTTGTTTTTATTTCTTTTTTTATTTCACTACTTAATTCATTTATATATGAATTCATATCAATATCAGCAAATTCCGAAATATACCTTGAACTTCTCCAAATTACATTTCCATCTGTTTCAAATATAATTAATGGAAATGGTGAATTTATTAAACTTGTTTTAGCAGCTGAATCAACTGTTAATGTTAAGTCCTGCAAAGTTTCTGATATTTCACTTTTTCTTTTTCTATTTGCATAATATGTATATCCTACTATAGCTACATATACAATTATAGAGGGTATTATGTATTTAATATTTTGTATGCTTAATATTATTAATAAAATTAATATTATTGCTAGATATATCTTTGTTCTAGAAACTAGATTTTCTAGCATTTTTCTATTGTTATTTTGCATATAACATCTCCTTACATTTATTCTATTATATTTTACTAGCAAATGGGCTATTTGTCAAGATTTTAAAGTATAACAATTAAATGCATTTATAATAAAAATAGTATGCACCTTGTATATTTTAAAATGCATACTATTTAGTCTATATCCAAATAATTATTGAATTATAAATTTTTTATTTCTTCTTCAGTTAATCCAGTAGCTTTCATAATAAGTTTAATATCTACATCTTCATCTTTTAATTTTTTTGCTGCTTGCTTTAATCCTTCTTGTAATCCCTGTTCTAATCCTTCTTGTAGCCCTTCTTGCAGTCCCTGCTCTAATCCTTTATCATATCCAGCAGCGTGGATTGCATGTTTATCCATGATGTATTTTTCTCTTAATTCAGCTAAATATCTTTCTCTTTTTGTTCTGCTCATATCTTCTAATATCTCTCTTGCTTTTATTAACTCTTCTCTATCTCCCATCTTTGATTTCACCTCTGGATTATTTATAAATTCAAGCCAAGCTTTTAATGAGCTATTTTCTTTATTGTCTTTGCTTACTTTTCTTAATTCTATTATAAATATTTCTAATACATCTGTCAATATTAATTTAGGAGTTTTTTCTTCTCTTATTTGCCACTTTGTCAGATAGTTATTGTTTTCTTTTAAATTATCTAGATTATAATCTGATATTAATACTACTATTCCTTTCTCTAATTTATCAAAATCTTGACCTTTTTTTATACTACCTGTATACATTTTAGACCAGTAATACAAAATTCTTTTTTCTATATTTTTTCTATCTACTATTTGCATTTCAATATTGCAGTTAATATTATTATTTAATTTTGCTTTTATGTCTAATATGCTTATTTTCTCGTCATACAAATCTTTTTCTGTTATTGGATTACAATCTAATTTTATATCAGTTATATTTTCTTTTGTAATTGCTCTTAAAAAGTCTTTAGTTATTTCTTCACTTCCAATAGAGCCAAATATTCTCTTGAATACATAGTCAAGTTTTGGGTTTAGTAATTTTCCTATAATCATCACTTCTTTCTTATTTATTTTTTATTTTAATTTTTGGAAATTTCGGCGAATTGCCTAAAAGAAAATTTTGAATATAAACAAATAGTTTAAGTATAAAACACTTAGACTTCTAATGTTATAAATCATTTTGTTGGTTTTGTCAATATTTTACAATTTATTTTTTCTAAAATATTAATATTGTTTATTTTTTTGTAAATACTAATAAAAAAGATTTATGGAGGTTTTGTTATGGATAATAAAAATGATAATAATTCAGAATATATTTTAAATGAAGTAAACAAAGGAATTAAAATGGGGATGGATTCTATATCTACTATTTCAGAAAAAGTTCAAGATGCTAAATTTAAGGAAGATTTACAATTTCAATATAATAAGTATAATGACATCTTAAACAAAGTTAATGATAAATTAGCAGATTATGGAGAATTTCCAAAAGAATTAAATCCTATGCAAAAGACTATGGGATGGATTAGTATTGAAATGAAAACTTTTGATGATAAAAGTGATTCTAAAATTTCTGAGATGATGCTTAATGGTACTAACATGGGTATTATAAAAGGTGTAAAACTATATAACCACAACCCTGATTGTGATCCTGATATAAGAAACATTTTAGATGAATTTATTAAATTTCAAGAAAATACTGTTGAACAGTTAAAAAAATATTTATAAAATTAAGCGAATATAATTCTTAAATTTATATTCGCTATTTTATTTGGAATATCAGCTTTTCGTATTTTACATTACCTAACCTCAATTATATTATTTTTGTAATATTTTTTATTTTTTTAAGTAACATTAATATAAATATTTTTATAAACAATAATTCTAAAAAAATTTTGGAGGTCTATTATGCATTTAAAAAATAATTTTTTTGTTATAAATTTAAAAAGAAATTATATATCAATGGTTTTCTTACTTTTCATACTTGGATTATTAGTTTTTTCTAATGCAAATTTATTAGCTGTAAAATCAGGTTTGACACTATGGGTAAATTCAGTAATTCCATCTCTTTTTCCTTTTTTTGTAGCTACAGAATTATTAATGCATACAAATATAGTTAATCAACTTGGATATATGTTAAATAGATTTATGAAACCTCTTTTTAATATTCGTGGAGAAGGTTCTTTTGCATTATTTATGGGAATAATAAGTGGTTATCCAATAGGTGCGAAAATAGTAACTAATTTTAGATTAAACAATATATGTACTAAAGAAGAATGTGAAAGATTACTAAGTTTTACAAATAACTCTGGTCCATTATTTATAATAAGTACTGTAGGAATTTTAATGTATAAAAATATAACAATTGGTATTCTGTTATTTATTACTCATCTTCTAGGTTCTATATCTGTAGGAATGATCTTTAGATTTTGGAAAAAAAACAAAAAATCAAACGTTTCTATTGAACAATCAAATTATAACATCTCTAAAAATAAAAAAGTAACAATAAATAATCTCGGTACTATTCTTTCTGAAAGCATTAGTAGTGCAACCTCTACTATTTTACTTATAGGTGGATTTATTGTATTGTTTTCAAGTATTATTTCAATTTTGAAATCTAGTGGTATTATGAGTAGTTTTTCTGTATTTATTCAGCCAATATTTGAATTAATTAATATTGATGCATCATTTTGTATGCCTTTAATTAGTGGATTAATAGAAATTACAAATGGTATAGCATCTATTTCTAATATTGCTTGTAAAAAACTTTCTATCAACATTATATTAACTTCGTTTTTATTAGGCTTTGGAGGTATTTCTGTGCTACTTCAAGTATTTAGTATAACATCCAAAACTGATTTATCTTTTAAGCCTTATATTTTTGGAAAAATATTACATGGACTACTAGCTGGTTTTTATACATATCTTTTTATTAATATAATACCCTTTTTTAATTTTGATATTATTTTTTAATTTTATAAATAATTTGAATACGCATGAAGTTGGAGCGATTTCGAAACAGGTATGCGAGGAAATGACTATGATAAAATAGAAAAAATCATAGCCGTTTTTTCTATTTAAATGAAAGGAGTAAAACGTTTGGAGCGGGTGTCGTAGTTATTTACAACTCTTTTCTCATTAACGATTGATATAATAATCAATCAAGCTAGATATATACTAACAAATTATAAAAAAAATTCAATATATTTAATGCAAAAACTTTTGCAAATATTTGTTTGTTTTCTTGTGACTAGTAAATGAAAATGTCTCAAAAAACAATTATATTTGTAAATAAAAATTTAAGACATTTTCATTTACTAGTCACATGTTTTTTCAAATTTTCTAAAGCCTTTTTTCTGTGGCTTATCAAGTTTTTCTCCTCATCTGTTAGTTCAGCATATGTCCTTCCATCTTCTAATTCAAATATAGGATCAAAACCAAATCCGTTGTTACCTCTTGTTTCACTTGATATTTTACCTTTTATTTCGCCTTTTCCGACTATAAATATTCCACTATCATAATAAGTCATTATACATTTTACTCTTGCTGTTCTTTCATTGTCTTTGAATCCTTTCATTTTTTCTAAGATAGCATTATTTCTTTCTTCTTGTGTTGCATTTTCGCCCAAAAACCTAGCTGTATACACTCCTGGCCATCCATCTAATTCATCTATACATAATCCACTATCATCTGCAATACATGGCATATTAGTTGCTTCTGATATTACTTTTGCTTTTTTTAATGAATTTCCCTCAAATGTTTCCTGATCTTCTTCTACTTCAACATTACAGTTTACTTCATTTAAAGTTAACAATTCATAATCACTTAAAATCTGCTTTATTTCTTTAATTTTACCTTTATTGTTTGTTGCTATTACTATTTTTTTCATTTTCTCAAGGTTTCCTTTCTTATGGTCAAACTATTTTTATTTTTTTCAAATAGTTTTAAAATACGTTTATTTTCCTAAATCCAATTCATATCCTAATTGTCGTAATGCTTCTGTTGTTTTAATAAGATTTTTAGGTACTCCCTCATAATCATCTTCTCTAACTTCAATTGTTATCTCACACTCTGCATATTTATCATATGCATTCATTATTTCTTTTAATCTTTTCATATCATCATCTATATTTTTATCAAATGCAATTCCATGATCTTCATTTTTAATTCCTGTATCTCTAACATTATTTAAGTGTATTAGTCCCAATTCCCCATAAATTGTTGATTGATCAAAAGCAATATTCCAATCTTTCAAATCATTATAGGTAATTCTTCTCCATGTTTCCCAATTCATCATCATATGACATGTATCAATTAAGGTATTTACTCTGTTTCCTATTGTTCTCTTTAATTCATTAACTGAATAAGACACATCTTCCATACTCAATATTGACTTAAATGTTTTCTCACCAACTGAAGTACTATTTTCTACTACCAAATCAATATTTTTATATTTATCCAATACATGTTTTATTTTTGGCGCTATTTTTTCTTCTATTAAATTTGTAATTTTCCAATCTTCTTTTGACCAAGTATTATGTATCACTACTTTTATTCTATGTTTTTCAAAGTCTGCAATATATTGTGCATACTTACAAGTATCATCAAAAATATTAAAATATTTTTCTTTCAATAAATGTATAAGCGAAATTTCTTCTAAAAGTACTTCTCCTTCTACTGAAATTAAAGGAGTATGTACTACTGATATATCTACCCCATATTTTTCAATTGATGATTTTGTATCTTTATATTCAATTTTAGATACAAACTCATGTAATAATTGTATTTCTATATTTTTGAATCCACAATTTATTTTAGACAACATTTGCTCCATTATTGGTGCAGCTTTTGCATTTATTTTTATCTTTTTCACTTTTTATTTCTCTCTTTCATTATAAAAATTTTCATTTTTTCTATAATCAAATTTTATAATATGATATTCTACCTTTTTATATCATTAATAACTTTATCATTTAATCATTTACGTTTATCTTTTAAAAAATTCTATCACAATATTCCCTAAAAATGCAAGTATGATTATTACTCTATATCCACAAGTCCTCACAGGGTAAGCTCATAACTTTCATTCTTTACTTTCTTAATTTACTGCATAAGAGGTTACATATATATTTTAAGCTTTAGCTTGTTATATAGCCTTAATATTAAGTTTTGTACATCGAGCCAGAACTTTGATACACACTTCCTACACTTCCACCTCACGATGGATAGCTTGTGTTTCTCTATGTGGTTGACGATATATACCTCCTCTACGGACTTTCACCAATTAGTTAAGCGACATGCCTGTCGCACCACAAAAGACTGATAATATCAATATATTATCAGTCCTAGAAACTGTCTCTCTAATCTTATTTTATTTTTGATAATACCAATTCAATTAAAAATCAATTATATTTTTTTCATTCCTATGAGCCCAAATCTTTCCAGAGTGTTTTGTTATATTGTATATTACTGACCATTGTAACCTATCACTTCCATCAAAATCATATACTCCTATTTCATTTAATAGTTTAACAGCATCTTCATTTGGAAGATAATTTTGATTCTCTTCTATTTTTTGCTTAACTTTATCATATCTGTCAAACTCGGTATAACCTTCACCTATATTTAAATCATTATACGCAATAAAATTTGACGCTATTTGATATTCTTTATTATTTTCAATTACCTGTAATTCATTATCATAGTATTCAACAATGACTGATTTTCCGGAACCATCAGCAATTAAATAATGACAATAAACATCACCCGAAAAATAAATATTATATTTTTTTAGTAGCTCTATTGCTTCATCTACATTTGCAGCTTTATCTAACACTAATCTTATAGCCGTAGTTGTATTAAGTGTAATTTTATTAGTATCATTTTTAATTTGTACCTCTGGAACTGCTAGCAATGCCATAGTTACACCTTTTTCATTCATACCATCAAATGGAAGATATGGCGCAGCTAATGTTAGAAAATTATTAAAACTAATGCCGTTTGCTGGAAGATTTTCTTTTGAATATCCAGAAAATGCTAAATTTACTGTAGATACAGATGAATAACCATTGTCAGGATTTGTATATAATTGCATAGAAGGTGCATATTCAAAGTCAAAATTTCTTGCAAATATAATATCACTATCTTCATTTTTTACAACAAATGCTGTACATCCACTATCTGTTACACTAATTTTTATAGGAAGCCCCTTCAATAATCTTTTTGTCACAAATGCTTCTATATCTTTATCACTTTTAGCACCTTGTTTTAAAAACTCATCAAATCCATAATCTGCTGAATATTTCATACTATACATTCCATAATCGTCAAGTTTCTTCAAGCTAAATAATGTTTTTAATTCATTTCTAAATAAAAATATTATTGTGAAAAGTAAAATAAATATTGCAATAAAAAATATTATTAATGCGATTTTTAATTTTTTCACACTATCAACTCCTAATTATTTGTTTTATTTTTTACTATTTCTTGTTATCTTCAATTTTTTTATTTATATTTTTTATTGTATCATAATATTATTTAATATTCAACATTTCGATAAAAGAAGTGATGTTATTAAATATCTACATTCTATAACAAGAATATAATTATAGCTTAATAATTATTGTTAAATAAAATTTTTTTATTTTTTTCAAAGCCTTAAAAAGAGCATAAGTGGACTGATTACCTATGCTTTTAATCTGCAATTTCATATGCACATGCAATATTCATCCATGTTAAATACCAACCTTCACCTTTTTCGCATTCCATATTAATAACTTTCAGATTTCCAAAAGTTAATGCCTCAATATGTGTTGCAAAATTCTTCAAACACTCCATATTCTTTTCTTCGGAAAGAAACTATTTGTTATCATACACATTAATGCAAACAGAATTTACATCAATCAGTATCATATCAAATGGTTGATTTCCTGTTTTGAAAATAGGTATATGCCGAACCATATTTAGATAATTGTTCCAAATCAAACTTCTTAAATCTGATTTTTTCACCTTTTTCATCTAGAAATCCTCCTAATTAGTAAGATTTATTATTATTACAATTTTAAATATCAGTCATTTAAAACTGCATACGACATTTGCCGATGACTATATATTATCATATTTTTATGTTAATTTCAAGTTTTAATTAAATTAAATGTATTTACAATATATTAAATTCTATATGTTATTTAAATACTCTTCTAATTCAGATAACTTTATCTTTTTAGATAGGTTATTAATATAAACATCATTAGAATAATTAAATACTAATAATGTAATATTTTTAACTATTACTCTATGTGGTTCTATATATGAGATATTAGTTTTATCAATCTTTCTTATGCTACCATTGATAAAAGTAGGAGTAACTTTTGAGAACTCACATATAAATTTAATTCTTTTCTTTAAGCTTTCCTCAAATCGTAGTTCTTCTTTAACTATCTTCATTTCAAGCACCATCCTTTCTTTTAAAGATTGGATGACTTTTTTCGCAACAAAAAAATCAACCATTTCTGATTGATTTCATATCATCTGTTCTATAAAAAGTTCGAACAGATACGTCGTTGGTGCAGATGGCCGGAATCGAACCGGCACGGTTTATTCAACCGCAGGATTTTAAGTCCTGTGCGTCTACCAGTTCCGCCACATCTGCATAAATATAAAATTTGAACTGGCTGTCTATTTACGACAATTGCTATTATAATATGAAGATTTAATTTTGTCAATACTATTTTAGTTTTTTTCTTTAATATATTTTTCTATAAATTTTTCCTCTATAAAAAACACATTAGGTAATATATGCATTTTTATATTACCTAATGCAATATTTTATTAATTGTTTGTTCCTGTTCCGTCAAATGGAATAAATTTATTAACTACACTTTCTGGTGTTATATCTTCTGCTCTAAACATTTTATATGATGTATTTATTTTATTGTCAACTAATTGTTCTACTTCGTCTTGAGTTGCATGTTCTGCTAAAACAAGCTCACTAACAAGTATCTGTTTTGCATTGTTTAACATTTTCTTTTCACCAGTAGAAAGACCTTTTTCTTTTTGTTTAAAACTTAAATTTCTTACAACATCTGCAATTTCATATATGTCTCCACTTTTCATCTTGTCCATATTATCTCTATATCTCTTATTCCAGTTTTTATCCATTTCAGTTTCATCCTGTTCTAATATTCCTATTACCTTGTCAGCTGAACTTTTATCTATAATATTTCTTACACCTATCTCTTCTGCCTTATCAGTTGGTACCATAACCTTTACTTCTCCTGGCATTCTTAATATGTAATAAGATCGTTTCTCCTTTAAAATATTTTTTTCTTCTATTGAAACAATTTCCCCTGCTCCATGCATTGGGTATACAACTTTGTCTCCTACATTAAACATGTATGTACACTCCTTCCAGTATTTATATTTTCGGCGAAAAAAAAGATAATAAAGTCATGTCAATATTTACTTAAAATAACTTTATTGGATTTTTTAACCATATTTATTATACAACAAAAAAAGGTAAAAGTCAAAGCCCTTACCTTTAATTTTTTATGTATATTTCGCATGTACCCTTTGAAGCTCTAAGAAAATATAAAATTAAATTTTTTTATATTTTTTAAAACTTATTTACTTGTTGAACCAAATCCACCCATTCTTTCTCCTTTGGCATTATCAGTATCAGTCACTAAATACTTTCCAAATACAGCTTGTCCAACAACTTCGCCTTTTTTTATTTCTACATCTTCATCTTTTATATTGTAAAATGCAAACATTATATGTCCATCATTATCAGGATTTCCATAATAATCCTTATCTATAACTCCAACACTATTTGCTAAAATAAATCCTTTTTTCTTTGGATTCGAACTTCTATTATATAAATATAGAACCTCATCATCTTGCATATATGCTTTTATTCCTGTTTTTATTAAAGTTGGATTCATTCCTTTTTTAAAGCTTGGAATCACGATATCTTCAGCTGCCTCTATGTCATATCCTGCTGAATATTTTGTTTTTCTAATTGGTAAATTAATTCCTTTATCTTCAAACCCTTTTGCTACTTCAAAACCTCTTATTCTTTCCATTTAACATTCCATCCCTTCCTTATTATTAATTTGTAAAAGAATTGGTCTTTTAACTAAGCAAATATGCATTTAATTTATGAGGCGTGCTTTTTGCACGTTGATGCTGAGGTTGTTAAGGCTTTGCCTGTTACAACATCAGTATGCTCTGCATTAAATTAAATGTGAAATTTAACAACGTCAAAAGTCAATTATTTTGCAAATACTTTGTTATTTTTTCATAATTAAATAAAAAAGTCAATAGTAACAATATCTTTTTAGACAAAATATAATATTATATACCAAACTATTTTTAGGTGATTTTATGAATATGAAAAATGATACATTAAATAATTTACCTTTATATAAAAAATGCAAAATTAAAAAACTAAATTGTACTCGGAAGCATTCGTAGAAGGTTATTAGATTTAGGATTAGTTCAAGGTGCTATTGTAACGTCCATATTAAAGAGTCCATCTGGAGGTATTACAGCTTTTAACTTCTGTGGTACTTTGATTGCTATTCGCGATGAAGATTCATCTTTAATTGAAATTTCATATTAATACAGTAACAATCTTTATAATATATCATACAATACTTGTAGAAAATATTACTTAAAATATATTATTGCGAATTATAATATATATTTTTTGGAGACTAACTATTAATTGTCAATAGTTTTTCTAAAAATTTTGTTAATAATTTTGTTAGATAAAAAATTGCATACTTAATAGAAGTTTTTAAGCCATTTTTTAAAAACTCCTGCAACCGTTGCAACTGTAAGAATTAGCTT
>JAXJYD010000053.1:0-57556 GCA_036307105.1 Clostridia bacterium | reverse complement strand
TAAATTAATATAAAAAATTAAATAAAATTAATTAAAAATAAATAAAAAAATAAATAAAAAAATAAATCAAATAATAATAAATAAAATATAATAAATTAAATTAAATTAAATAAAAAAATAAAAAATATTTAAATATCATTTTTTAAAATAAGGTAGCATATTTATTTTTTTTGGTGGATATATTTTATTTCCATCTGATAAAAATGTAAGAGCGGTGAAAGTTTCTAAATTTTGTGTAAAGTAATTAGATTCATATATAAAATCATTTTGGGTATAAGTGCTATAGGTTTCAGAAATATTTGAATTTTCTGAATTTAAGGAATTAGTAATATAACTAAATTTTGTTTCTTTAGCACTTTCTGAAATGCTTTTAGATATTTTTTCTTTTTCTTCTTTACCTAATTGTTTTTGTGCTTCTTCTATAGTAAAACTATCATCTGTTCTAAACCAAATTTTATTTATTAAATTTTGGATTATAACTTTAACAGATGCATCGTCTTTTAAAGTTGTTTTCAAAGAAGAATAACTTTGAGTGCTGACAATATTAATACACTTAGCCTCTCTACTTAATGAGAAAAACTCTCCATCGGTTTTGCTTGCAAATTTGTCATACTCATCACAAATAAAAACAGAAGGTTTACAAATATTTTTAGATAATCTACTCATAATTTCTGTTTGAAAATCAAGTTTTAAATAAGTCGAAATGATTTTAGAAAGAATGCTATATTCAAATATGTTCATATTTAAAACTACTATTTTACCAGAATTTAAAATGCTATTAAATCCTTTAAATGTAAGTTTATTTTTAGGGGCACAAAAAGTAGACATTACATCATAATCAGATATAAAAGGATTTGTAATTCTCGTGATTTCAGAAATCAAAATATTTTTTGTTCTATCATCTAAATTTTGAAATTCCTTTTCGAAAAAATCTAAACTTGCATTTAATTCATAAATTTGCTTATTAGAAAATTTAGAAGAAATAAATAGATTTCTTAATATTTGAATTTTTTCTTTATAATAATTAGGTAAAGTAATTAATTTATGCAATTCTAAAAATGTGACATAACCGTTATTATATAATCGACAAAGTTTTATTGCTTCACAAATAACTTCTTCAGCTTTATCAATCCAATAAGATTCTGAATTATTTTCTGAAAATAATAAAAGAATAGTTTTTAATCTATTTGCTAAAACTTGTGGTTTTAAATTAGGTTTATGAAGAGGATTATAAAAAACATTTGATTTTAATTCTATTACTATTAAATCATTTAAAAGATTAAAATTTTTTGCATATTTTTTAACTTGTTTAAAATAATTTCCTTTTACATCTAAAATTAACATTCCTAATTTTTTATCTCTATTTTTGCTATTATATTCTAAAAATTGCTTAGTAAAAGGATACATTGCGCTTGAAGTTTTTCCAGATCCTATTGTGCCAGTTATTAAAAAGTTTTGATATAATCCTGACTCTGGTATATATACTTTTGAATTTGATTTTTTATCAAAACCTATTAATAAATCAAGATTAGTAATTATTTTTTTTGAGCGTGAAAGTGCTTTTTCTTTTTTATTTATATTAATGTTTTTTGAAGGATAAAAGAATTTATAGATTCTTTGAATTATTCGTATATATATAAAATTACTAACTATAAAATTTGAAAAAATAAAAACTATTATATAAGAAACTTTGATAAATTGCCATAAATCTGGTTGTTTTGAATAGATATCAAAAGGATGGATTCCGTAAGTAATTATAACTTCTTTTGCAGTATAAATAGGATTAAAAAAATTGAAAGTTAATATACAAGATAATATTAAAAAAGTAATAGAAAATAAAAATTTTTTTACAAATTTATTTATATATTTAAAAATAAATAAACCTCCTTTACTTAAAATTTTTCTTTTTAATTTTTAATTTGGAACCTTGTTTATTGTGAAATAATATTACATATAAAAATGTATAAATTGAATAAAAAGTTATAGATATATAAATAATATAGGTTATGAAATAAAAATTAATTAGACTAGAAATGATATCACCGCCTTACAATTTTTACCATAATACAACATTTTTTTATTTTTGTCTATACTTTTTTTAAAATTTGTGATAAAATTTATTAAATTAAATTTCAAGGAGGACTTAAAATGAACTTTAACAAAGATACAAAAATTGGTGAACTATTAGAAAAAGCACCAGAAAAAGCTGATATATTATTAGAAATTGGTATGCATTGTCTAGGATGTCCAGCTTCTCAAATGGAAACTTTAGAAGAAGCTTGTAGTGTACATGGAATAGATGTAAATGAAGTTTTAGATAAATTAAATGCATAAATTTACAGAAATGCGCAAAAAATGCAATTTTTTTTCACAAATGTATTGACATTTGTGAAAATTTATTGTAAGATATAAAGGCGTTGTGAGTGTCACAATTATGTGGGCTATTAGCTCAGGTGGTAGAGCACTTGACTTTTAATCAAGTTGTCCCGCGTTCGAGTCGCGGATAGCTCACCAAAAGAACTAAATGATTAAAAAAATTATTTAGTTCTTTATATATAAGGCCCGTTGGTCAAGCGGTTAAGACATCGCCCTTTCACGGCGGAGACATGGGTTCGATTCCCGTACGGGTCACCAATTTAATATTTTGCCACTTTAGCTCAGCTGGCCAGAGCATCGCACTTGTAATGCGAGGGTCCCCAGTTCGAATCTGGGAAGTGGCTCCATAAAGGTCAATAGTTTTGCAATTTTGCTTGATTACTGGCTTTTTTTTATTATAATTTTTTTAAGATTAAACTATTGATTAATAAGAAAAAAAGCTATAAAATTATATAAAGAGGAGAGCCACTATGAAAGAAAATAAAATTATTATAATTACAGCTTTTTTTAACTTAATTGTAGCATTTTTAAAACTAATTTCAGGTATAACCTTTTCTTTTTCAACATTAATAGCTGATTGTATTCAATCATTTATTGATTTTTTTACTGATATTACTAGTATACTAGCAAATAAAGTAGGAAAAAGAAGAGCAAATAAAACATATCCATTTGGTTATGGTCAAGTATATTATTTAGCCAATCTATTTACTGGATTTTTATTGTTTTTAATAGGAATATTTATACTTTATCAATTTTTCTTTTTTCAAGGACATTTTGAACCTAGTATATCAATTGCAATAGTGCTTGTGATTGTACTAATTCTAAAAATGATAGTAATAAAATTATTGAAAAAATATGGAAAGAAATTTAAAAGTGAATTAATGATAGAAGCTTCTAAAGAATCAAAGGCTGATTTTATATCTACATGTGTAGTATTAGCAATATTAATATTATCATTTTTTGAAGAGTATATACCTGACTTTATAAATATTGATAAAATCGGAAGTTTAGGTATGTCAATATATGTGTTCTATACTTCAATAAAAATGATGATATCTAATATAAGAGGAATGCTTTTAAATGATGAAGAAAATAATGAAATTAAAGAAAAAATAGAAAAAGAATTAAAAAAATATAGTAATTTATATTTTAAAAATGTTAAAGTAATAAAGATGTCATCATATTACAGTGTTTTCTTAAAAGTTAAAGTAGATGAAAAAATAACTATAAAAGAGTATCTTTTACTTGAAAAAAAGATTAAATCTCAATTAAAATCTACAAATAAATTAATTAGATTTATTGATATAGAACTTATTTAAAAATATACTTTATGGATCTGATAAAATAAAATAGTAAGATAGGAAAGAATAAAAAATATGAGAAAAGGATTTAAAATAATACTAATTACTTTAATTATACTTGTAATAGTATTAATAGCAATTTATTTAACAATATTTTGTTTAGCAAAACAAAAGAAAATATTTATAAATAAATGGTTTGTGGATGAAAAAAATAGTACTATTGGAGTTGATGTTTCATCGTATCAAGTAAATATAAATATGAATAAGTTAAAAAAACAAGATATAAAATTTATTTATATTAAAGCAACAGAGGGAAGTAAAACACAAGATGATAGATTTGCTGAAAACTGGGAAAATGCAAAAAATGCAGAGCTATTATCTGGAGCATATCATTTCTTTTCTTATGATAGCGAAGGAAAAACTCAAGCAGAAAACTTCATAAAAACAGTAGGGAAGGATATAAAAGGAAGATTGATTCCAGCTGTTGATGTAGAATATTACGGAGATAAAGAGCAAAACCCACCTAGTAAAGAAGTTGTTGTAAGAGAATTAAAAGTATTTCTAGAAATGGTTGAAAAAGAATATGGAATAAAACCTTTAATATATACCAGAACAGAGATATATGATAAATATCTAAAAGGAGAATTTGACGAATATAAGAAATGGATATCTAGTTTTTACACTCCTTTAAGCTGGAATTATAAAGATGATTGGTATATTTGGCAATATTTAAACAAAGGAGAGTTAGAGGGATATACAGGTGGAGAAAAGTATATTGACTTAAATATTCTAAATAAAGAAAAAAATTTAGAAGACTTAATTATTAAGTAATAAACAAAATACAAGTTACAAAAATATTAGCAATATTTAGTATAGTCATTACAAATAATAAAGAAAGGTGATTAAAATGAGCAAAGTTGCAATAATAACAGGAGCATCTAGGGGAATTGGTAGAGAAATTGCTAAGACATTAGCAAAAAAAGGAATAAAGGTAATTGCAAATTATAATAAGTCTGAAGAAAAAGCAAAAGAGTTACAGGAAGAATTAAAAATAGAAAATATAGATATTGATATATTTAAAGCAGATGTTTCAAGAAGAAATGAGGCAAAAGAATTAGTAGATTATACTTTAGACAAATATGGAAGAATAGATATATTAATAAATAATGCGGGAATAGCACAGTTTAAGGAATTCACAAAAATCACTGATGAAGATTGGAATAAAATGATTGATATAAATTTAAATTCTGTATTTATTATGAGTCAAGAAGTATTAGAGAATATGATTCATAATAAAAATGGATGTATTATAAATATATCCTCAATATGGGGAAATGTTGGAAGTTCTTGTGAAGTACATTATTCAACAGCAAAAGCAGGAATTAATGGAATGACAAAAGCCTTAGCAAAAGAATTAGGTCCATCAAATATAAGAGTAAATGCAATAGCTCCAGGTATTATTGATACCGAAATGAATAATGATATATCAGAAGAACAAATAAATATAATAAAAGAAGAAACTCCTTTAGGAAGAATTGGAAAACCAGAAGATATAGCTAAATGTGTAAAATGGTTAGTGGAAGATGAGTTTACAACAGGGCAAGTTATATCACCTAATGGAGGATGGATAATTACATAATAATAAAAATCAAAAAATCGCTAATTTTAAATTAGCGATTAATTATTATCCATTTGAATTAGATAGTTTTCTTTTATAATTTCCAGAAATTAATTTGGGAAGATAAGTAATAATTTTATAAACTGCTAAACGTACTTTTTTGCTCCATAAGTAAGATTTTCTTAATTTTTTAGCAGATCCTAAAGAAACAGGTTCATCTTCTAAAACCAATAATTCTGTTTGTATTTTTTCTAATGGAAAGATATAATTTTCTCCTTCATTATTATCCCAATTATTATTTGAATCTTTAAAACAGAAATTAAATGAATCACCTTCAAGAAGTTGTATTTCAGCTTGAAATCCTAAATCTGTTTTATTCATTTGAATATCATTTATATTATCCCAATTAGCTCCAAAACCATAATGAATAAAAACTTCCTCAGAAGCTTCTTGGTATAATTTTCCTATATATGATATTTTAACCTTACTATTTTCAATTAATTTGTCTGTATTAAAAAATATATTTTTTGATAACTCCATGCGAAATCTCTCCTTATTTATCTTTTGCTGTCAACATTATAATATTAAATTCTACAATGTTCAAGTGTTTTTTTAAAAAAATTAAAAAAATTTTAATACATATTTTTAAAATCATGAACATACTATTAATATATGTGTTTTATAATATTAATTATTATTAAAATTATTGTAAAAAAAAATACTTTATGGTAGAATTATAGATAATAAAAATACAAAAGGGGAATTTATTATGAAAGAAGATTTAGTAAAGGAAGCTAATCAAGAAATCAAACAAGAAAAAGAAGAGGAAATAGTTGAAAAAAATGAAGAAAAGCAAGAAGATACTAAATTTGAAAAAATTGAAGACAAACCAAAACATGTAAAAGAAAAAATAAAAGAAATGGATCCTAAAAAAGGTAAAAAGAAGAAAATTATAATTTTATGTATTATTGGAGTAATATTAGTTTTAGGGATTATTTTTTCAACAATATTTGCACTATTTAATATAAATAATGAAAAAATAATAAATGGAGTAACAATTTCTGGAGTGGATATTTCTAAATTATCTAAACAAGAAGCAAAAGAAAAAATACAAAACTTATTTGAAGAAAAGAAACAAAAAGATTTAAACTTAAATTACCAAGATTATGAAAATACTTTAAGTCCACTCTTATTAGAAACTGAATATAATGTTGATAAAGCTATAGATGAAGCTTATAATATTGGAAGAAAAGACAATATCTTTATAAATAATTATGAAATTTTATTTACATTATTAGGAAAGAAAAACATTGATGTAGATATGTCTTTGAATGAAGAAATG
Source organism: Clostridia bacterium (assembly GCA_036307105.1). GTDB lineage: Bacteria > Bacillota > Clostridia > TANB77 > CAG-508 > CAG-269. The sequence continues at coordinate 50,919 of JAXJYD010000053.1, read as the reverse complement.
GCCATCCAAAAACTTGATGAAATTAGTTTAAATCTACCTGGAGCAATAATAGAGTCTAGCTATTCTATAGAAGATGATGAAATGGTTATTACTAAAGGAAAGCCTGGTATAAAAGTAGAAAATAATAAACTTTTAGAAGAGGTAAAAAATAGATTAAATAGTTTAGAAAATAAAGAAGATATAATTCAAATACCAGTTGAAAATGCAAATCCTCAGGCAATTGATATTGATAAAATACATGAAGAAGTTTATAAAGAAGCAAAAGATGCTTACTATACCAAAGATCCATTTACTGTGTATCCTGAAGTAATTGGTGTAGATTTTGATGTAGAAGCAGCAAAAGCATTATTATTAGAAGATAAAGAAGAATATATTATAAAGTTAACAATTACAAGACCAAAAGTTACAATAGAACAAATTGGTTCAGAAGCATTTCCAGACCAGTTATCAACCTTTACAACAAGATTTGATGAAAGTGACAGAGATAGATCGACAAATTTAAGAATAGCATGTAGTAAAATCAATGGAAAGGTTTTAATGCCAGGAGAAATATTTTCATATAATAAAACACTAGGAGCAAGAACAGCTGCAGCAGGATTTAAAAATGGAAAAGTATATGAAGGTGGCGAAGTAGTTGACGGAATTGGTGGAGGTATATGTCAAATTTCATCTACACTTTATAATGCAGTTGTAATGGCAAATTTACAAACAGTAGAAAGAAGAAACCATCAATTTGTTACTTCTTATGTAGGACCTGGAAGAGATGCAACAGTAGTTTATGGTGCTATAGATTTTAAGTTTAAAAATACAAGGAAATATCCTGTTAGATTAAAAGCATCAGCTGTAAACGGAATTGCAACAGTAACAATTTATGGAATAAAAGAAGAAAATGAATACACATTTAAATTTGAAACAAGAACAGTAGATACAATACCAACTACCACAACTTATGAAGAAGATGCAACATTACCAGTTGGAACAGAAAAAGTAAAAAGAAAAGGAACTAATGGAATAAAAACAGAAACATATGTTACTAAAACATTAAATGGAAAAGTGGTTTCTAGAGATTTACTTTCAAGAGATACCTATAGTGCGATGACTAGAATTGTGATAAAAGGAACAAAAGGAGAAGACACTTCAACACCATCATCTCCATCAGTACAAACTCCTCAAACGCCAGTAACACCAATACCAACTGAAGAACCTAAGAATGAAGAAATACCAGTTACTCCTTCAACTCTTACTGTAACAGAAACTCCTGAAACAAAACCAGAAACACCAACAGATAATACAGAAGCAAATAATGGAAATTAAATAGTGTATAAAACCAGTATATTTAATAGATATACTGGTTTTTAAGTAAATAGTAGATTTATTTTGAAAAATCATTGACAAGAATTGAAAAAGGTAATATAATTTAAAAGTCGTAAATGACACATATTAATATGCGCCATTAGCTCAGTTGGTAGAGCAGCAGACTCTTAATCTGACGGTCGGAGGTTCGACCCCTCTATGGCGCACCATTTTATACTTTTTTTTCAAAAGCATTTTTATCTATTTCTTTAGGTACTTCTATAGGATATTTTCCTGTAAAGCAACCAGTACATATATTATCTATTTTACAATCTTTTGTTATTTCTTTTAAATTTTCAAGACTCAAAAATTCTAACGAATCTGCACCAATATGCTGTCTTATTTCTTCAATAGTCTTTTTACTTGCAATTAAATTATCTTTATTGTCTACATCTGTACCAAAATAACATACATCTATAAAAGGAGGCGAAGCTATACGGATATGTACCTCTAAAGCACCAGCATCTTTTAATGATTTTATAATTCTAGTAATAGTAGTTCCTCTTACAATTGAATCATCAACTAAAACTATTTTTTTATTTTTTACTGTATTTTTTAATGGATTTAATTTAAGATGAACTAATTGTTTCCTTTTATTTTGTGCATTTTGAATAAAAGTTCTGCCAATGTATTTGCTTTTTATAAATACCATATCATATGGTATTTTTGATTCTTTTGAATAACCTAAAGCAGCATCAATTCCAGAGTCTGGAATACCAGCAACAATGTCTGCATCTACAGGGTTTTGTCTAGCTAAATATTTGCCAGCATTATTTCGAAAAATATGAACATTAATACCATCAATTATAGAATCGGGTCTTGCAAAATATATATATTCAAAAACACATAGTCCTTTTTTTTCATTTGGCATAAATTTATCACTTTTTATTTTATTATTAGTTATAGTAACTATTTCTCCCGGTTCAATATCGCGTTCAAATTGTGCACCTAATATATCTAAAGCACAACTTTCAGAAGCAAATAATATTTCGTTGTCAAGTTTACCGATACAAAGGGGCCTAAAGCCTTGAGGATCTCTTACAGCTATTAATTTTTTTGTAGTAACAATAAGTAAAGAATAAGCACCCTTAATAATTTTCATGGTATTTTTTATAGCTTCTTCTATAGAGTTTGTTTTTATTCTTTCTCTTATAATTAAATGACATATAATTTCAGTATCACTTGTTGTTGTAAAAATAGCTCCTTCAGCTTCTAGTTGTTTTTTTAATTCAGTTGCATTTGTTAAATTTCCATTATGTACAAGTGCTAAATTACCTTTTGTATGTCTAACAAGCATTGGTTGTGCATTTTCTTTTTTACTAATTCCGGTTGTAGAATATCTAACATGTCCGACACCTATTTTTCCATCAGGCATATTTAATTGGACATCTTTAGAGAGAACTTTAGAAACTAATCCTAAATCTTTATGCATATGTATTATTCCGTCTTTATTTATTGCAACGCCACAGCTTTCTTCTCCTCTATGTTGCAATGCTGATAGACCTATACATAATTGGCTTATCAGGTTATCTTTTTCTTCATTTGTATATATTCCTAATATTCCGCATTCTTCTTTTAATTTGTTGAACATTTTTTTACAAGACCTCCTTTGTTATTACTTAATTTGACAAAATTATATATTATTTTTTTCATAAAATCAAGAAAATAATTTATAAGTATTTTACTACGAAAAATTCAACTCATATGTTTATATAATGAATAATAAATTATTGACAAATTATGCCAAAAATAGTAAAATTAAATAGTCTAGTATATTTTAAAGGGGTGATGGGTTTTGCTAAAGATATATAATACAGATAAGGAAACAAATGAATTACAAGAAATTAAAAATTTTGAAAAAGGGTCATGGATTAATTTAGTAAATCCGTCGGAAAATGAAATAAAAAAAGTATGTGAAAGTATAAATATTCAAGAGGACTTTATAAGAGATGCATTAGACTATGAAGAAAAAGCAAGAATAGATAAAGAAGATGATGATGATACAATTCTTTTTGTAGTAGATGTTCCTGTTATTGAAAAAGGAGAAGAAAACGAAATATATTCAACAATACCATTAGGTATGATTGTAGTAAGAGATGAGTTTTTCTTAACAGTTTCATTAAGAAAAAATAAAATAATTGAAAGTTTTGAAAAAAAGAAAATAAAAAATTTCCAAACATATAAAAAGACAAGATTCATTTTTCAAATTTTATATTTAAATTCATCTTATTATTTAAATTACTTAAAACAAATAAATAAAGAAACAGAAATTGCAGAATATGTTTTAAAGAACTCAATGAGAAATAAAGAACTTTTAAAAATGCTTAGTTTAGAAAAATCACTAGTTTATTTTACAACATCATTAAAATCAAATGAATTAGTAATGGAAAAAACCTTAAGAGGAAAAATTATTAAATTATATGATGAAGATGAAGAAATTCTAGAAGATGCAATTATTGAAAATAGACAAGCAATAGAAATGGCACAAATTTATAGTAATATTTTAAATGGAACCATGGATGCATATGCATCAATAATTTCAAATAACCTAAATGGAGTTATGAAATACTTGACATCAGTAACAATTATTTTAGCAGTACCAACGATGGTTTCTAGCTTTTGGGGTATGAATGTGAATTTACCATTTCAAAATAGTGCAATGGGATTTGGTATAATGCTTTTAATTTCAATTGTACTTACTGTTATTGTTACATGGTGGTTGAATAAGAAGGATATGTTAAAATAAAAATGAGAAAAGATTTTTCTCATTTTTATTTTAACTAATTTATTTCAGGTCCAACTATTGTTTTTATTTTTTCTAATTGTTTTTTTAAATCATTATATGTAGATTGTCCAATAGAAGTATCTGTTCCGTTTTCAAAATTAGCAATAGATTTTTCTATATCTAATACTTTCATTCTTCTTAATTTACCAGTTGCTCCTTTATACATGTAAATTGGAATATAATTAGCTTTGTCAACAGTTACTTTTCCGTTAGAATGTCTAGTTATATCTAAATTTAAAATAATAGAGTTTCTTGTATTTTCTGCATTTTGGTCGCATATGAAATTACCACATGCAAAAATCACAAATCCATCTTGAGTTGTTCCATCTTCTAATGTTATTGTTCTTTTTTCCATTTGTTCTAGTACATGAGGATGATTTCCTATTATAACATTTACACCATTTTTAAATAAAAAATCAGCTAAATCTTCTTGTTCCTTATTTGCTTTTGTTTTATATTCATCACCCCAATGCATACATGCAACTATCATATCTACATTTTGTGATTTTGCAACTTCAATATCTTTTTTTATTAAATTTTTATCAATTAAATTTACACAATATTCTTTTTCAGAAGGAACTGGAATACCATTAGTTCCGTAAGTATAATCTATAAATGCAATTTTAACACCTTTAACTTCTTTAATAAATATAGTATCTCTTTCTTCTTGAGATTTGTATGTTCCTAGTTGTTCAATTCCATTGTTTTTTAATACATCAATTGTTCTAGATAGACCACTATAACCCATATCTAAGCAATGATTTCCAGCAGTTGTAATAATATCTAAACCAGCCTTCTTTACATCTCTTGCGAGTTCATCAGGTGAATTAAATACAGGATAATTACTGTATCCTCTTTCTTTTCCTGCAAAGCTTGTCTCAATGTTTGCAATTGAAACATCACCTGCAGCAATATAATCTTTTACATTTTCAAAAACATAAGAAAAATCATAAGTATCAGTTTCCTTTTGATAGGCATCCCAGTATTGCGTATTATGACACATGATATCTCCAATAGCAGTTAAAGAAAATGTAACATCTGGCTTTATCTCTTCTTGTGCAATTTTTTCTTCATTAGACGAAGTTTGACTAATTTCAGTGTTATTTGATTCCATATTTATAAAAAAATTAAAAAGAAAAATAAATAAGATAATAATGAATAAAAGAATTAAAACTCTAAAAATTCTTTTCATTAAAAACACTCTCCTCTTATTTTTTATACACATCAAAAATATCATAAAAAATAAAAAAAATCAATAAAACGAATAAATTAAATAATAAAACATATAATAAAAGAAGAGAACGAATAAAAAATTAAGAAAGGATGTTATTGTTATGAAAATAATAGATAAAATAGCTTTAGTTTTAATCATAATTGGTGCTATAAACTGGGGATTAATAGGGTTATTTAAATTTGATTTAGTTGCTGCTATATTTGGTAATATGACTCTACTTTCTAGAATAGTTTACAGCTTAGTTGGTGTTTCCGGATTATGGGGAATTAAGTTATTATTTGACGACTAAAATTTATATTCATATAATTAAAGGTAGTAAGCAATCTTATTTATTTTGCTTACTACTTTTTGTATAGGATTTTATTTCATCTGTAAGTTCTAAAAAACAAGCTAGATAAATGTGAAAAAAATGATTTTCCACAATTTTTCAAGATATGTGGAAATTATCATTGAAAATCAAGTAATTTTAGTGTATAATACTCCATGTCAAGGAGGAGATAGAATGCTAAGTGCAAATGGAGTAACAGTAAGATTTGGAAAAAGAGTCTTATTTGAAGATGTAAATATAAAATTTGGAAAAGGAAATTGCTATGGAATTATAGGAGCAAATGGTGCTGGTAAATCTACTTTTTTAAAAGTATTATCAGGAGAATTAGAACCAAGTAAAGGTGATGTTTCAATAGAAAAAGGTGAAAGATTATCTGTTTTAAAACAAGATCATTTTGCTTATGAAGATTATAGTGTAATAAATACAGTTATAATGGGTAATAAAGAATTATATGACATTATGATAGAAAAAGATGAAATATATGCTAAACCAGATTTTTCAGAAGAAGATGGAATGAAAGCTGCCAAATTAGAAGAAAGATTTGCAGAATTAGATGGATGGAATGCAGAGTCTGATGCAGCAATGCTTTTAAATGATTTAGGAATAGTTCCAGAAGACCATTATAAATTAATGAAAGAAATAGAGGCAAAAGATAAAGTAAAAGTGTTATTAGCACAAAGTTTATTTGGAAATCCAGATGTATTGCTTTTAGATGAGCCTACAAATGACTTGGATTTAAAAAGTATAAACTGGTTACAAGACTTTTTAATGGATTTCGAGAACACTGTTATAGTAGTATCACATGATAGATATTTTCTAAATAAAGTATGCACACATATAGCAGACGTAGATTTTGGGAAAATTAAAGTATATCCTGGAAACTATGATTTCTGGTATGAATCAAGTCAATTAGCATTAAAACAAGCAAGAGAACAAAATAAGAAAAAAGAAGAAAAGATTAAAGAATTACAAGATTTTATTGCCAGATTTAGTGCAAACGCGTCTAAATCAAAACAAGCAACTTCAAGAAAGAAAACTCTTGAAAAAATAGAATTAGATGAAATAAAACCATCAAATAGAAAATATCCATATATAGATTTTAAACCAGATAGAGAACCAGGAAAAGAGATTTTACAGGTGAAAAATATTTCTAAAACTGTTGATGGAGTTAAATTGTTAGATAATGTATCATTTACTGTAAAAGCAAATGATAAAATAGCATTTTTAGCAGATAACGAAAATGCAAAAACAGTATTATTTCAAATAATTGCTGGTGAATTAGAACCAGATGAAGGGGAACTTGTTTGGGGAACAACAATTACAAGTGCATACTTCCCTAAGGACAACAATTATTTATTTGATACAGATGAAAATATAACAGACTGGCTTAGAAAATATTCAAAGGATCCAGATGAAACCTATGTAAGAAGCTTTTTAGGAAGAATGTTATTTTCTGGTGATGAAGCTTTAAAACAAGTAAAAGTTTTATCAGGAGGAGAAAAAGTAAGATGTGTATTTTCTAAAATAATGCTTTCAGGTGCGAATTTCTTAACATTTGATGAACCAACAAACCATCTAGATATGGAAAGTATTACAGCATTAAATGAAGGGATGAAAAGATTTAAAGGAAATATGTTATTTACATCACATGACCATGAATTAACTCAAACAGTAGCAAATAGAATTATAGATTTAAAAGAAAATGGAACAGTTGTAGATAGAGAAATTACTTATAATGAGTATCTAGGAATTGAATAAGAATGGAAAAATTAAAAGATGATTTTTATAAATATTGGTATATAATTTTAATTGTTTTTTATATTTAATTTTTATGCAAATTTTTTTTGGTCAGTTATGTCCAATAAAGATTTTTTTACACATAGATTGTCCAGGATGTGGATTAACACATGCTACTATATATATGTTTAAAGGACAATTTATGAAGGCATTTCATGCAAATTACACAATATTTTTATGGTGGATATTAGCAATATTATTTTTTGTAGATAGATATTTTCATAAATTTAAAATAAATATATTACCAACTTTTTTTATTATAGTATGTAGTATTACAATATTGAGATATTTATTTAAATTTCTTATTTAATAAATGTCGAAAAATATAGAAAAATGAAAATAATACTTGTAAATTTTACTAAAAAGTATTATATTATAAGTAATATTATAATTTTATTTATAATAAAATAAATAAAGGGGGGAAAGAATATGTATTCATCTTATTACAGTACACCTTATACAGCAACATCAAGAGCTGCAACAACAGCAGGTGCTGATGGAGTAGTAGCTGCTATTCTAGGAATGGGAGTAATATTTTGGATAGCTGTCATTGCATTAGCTGTTCTAACTGTAGTTGCTCAGTGGAAGGTTTTCAAAAAAGCTAATGTTGATGGTTGGGAAGCTTTAATTCCAGTACATAGTAGTATTGTAGAATTACAATTAGGTGGTGTTAAAACCTACTGGTTTTTCTTAAATCTAATTGTTATATGTGGAATTGGTCCAATTATCTTTTCATTCTGGAAGAGCATTGCTTTAGCAAAAGCTTTCGGAAAAGGAACAGGATTTGGAGTTTTATTAGCATTATTCCCATTTGTATGTTATCCAATATTAGCATGGGGAAATGCTGAATATGTAGGACCACAAATAAACGAAGTACCTAAAACAACTACAGAAGCATAATAAGTAATAATATAAAAAATAGTATGCAAAGCTTTTATACGAAATTTGCATACTATTTTTTCTTGCTATTTTAAAACAATTATAGTAAAATAACAAAGGTCAATATATAGCAAAGGAGAATATACATGGAAAAAATCATAAAAACAATAGCAGAAGAATTAAATATAAAAGCTACACAAGTAGAAAATACAATTAGGTTAATAGATGAAGGAAATACAATTCCTTTCATTGCACGTTATAGAAAAGAAGTAACAGGGGGACTAAGTGATGAAACGCTTAGGAATTTAGGAGAAAGATTAAATTATTTAAGAAATTTAGAGCAAAGAAAAGAAGAAGTAGCAAAATCTATTGACGAGCAAGGAAAATTAACAGAAGAGATATTACAAGCAGTAGCAATAGCAAAAACTTTAGCAGAGGTAGAAGATATTTATAGACCATATAAGCAAAAGAAAAAAACTAGAGCAACAGTTGCTAAAGCAAAAGGATTAGAGCCTTTAGCTAATATAATTATTGAACAAAAAGAAACAAAAGATATTTATAAAATAGCAAAAGAATATATAAATGTAGATAAATTATCTGAAGAAGATACGAAAAATAAAGATAAAGTTGTAAATACCGAACAAGAAGCAGTTCAAGGTGCTTTAGATATAATTGCAGAGGACATTTCTGATAATAGTAAATATAGAAAAGAAATAAAAAGATTATGCTATAGAGAAGGCTTAATAGCTACAAAAGCTGTAAAACCAGAGGAAAAATCAAATTATGAAATGTACTATGAATATGGTGAAGCTATAAAATATATACCAAGTCATAGAATTTTAGCAATAAATAGAGGAGAAAAAGAAGAGTTCTTAAAGGTTAAACTAGAAAAACCAGAAGACAAGATTTTAATTTTTATTGAAAAAGACATAATTAAAGGTGAGACACAATTTACAGAAATGTTAAAAGAAACTATAAAAGATAGTTTTGAAAGACTAATTGAGCCATCAATAGATAGAGAAATTCGTTCAGACTTAACAGAAAAAGCAGAAGAGAAAGCTATAAAAGTATTTGGGCAGAATTCTAAGCAATTGTTATTGGGCGCACCAATTAAAGGGAAAACGGTAATGGGTTTTGATCCTGCTTATAGAACTGGATGTAAAATCGCTGTCATTGATGAAACAGGTAAAGTATTAGATTATACTACAGTATATCCAACTGAACCACAAAACGATGTCGTGGGTGCAAAAAGAGAATTATTAAAATTAATTGAAAAAGATAAAATTGATATGATTGCAATTGGAAATGGAACGGCATCTAGAGAGTCTGAGATGTTTGTTGCAGATTTGATTAAAGACTGCAAAAGAGACGTGCATTATGTAATAGTTAGTGAAGCAGGTGCATCAGTTTATTCTGCATCAAAACTTGCAACAGAAGAATATCCAGATATAAATGTTTCAATAAGAGGTGCAATATCAATAGCAAGAAGGTTACAAGACCCACTTGCTGAACTTGTAAAAATAGACCCTAAAGCAATTGGAGTTGGACAATATCAACATGATGTTAATCAAAAGAAACTTGCAGAAAGCTTAACTGGAGTTGTAGAAGATAGTGTTAACAAAGTTGGGGTTGATGTAAATACAGCTACACCATCACTTTTATCATATGTTTCAGGAATTAATAAAACAATTGCAAAAAATATTGTAAAATATAGAGACGAAAATGGAAAGTTGAAAAATAGAAAGCAACTATTAGAAGTTCCAAAATTAGGAAAAGTAGCTTTTGAACAATGTGCAGGTTTCCTAAGAATACTAGATGGTGATAATCCATTAGAAGTAACAGCAGTACACCCAGAAAGTTATGATGTTGCTGAAAGTCTTTTGAAAAAGTTAGGATTTAGTAAAGAAGATTTAAAATGTAAAGAAAAATTGGAAGAAATAAAAAATAAATTAAGAAAAATAAATATTAAAGATACTTCTAAAGAATTAAATGTAGGAGATATGACATTAAAAGATATTATAGAAGAACTTTCAAAACCAGGAAGAGATCCACGTGAAGATATGCCAAAACCAATTTTACGTAGTGATGTATTAAAGCTAGATGATTTAAAAGAGGGAATGATTTTAACTGGAACAGTAAGAAATGTAATTGATTTTGGCGCTTTTATAGATATTGGAGTTAAGCATGATGGATTAGTCCATATTTCAGAAATGAGCGAAAAATTCATAAAAAATCCTTCAGAAATAGTAAGTGTAGGAGATATTGTAAAAGTAAAAGTAATAAAAATAGATAAAGAAAGACAAAAAGTTGGACTTTCTATGAAGGTATAAAAAATGGCTAAAGTTGGTTTTCCACTTTAGCCATTTTATCAATATTATGATTTATACTTTTCTTGTATTTCTTTAATTTCTTCATAATGATTTTTTAATATATCTAAAAATACATCATCTATTTCAGGATCAAATTGAACTCCTCTACATTTTTCAAATTCATTTACTATTACTTCAATTGGTAAAGGATCTCTGTATGATCTTTTTGAATTCATAGCGTCAAAGCTATCAGCTATTGCAGTTATTTTTGCTAAGTAAGGTATATTATCACCTTTAAGTTTTCCAGGATATCCTGAACCATCATATTTTTCGTGATGGTGTTCTACAATTGGTAAAATATCTTTAAATATTTTGGCATGAGATAAAATATGTACACCAATATTAGGATGTTGTTTTATTTGTGAGTATTCCTCATCTGTTAGTTTTTCCTCTTTTTGAAGTATTGAATCAGGAACGCCTATTTTTCCAATATCATGAAATAATCCACAAATTCTTAAAGTTTCTATATCTGATTCTTGTAAATCTAGATATTTTCCTATTAATACAGAATATTCAGAGACTCTATCAGAATGACCTCTTGTATAAGTGTCTTTTGCTTCAACAGTATATCTTAAAGTTTGTATACTTTCTAGATATGCACTCTCTAATTTTTCATAGGTATCTGAAAGTTCAGAATTTATTTTTTTAATTTCATTCATTTGCTTTATAGATTTAATTCCAGATTCTATTAGTAGTAATAATTGGTCAAATTTATCACTTTTTTCACAATATCCTTGAATATCTAGTCTCCTTATTGTTTCTAAAGGTGGAGCTAAATCTTTGTGTCCAGTAAGTAATAATATGTATAAATCCTTATTAAATTCTCTTATTTGTTCAACAACTTGATCTCCATGAATAGGAGTCATTATAAAGTCTAATATCATTAAGTCAAAATGTTCTTTTTTTACCATTTCAACTGCTTCTTCTGGATTAGTAACCCCTACAAATTCATAACCAGACCTCTTTAAAAAAATAGATAATGAATCTATAATTCCTTCTTCGTCATCTACTGCTAGGATTTTATAATTTTTATTCTCATTATTTTCCAAGTTCTGAAGTCCTTTTCTCATATAATGATTACTCCTTTCATTAGTCTGGTATTAATTATTATTTTTATTAAGCTATTTTAATATATTTAAAAATATTATATTAATAAAATTAATAAAAATCAATACATTTTAAAAAAATTTTATTTTAAATTATAGAATATAAGAATATATATGCTTTATTATGCAGAAAAAACACTTTCAAATTTATTTATATGAAAGTGTTTTTTAGTGTAATTATTATAATGGTAATATAATTGTAAATGTTGTACCTTTGTCTTTTTCTGATTCTACAGTAATATTTCCGTTGAAATGTGCTCTGATTGTTGAATATGACATATATAATCCAAGCCCTGTACCATTTTTACCTTTTGTTGTAATCATCTCTTTAAATATTTTATTTTTTACTTTTTCAGATAAACCACAGCCATAATCTTTTATAGAGATTAATAAATCATTATTTTTTCTTTTTACAATAATATCTATATTTTGATCTGTTTTACCATTATATGCCTGAATTGAATTTGAAATCATATTATTAATAACTTGTACTAAACTATTTACATCTCCTCGTATAACTGTGTTTTCATCTGTTTGCATATAGATATTTAAATAAATAATTGCACTTTTTAATTCATGTTTCATTAAGATGTTTACTCTTTTTAATAATTCACCAACTGTAAATGATATGTCTTGTTCATTAGATAGTGCAACTGCTTGTCCTTTAACTGCTGTAATTATATCTGACATATATTCTGTATGTGTTTTAATTTTTGATATCCATTTATTCATATCATTTGCTATTTCATGATGGTCATTTGAATTAACTTTTGGATCATCAATTGATGAATCATATTCTTTTACTAGGTCAGTTAAACCTTCTGCTGCACCTGAAATGGACATTATAGGAGTTTTTAGGTTATGTGCAATTCCACCAATTAATTGCCCTAATGAAGCTAAACGTTCTTGTTCCATAAGTGTTTCTTGGTTATCTCTAATCTGTGTAAGTTGAGTGTCATTGAGTTTTTGTACTTTATTAAATGCTTTTACTAGGTCTCCAAATTCATCATTAGATATAACAGGTAATTTTTTACGGTAATTGGTGTTATTTGAATAACAAATATCATTAAGTCCGTTTGTAACAACTGTTATATCCTTGGATAATGACTTTGAAAAATATAACAAGACAAATATACAAATCACAAACAAAGATATAAAGTCATAGACTAATAAGTTTAGTGTATCATTAGAAGATATATTATATGATATACAAATATATGCAGGACCTTCAGTTGTTTGTAATTTTATAGTTGTTCCTTGTGTATCTACTCCATAACTATCATATGTTCTTCCATTGTATTCTGATGATAATTCTATAGTATAATTAATCAAAAAGTCACTTGGTTCAACACCAGATATTATAATAACTTCATTATTAATTAATATAAACTTCGAATCAGTTTCATTATATAATTTAATATCTTGTAAAATATCTTTTATTTCAGATAAATTATATGTTTTGTTTTTATCAAAAGAACTAGTTAATTTTTCATTATAAACTTGAAAAATAATATCTTCTTTTTCTTTTACGCTTGTAGAATAACCTATAAAAGAAGTTAATAATAATACTGTGATAAATACAGGTAGTATTTGTATTATAATTTTATTTTTTAGATCAACACGTAAACCAATGTTTATGCCTTCTTTATAAGTGTTTGAGAGTATTTCAGCATATAAATCTTTTGAAAAAATAAAAGTAAAAACTGCAAGTAAGAATGCAAATGAAATAACTAATACCAATAACTTTAATATCATAATTGTATGGTGACTTCCTGTGAAAAATATAACACCTGTAATTCCTAATGTAGGTAGAATTATTTCAAATAAAAATATTATATAGGGTAAATTAAAACATTTTTTTCGAATAGCTTGTATAGTAGCATCATTATTAAAATTATTTCTGTTAATGTACCAATTATCAATATCTTGTAGAAACAATTTTGTTGAAATAAATATTAATGATAATGTTACTAAACCTATAATTAAAAATTGTTGAGTATAAGATATATATGACATTTTTATATCAAAATCAGTATTTATAGAACCTGGTGCATAGTTTAATAATGTAGGTATTAATAAAGCACAAGTGATTAAGAATACTGCTGAGATAAAGCAGTATCTTAATACTATTCTTGAACTTGGTTTTTTAAAAAACATTTGTTTTTCCATTATAATTCCATCCTTTGTTTATATAAATTTTACATCTTTCATATATTTTATTATTTTCTTTAAATATAAATCATTAATAATTGGCCATTCAAATCCAAAAATTTTTAAATATTTTTGAGTATAATCAGATAATATATTAACTGTATATCCATAAGTTAAGCTTAAGTTTGAGTTTGTAAAAGAAAAGTCATTTATAATTCCTTTTAAAGCTTGACTATTTTTATTATTACCAGATAATTTTAATATATAGTTTTCAAAGTCTTTTTCATTTATATATGAAATATCTATATTGAAATCTTTTAAAACCGTTGTAATTTCTTGTATTTGAACTAAGTTATGATTAAATAAATGATAAACTTTATTTTCCGTCAGTTTAGTTTTTGAGAGTAGTACAATTGCCTTTGCACAAAGGTCAACAGGAGTGAATTCTATTTTTTGATTAAGCATAGACTCAGAAATTGTTTTTAAATTAACTAATGATTTGATTCTTGAATAAAATGCGTTTTCTTTTATATTTTTTTGGAAGAATCCATCTGAGTATCGTCCAGAAAGAATTCCAACTCTCATAATTTCAGCAGTTAAGCCTTTTTCCATATAAGAATAAACTATTTTTTCTGCATCAAATTTACTATTTACATATACATTGTTTGTATAATGTTGACCAATATATAAATCATTTTCAGTAAAATCAATATTTTTATTATCTTGTTTAACTAAATAATTTCCAGAAACACTAATTGACGAAATATGTATTAATCTTTTGTTATTATTATATGCAAACTCTGCAATTCTCCTTGTACCATCAATATTAGATTCTTTAAATTGTTCAAAATCTCCATAGTGTTTTACAATAGCAGCGGTATGTATAATTGTATTTATATTCTTAGTTATATTTGAAATTTGTTCGTCAAACAGTTGAAAATTATCACATATGATTTGACCATTATAAACTATAACACGGTTATTTAAATAGCGTTCTATAGATTCTTTAAAATAAAAATCATAACTTTCTTTAAGTCTTTTTATAGAGTGAGAAATATTTTCTCCTCGTACAAAACAATAAATATTGCAATTAGTAGTTTCTAGAAGTTCATGTAAAATATGTATTCCAATAAATCCATTTGCTCCTGTTAGCAAAACATTACCAAGTACATCATTTTTAGATAAATCAATTTTATCTTCTAATTCATGTTCATAGTGTTTAAACTGACTAGGTACTTTAAAGTTCAATTCTGTATAATACTCTGTATGAGAATCAATACGTTTTGCTAATTTTTTTATAGAAGGATATCTATAAAAAGATTGTGTTGTTATATTAAGGTTATATGATAGTAAAGCAGTTTGAACTTGAAGCAGACCAAGTGAATCCAGTCCTAATGACAAAAATGGTGTATTAATATCAATTTTTTCTGTTTCTAGCATTTCAGAAAGAATAGATGATATAATTTTTTCTGTTTTGGTTTTTGCTAGTTCTAAAGAGTCACTCGTGTCTATTTTTGGAAGAGATTTTCTATCAATTTTCCCATTTGGAGTTAATGGTATTTCATCTAATTGTCTAAAATATGCAGGAATCATATAATTAGGTAAATATTTTAATAAATAAGAAATTAATTTAGAAGTTTTTTCAGGTTCTTTTGCTACAAAATAACAAGATAAATATTTATTATCATTGTCTGGTAATACAACAGCATTTGTTATTGAACCAAAATTTAGAATTCTATTTTCAATTTCTCCTAATTCAATTCTGTAACCTCTTATTTTTACTTGTAGGTCTGTTCTGCCAAGATGTACTATTTCTCCTTCATTATTATAATAAGCTAAATCATTTGTATTATATATTATAGAATCATCAGAAAATGGAGATTTAATGAATTTTTCTTCAGTTAGAGCTTTTCTATTTAAATATCCATTTGAAACTCCATTACCGCCAATATATAATTCTCCAGGAGTATATGGTGGTAGTAATTTTTTATTCTCATCTAATATATAACATTGAGTATTAATAATTGGTTTTCCGACAGTAATAACATCTGTATTTGTCATATCTTTAACGGTAGACCAAATAGTAGTTTCTGTTGGACCATACATATTGTAAATATTAGCTGAAGAATTTTCTTTTAAATATGACAATAAACTTTTAGTTAAAGTTTCTCCACCAACCATAATATCTGTAATATTTTTTAAAAAATCAATATATTTTTTATCTTCAAGTAAATTTGAATATCTTGAAGGAGTAGTTTGAATCATATTAACTTTATTATTTAAACACAATTTATTTAATTCCTCAGGAACGTTTTGTTCAATTTCGTTTGCAACAACTAGAGTTTGACCAGATGTTAAAGAACACCATAATTCTAAGCCAAATATATCAAAGCAAATAGTGGTCAGAGAAACCATTACTTTTTTAGGACTAAAGTCTATTATATGTTTCATACCTTCTACAAAATTAGCTAAACTTTTATTAGAAATAGTAACACCTTTAGGTTTTCCTGTTGAACCAGATGTATATATTAAATATGCAATAGATTTTGGATCTATATAAATATCTGGGTTTGATTCATTTTCTTCATTTTCTTTATATATACTTGTTGATAGTTCAATATTTACTTTAGTATATTTTACTGGTATAGCCTCATCTGTAATGCTACTTATTAAAACAGTATTTACATTACTGTTTTCTAACATATAAGAAATTCTTTCACTAGGATATTCTGGGTCTATAGGAAGATAAGTTGCACCACATTTTAGAATAGCTAATAACCCTACTATCATTTCTGGAGTCCTATTTATCATAATTCCTATTACATCATTTTGATGAACATTACATTTGTTTTTTAAATGATATGCTAATAAATTAGCTTTTCTGTTTAATTTGTCGTAGGAAAATGATTGCTCATTACATACTAATGCTGTTTTATTACTGTATTTTTTTACTTGTTTTTCAAATAAATGAATAACAGATACAGATTCATCATAAGAAAAACATGTGTTATTAAAATCAGATAAAATAATTTCTTTTTCTTTATTTGTAATTATTTCTATATTTTTTAACAAAATGTCTTCTGAAGACAATACTTGAGAAATAATATTTAATATTCTGTTGTGAATAGAATTAATATCATATACAGTATAGATAGAAGTTTGATAATCATATAGTATTTCAAGATTACATGTATCATTCATATCATGTATATGAATATTAATTGGATCTGCACAATTACCATTAAACGACCATTCTGTATTATAATCTATATTTGTATCATTGTTTTTTGTATTTGTTATTTGGTAAGAAAACAAAATATTATACAAATTTTGAATATTTTTCTTTTCTTTTCTTAAATCCTCTAAAAGAGTTTGGTAAGGATATTTTTGATGTCTTAACATATTTAATGATTGTCTTGAAATTGATTTAACAAACTCATTAAATGAAAGGTTATAATTTAATAATATTTTAAAAGGCATGGTACTTATATACATACCACATGAATTTTTATCATTAAAATTACATCTGTTTAAAATTGGAGTTCCAATTACAAAGTTTTTTAAATTACAAGCTCTGCCAATATATAAACCAAAAATAGCCATAAAAAAGTTAAAAGCTGATACTTTTTCTTTTTTACAAAAAGCTTTTATAGAATCAACTAAATCCTTATTTATTCTATAGGTTTTTCTGTTTGCTATACAAGATGTTAAATTAAGCTTACTATTTGATGTTCCAGGTAGTATAGCAATTTCAGAAGAATCTAAATCCATAGAATTCCAAAATTCTTTATCTTTATCATATTTAGAACTATTTATATATTCTTTTTCAGAATTTATATAGTCAAGGTAAGAGCAAGTATATGAAATTAAAGGTTTACTATTTTTTAAATTTGAATAATTTTTTAAAATTTCATTACAAATAAATCCTAATGTCCAAGCATCAGAGATTAAGTGATGAATATTTATTACAATTGCTCCATAATCATTTGGAAATTTGAAAATTAAAAATTTAAAAAGATATGAATTTGTTAATTCAAAAGTTGTTTTTATTAAATCTTTTTTATAATTTTCCATTTCATCAATTGAATCAACTTCAATTACATCAACAGTATAATTTTCTATAAGGGTAAAATACTGTTTAGGAACATTATTTTCTATTAGTATTTTTAATCCAAAGCTCTTATTATTCTGTATAACATGTTTAATAGCTGATTTTAATAATTCAAAATCAACTTTTTCATTTATAATAGCAGTTCCACAAATATTATTTATATTAGTATCCTTATAAAATTGTTCTGTATACCAAATACTCTTTTGAGGATTGGTTAATTCATAAACATCCTTGTCCATTTTATCCACCTTTATTTTTCAGTTTTTATAGACAGATTATATCTTTTTATGTAGTATATTGTCAATAGAAATACAGTGAAAATAATATAAAATAACTATATATGTCAACATTTTATATTATTTTTCATAAATCAATTATAAAATGTTTTAAATTCTATTCTATTGTTAATACTAAAATAGAGGTGAATATTTTGAAAAAAAGTAAATCATCAGTTGGAAAAAAAGCATGGAGAATATTTATAATATGTACAATATTGTGGGTTGCAGGTGTTTTTGTGTTTAATACATATCAAAAAATAGAAATAAATGAAAGTAGCTATGTTGCAACCAAAGTTAAATCCACAACTTATGAACAAACCGTGGAAAAGGTTGAAGAAAAGAGTAAAAAAATAGCTGATGTTTTAGAAGAAACTACACAAAAAGTAGTAGGAATTTCAAAACTCAAAGAACCAGGAAACACAATTCTTTCTAAAATAACAGAAAGTGAATTAGGATTAGGAACAGGAGTTATTATAACTGAGGATGGATATATTATAAGTAATGAACATGTAACAGGTGGTAAATATAGTAAATGCTATGTTACATTAGAGAATGGTTCAAATTATGATGGTACAGTGGTATGGGAAGATTCAAATTTAGATTTATCAATTATAAAAATTAATGCTAAAGACTTACCATTTGTAAATTTAGGAGATTCAAAAAATATCAGAGTGGGAGAGACTGTTTATGCAATACGGAAATCCAATAGGATTTGAATTTAGAAGAACAGTAACTTCAGGTATTATAAGTGCTAAAAACAGAACTATAAAAATTGAAGAAAAAGATAGACAATCATATATGACAGATTTAATTCAAACAGATGCAACAATAAATCCAGGAAATAGTGGGGGACCACTAATTTATCCAAATGGGGATGTTATAGGAATTAATACAATAAAAATAACAACTGCAGAAGGAATAGGTTTTGCAGTTCCAATTAATATAGTAAAGCCAATAATAGAGAGTTTAAAACAGACAGGCAATTTTGAAGAAGCTACGATTGGAATTTATGCTTATGACAAAGAAGTAACTCCATATTTAAGTAATAATTTAATAAATAAATTCAGTAATGGAATTTATGTTGCACAAATTACTCCCAATGGACCTGCTGATAATGGTGAACTAAAAGAAGCGGATATAATTACAAGTATTGATAATATTGAATTAAATACAATGAATGATTTAAGAGAATATATTTATACAAAAAAGCCAAATGATAATGTTACTTTAAAAATAACTAGAGGTAAAATTAATAAAGAGATTACTATTGAACTTGGTAAAAAATAAAATGAAATGCCGCCCTCATGTCAATTGAAAAAACAAATGACTTATGGGGCGGTAAATAACATTAAAAATAAATATGATAAAATATATAAAATAAAAGTTGACATAACTATTGAAAACGAATGAAAAATATGATAAAATATTAGATAAATATTATACAAAAGATTTAATTATTTAGGGGGATAGAATGAAAAGTTTATTTTTTAATAGATTTTATTTAGATAAAGAAAAAGATATAATTGTTAATTTATACAAAATAAATGAGGATGAAATTAGATTTGTATTGGAAACGCCAAATCATAACACTGGAAATTTAATAACAAATTTAGCAAAAATATGTGGTGTTGATACAATAAAAAATGAATATGATATGAAAATAATAACAGGCATTATACCTGCTAGTATTAATGGGGATAATGAAGTTGTTTATATATTCAGATTAGGTGGAATAAAAATTGCAAATATATATGAAGATGGAACAATAGAAATAAAAGCTAAAATTCCAGCTATTTCTAAAACTCTTATGTCACAAACTAAAAATTATAAATTACCAATAGAAAAAACAATTGTTAAATCATATATTTTAAAAAAATCAAAATTTAGAACAGATTTACATACACACATGAATGCAAATTTAACACCAGATGCCTTAATTGCATTAGGTATATTTAGGCAAATAAGATACCCACTTTATTACATAAAAAAATTAAATTTAAAAATGACAAAAGAACAAGAAGAAAAAATTCTAGCACAAAGAAAAATTGTTGAAGAACAATTTAAAGATTCTGAGTTAAAAGGAAAATATTTAATTAGAAGAATTGATGACAATACATTTATAAATTTTGCTGATTTTATATTAAACAATTTAGAAAATGCTGAATATAATATTTCAAAAATAAGAAATAGTTTAGGGATTTTAAAAGATGGTCAAGCGGTTTTTACCAATCTAGAAAAAGTATATTTATATAGATATGTATTTGCAAAAGGAACAGAATCAGAAAAAAAGATAAACTTATGTAATATTGAAAAAATTCCAGACAATGAAATAGTTAAATATATTAATCAAATGATATTAGATCATAAGGATGGTAGTAAGTATTGTAATAATAATTTAAGACAAGATAAATTATTATGGGTAGCAAGAGAATATCAAAAACAAGGTATTAAGTATGTAGAAATAACAGATACTGAGCTTGCAAAACTAGGTGAGCCAGCAATAAAATACTTAGAAGAAATTCATGATATAATGCCAAAAATAGAAGAAGAAACAGGTGTAAAAATAAGATTTTTAGCAGGGATAAGAAGAATACCTTTAACAATAATTAAGGATCAAAAAACAAGTGGTTCATATTTAAGAGATAATTTAAATACTATAAAAGCAGTAGCAAAAAGTCCTTATGTAGTTGGAAGTGACTTTATAGGTGAAGAAATAAATGATATTACAGATTTAAAACCTGTAATACAAGAACTGGTAGATTATGTGGTAAATGAAGATGAGAATTTCACAATAAGAATACATGCAGGAGAAAATGATAGTTTAAGAGAAAATGTTTCTAAATCTATAGAAACAGTAATTGATGCAACACCTAAAGGTAAAAAAATCCCACAAGTTAGAATTGGTCATGGGTTATATACACCAGATTTGGATTCTGAAGAAGGAAAAGAATTAATTAAAAATTTGAAAAAAGCTGGAGCAATTTTAGAATTCCAATTAACATCAAATGTTAGACTAAACAATTTAAATGCATTAGATAATCATCCTCTAAAAAAATACATAAAAAGTGGAGTGAAATGTGTTCAAGGTACAGATGGAGTAGGTCTTTATGGGAGTGACACAATAGAAGAACAATTAGCACTATTTAACTTGCTAGATTTAAATAACGAAGATTTTGAAAAAATGAGAATAGTTGAAGATGAAGTAATTAGAAAAGGTGAAAAATATTTTGAAAATAAGCAAGTTGAATTTGAAAAATTTTTAAATGGAAGAACTTTAAGAGAAACTATTTTAGAACAAGAAAATAAAAATATAGAAGAAAGTAATAAAAATAAAGTTAGTTTAAGATTAAAATCAAATTTAGAATCTGAAATAGTATTAAAAGATAAAATAAAGAAATTACCTGAGAATAAAGTGCCAATTGTAATTGCAGGGGGAAGTTTTAATTCAAAAGGAAGAAATACTGTATTAACTGAAGAAGGAAAAGAAATTTTAAGAAATTTAATACAGAAAGTAAATTCAGATAAAGCATATTTCGTAATTGGACATAAAATGCAAGGATACGAAAAAGCTATTGTAGATATTTCTAAAGAATTAAATAAAAAATTTGAAATAGATGCAATTATTCCTAAATTAGTTTCAGAAAATGAAAAAGATAGTTTGTTAGAGAAAGAACTAAATGGTGTTTGTATATCAACAGAAGCGGAAGAATTAGGAATATACAAAAGTTTTAACTATGAAATATTTGAAAGAAGAAGTTCAGTTGTTGTAGCTTTTGACGGAAATTCAGCAGTTTCTAATTTAGTGCAAGAAGCAAAAAACGGAAAAGGAAAATCAAAAATATATATAAATGAAGAAATTCCTGTACTTAAAGAAAAAGCAAGATATTTAGGTGGATATGTAATACCATTTAATATGGAGCAAAATATAGTAGATAGAATTATAAGTGATAATCCAGAGATTGTATAAAATTATCTGTTACTGTTTAGCCTTCTAAATATATCTGACCTGCTTAACCTTGACAATATATAAAAAATATTATTCCTTACTGGTCGAACTAATCATATAAATGATTTTATAATATAATTCATAAATTAAAAAGTTAATCTGTCTGATCTGTATGAATATGAGTTCTCCCAAACTACGCGTTCATAATATTTTTTATATATTGTCACTCTCGCGGACTTTAGATGAGAACTATGGCTAAACAGTAACAGATCTCCAGATTTAAAAAATGATAATGATTGACATTTATAAAAAATAGATATATTCTGTTTATGATAATAAATGAGTAAATAATTTGATCATTATGAATAATATAGTTATTGGAGGTAATTGTTATGAAAGTATTATTAGTAAATGGAGGCCCTCATAAAAATGGTTGTACATACACTGCTTTAACAGAGATTGAAAAAACATTAAATGAAGAAGGAATAGAAACAGAAATTTTTTGGGTAGGAACAAAACCTATAGCAGGATGTATTGCATGTAAAACATGTGTGAAAAATGGTAAATGTGTATTTGACGATGTAGTAAATGAATTTGTTGAAAAAGCTAAAGAAGTGGATGGATTTATATTTGGATCACCAGTTCATTATGCAGGAGCAACAGGTGCTATAACATCATTTATGGATAGAGCGTTTTATTCAGCTTCATGTAGTGGAAAAGGAGATTATTTTATGTATAAGCCAGCAGCTGCGATTAGTTCTGCAAGAAGAGCTGGAACAACTGCTACATATGACCAACTAAATAAATATTTTGGTATTTGTCAAATGCCTATTATTTCATCCAGATATTGGAATATGGTTCATGGAGCAACGCCAGAAGATGTTGCTAAAGATGAAGAAGGAATGCAAATAATGAGAGTACTTGGAAGAAATATGGCTTATTATTTAAAATGTATTGAAGCAGGAAAACAAAATGGTATTAAGTTACCAAAACAAGAAGGTACAAACTTTACTAATTTTATTAGATAGAATTATAGAAAAAAGAAGATAAATAGAATCAAAAAAAAAAAATTAAAACCTTTCAGATTAGTTCTGAGAGGTTTTGGTGTACCTGGAGGGACTCGAACCCCCGGTCTGCAAGTTCGTAGCCTGCCATTTTATCCAGCTAAACTACAGGTACATACCTATTTATTATACATGGATTTAACAAAATATTCAATAGAAATTAATAAAAATGTCAAAAAAATTGTCAAAAAAATCTTGCAAACTCATAAAAAATGTGATATTATATATAAGCGTTTGAAATAAAACGTCAAATCGAGGTGTAGCGCAGTTGGTAGCGCGCGTGGTTTGGGACCATGAGGTCGCAGGTTCGATCCCTGTCACCTCGACCATCTAAATAGGCTTTTGCAGGAAACTGCAGAAGTACGAAAATTATATCAAAAGTGCATAAAATACGTTATTTCAAGAAATTGAGATAACGTATTTTTCTTTTTTCAATCTTCTAAAATCCTTCTACATCATCAAATTTTGTTCTAGAAAATTTTTCTAGAACAGAAATCTAATTTTAAATTTTAAAAAATAAAAATTAATCGAAGAACAAAATCCAGTCAAATCAAGTGTTTTAAGATTATGTTCTAGAACTTTTCTAGAACAATTTAGATTAAATTTATGTGGAAGGAGGTCTATAATGTATGAATTCACCCCATTTAAAAAGACGGATAAACTTTCATTTGAAAGTTTTATGAAATTTCCAAGAGAATTATTAACAAAAGAAGAATATAAAATTCTATCACCAAATGCTATGTTACTTTATTCTGTTTTAACCGATAGGTTAGATTTGTCATTTAAACAAATAACAGAAAACAGAAAAATACAATTCTATGATGCTAAAGGCAATATGTATGTAATATTTAAAAGAGACGAAATACAAGAAAGATTACATATAAAACGTTCTGCATTGGATAGTGCAATTTTACAATTAAAAGAATGTAATCTTATTAAAGAAAAAAAGCAGGGTAAAAATTTGCCAAATATTATTTATTTAGGCAAAACCATTGGTATGATAGAAGATGCTAAAACAAATGCAATTGAGCGTGTCGAAAATCAACATTCAGGAAAGTATGAAACAAGCAGTCCCGAGTGTATAAAAACAACACTCCATAATAGCAATAATAATAAATATATAAATAATAATTATAAAAGCTCACAAAGTAAAAATCAAAAGTATCAAGGAAGAACTTATCCTCCTGGATTTTTGGACAAATTATATACTAATAATTCCTTGATTAATGATATTTAGGAAAATTGGAATAAATCAAACAGAATCACCAATTAAAAATAATGAAAAAGGAGAATGTGAAAATGGAAGTTATCAAAGATAGATTTATTGATGAAAGAACAGGTATTGAATATGTAAGATGTACAGATTATTATTTGCCTAATTTAGTAATGCCTGAAGAAAATACAAATTATCAAATTGGAAAATATGGCAGAATGAAATTAAATTATTTAAAAAATCATAAAAAAGCTGAATATTTAAATTTACTTATGGATTGTAAATTAAACAGATATTTACACGAAATAGATATTGTATGTAATGATAGAATTAATGCAATTATATCTAAAATAGCAAAACAAGAAAATGTAACAGAAGAATTAAAAGCAAGTAATCAAATGGAATGGGTACAAGCTATGAATAATATTAAAAACCGAGCAGAAGAAATTGTTTTTAATGAAATAATTTATGTGTAGGAGGAAACCTTTATGGAAGAAGTAAGATTATATGAAATGTATTTAACTGAGGCTATTGAAGAAAGAAAAACTGATTTATTAAACAGAAATAATGAATATAAAAAACTAAGAAAAAAGCTAGATGAAATCTTTAATGAATATCCAAATTTACAATATATTTTAGAAGAAAATCAACATCTAATATTAGATGAAAACGAATGTAAAATGTTACAAAAACTAATTACAATTCATATGGATATTAGAGATTTTGAAGAAAAAGAAATATTTCTTTTAGGTGGTAAAGAAATGTTTTTATATTTAAAAGATGCTGGATTAATTAAAGAAAAATAACTTAAATTTAGAAGAAATTTTAATAAGATTTCTTCTTTTTTTAGCTTAAATTATTAAATAATTACTACAAATTTAGCTTATAAAATATTAAAAGCAAGCGACGCATTTATACTCCCGTATAAATACCGCTTGCAATTTTTATGCAAAAATTGTTTATGGGGAAAATTTTTCCCCAATCCCCTATTTTAATTTTATAAAATTATGTAAGCAGTCAAAAAAATGACTGCTTTTTTGGAGGTGAAAAGTTTATGAGAAAAAGAACAATAAAAAAACAAATTTGGATTAATCAAACCGAAGATAATTTATTAAAAGCAAAAGCTCAAAAATCTGGATTAAATGAATCAGAGTTTTTAAGAAGTTGTATTAAAGGTTACAAGATAAAAGAACAGCCAACTAAAGAAATTATAGAATTTACAAGACAGATTACAGGCATAGCAAATAATATAAATCAAATAGCAAGAGCTGTAAATACAGTAGGATATGTTAGAGATGATGATTTAGAATATATAAAAAATACTATTCCTCAATTTATATTAGATTTTCAAAAAAGGTTGTATGCGAGAGGTGGTGATTCTATTGGCAGTAATTAAAATTAAGAATATTAAAAGCAACTTGCAAGCAGTAATTAATTATGGAAAAAATGGAGATAAAACTGAAAATGGTATTTTAGTTTCAAGTGTAAATTGTTCAGTCGAAACGGCTTATGATGAAATGGCACTTACTAAAAAGTTTTTTCATAAAGAAGATGCTATATTAGGCTATCATATAATTCAATCATTTAAAGGAAATGAAGTATCTCCAAAACTTGCAAATCAAATAGGAAAAGAACTTGCTGAAGAATTATGGGGAGATAAATATCAAGTTGTGATTTGTACTCATATCAATAAAGAAAATGTTCATAATCATATGATAGTAAATTCTGTATCTTTTATAGATGGAATAAAATATCATAATTCTAAAGCTCAAATTGCATTTTTAAAAGAGACCTCTGATAGATTATGTTTAAATTATGGACTATCTATTGTAGATACACCAAAAGCAAATAAAGAAAGAGAATTTAGACAAAAAAATATCGATTATTTTAGCCATACAGACAAAAAAATGCAGAGAATAATAATTGATATTGATGAAGCAATAAAATCGGCTAAAAAGTATTCTGACTTCAAATTGATTTTAAAATCCAAAGGTTATGAAAATATAAAGGATAGTGGGAAATATTTAAGTTTAAAAACTCCATACTATTCAAGAAATGTAAGAATAAATAGAGCTTTTGGAGAAAAATATTCTGTAGAATGTATTAAAGAAAGAATTTATGGCTATTTAAAAGAAGATTTACCACCAGCTCAAAATTATAAAAACAAATACTATAAAAAAATATATACAGGACCAAAAATAAATAAATTTTTACTTAAAACAAGCTCATTTTACAGGTTATATGTTCATTATTTATATTTCTTTGGAATATTACCTGCTAAAAATGAATATATCGAACTATCTCCTGATTATTATAAACAAAAGCGAAAAAATAATATGATATTTGAAGAACTTAATTTTCTTGCAAGACATTCTTTTACTTCAATAGCTAAAATTACAAAATATAAAGAAAATTTAGAAAATAAACTACCTGAATTAAAAGGAAAACGAGAGCTTTTGTGGAGAAGACATAAATCTACTGATACAAATAAAAAGGCTAAAATTTTAAAAGACATAAATGTACTTACTGAAGAAATTGATAAAATACAAGCTCAAAAAAACGCTTGTAATAGAATTATTATAAAATATGAAGAAATAAAAATGGATTATAAAAAAGAAAGGGAATCTAAACAAAAAACACAAGAACTTATACTATCTGAAAAAAAGAAAAAGGTTAGAGTTTAAGTGGATGTATCATCGTATCTACTTTTTTCATCTAACCTTATGTTTTAAAAATAGCTTTCGTTTACTGTAAAATATTTATGCTATCATTGATTTTTGCATTATAAGTTTTTTTCTGCATCCATTACAATAACTATAGAAATTATGATAGAAATGCATTATAATAGGAATAATTATAATGTCAAATTCATAAAATTTTCATCTATTGTTTTATGTTATTTAAATAATATTCTAAAATTTTTCTATCTCTTAAAACCACAAATCTAGTATCATATACATCATCATAATTAGATGGTAACAATTTATTGTAGCACTCTGTAATAAGTCTCAATGCCTCTTTAGGTTCTACCCATAATAATTTTGCTCCCTCATCTTTTTCCTTTTCTGTAAGATTTAAATGATGAGTATCCTTTATTACTCTAGCCACAAAAATATGTGAAATTTGTTTTAAGTTTTGTTTACTCTTATATTCTTCTGTTGTTCCTAATAATTGTATAATTTCTATTTCACAACCTGCTTCCTCTAATACTTCTCTTTGAAAAGCTTTCTGTGGTATTTCGTTTTCTTCCATTCCTCCACCTACAAGTTTATACTCATTTTTATTGCTTTTATTTTGTAACGCAATTTTTCCAAATATACAGCCACTCCATCTTCATCATTTGATAATGTTATTTCATCAGCTTTTTCTTTAACTATATCAATGGCATTATCTACAGCAACTCTATATCCTACTTGTTCAAACATTGATAAGTCATTATTATCATCTCCAATTGCTATTGTATCTTCTTTTGGTATATTTAAGATTTCTAACAACTTCTTTACTGCGTTTCCTTTATTAGAATTTATATTAGCAATATCACAAAATACTGTTTTATCATCTTTAAATTTATCATCTAATAGGCTCTTATGTCTATTTTTAATCTCTACGTTTTCAACTTTATCAATTTTAGGAATTAAGTTTTTTATTTTATCAATATCACTATCTGCTATTGTACATTGAACAACAGGATTATTGTAAACAAAATCTTTTATATCCTCATCTAATTGAATTTCTTGATCAGCATGTTTTACTTTATTTACTACTCTACCTTCACCAACATTCATAATATATCTAACATCTTCTGGATTAGCTATTTCATAAAGTTTTATAAGAGCTTCTTTATTCATTTCATTTACATATAATACTTTATTTTCTTCGTAATCATAAATCATTCCACCACTTGATGTAATAATATATTTACTTGCAAAACATTCTCTACTAATCTGTTCAGTGTATTTTCTTGGTCTACCTGAACATAAAATAACTAATATACCTTTATCAGTAACTTTTTTTACTGCATTTATCGTTCTTGATGATAAATTTCTATCACTATCTCTTAATGTTCCATCTATATCAATAAAAATTGCTTTAATCATAGTATCAAACTCCTAATTTATTTTAGATATTTCTGCTTTTAATTATTAAATGCTCTTACCACCATCAACTAAATAAATTGCTCCTGTAGTCCATAATGACTTATCTGATAGTAAAAACTCGATTGTTGGTGCAATATCCTTCTTTGCATCTCCAATTCTTCCCAATGGATATAGTGGTGCCTTTTCTTCTGACCATTTGTCATATCCTTCTTGTGTGTAATCTCCACTTGCTACATAAATATTTGTATAAACTGCTGCTGGATTTACAGCATTTACTCTAATATTATACTTACCAAGTTCTTGTCCCATATATTTAGTTAGCATATCTACACCAGCTTTACTAGCACAATATGCAATTGAACCTCCTGCTCTCTCTGATGACATAGAAGAGATATTTACAATTGATGTATTCGTTCCCTTTTTTAATAATGGCAATAATGTTTTTGATAATAAGAATATTGCAGTTAGGTTTATATTTATTGCATTATTCCATTCTTCTAAAGTTTGTTCTTCAATTCCACCTAATTTAATTATTCCAGCTGAATTTACTAATCCATCTAATTTTCCATATTTACTTTCTATTTCTTTATATATCTTTTTGCAATCTTCTTCCTTGCTAATATCTCCTTGTAAAAATATAACTTGATTAGCTTTTTCTCCTAATTTTTCTTTAGCAAGAGATATATTTTTATCTCCTCTTGAAACTGAAATAACTTCGTAATTTCCTTGCTCTAGTAAATATTCTACTGTTCCATATCCAATGCCACTTGCACCACCTGTTATAAGAACTACTTTCTTTTTCATTTTATTTCCTCCATTTATTTTTATCTAGTATATCTCCATTGTTTAAATAATGTACATTTACCATCATCATTTATAGATATTTGAAATATTCCATCTATCTCTTGTTTTGTATTTGTTTTAGTCATTACTCTTGTCATTTGCCAATTTACAATACAAGTATCTTCATTATAAGCAACAATTTTGTATTTATATTCAATATCTCTTTGATTGTCTGCAACAACATTCCATAAGTTTATTACTTCTTTAAAATCTTTACAGGGCTCATCTATTGGATTTTCATAGTATTTAACATTCTTATCTAATGTCTCTAATGTTCTCTTCCAATCTAGTTGTTTCCAAGACTCCATAAATTTTTTTATCCAAATATCATATTTTTCTTTCATTTCTTAATTCCTCCCTTTATATTTTTAGAATTGCTACAATAGCACTATCTAATAATTCATCACATTCATTTTTATCCATATTAAGCATTTCAAAAGATTTTAACTCATCTTTAACTTCTATAAATTTATGTATTTCTATATTCTTAAAACCTATTTCTCCAAAAAATTTTCTGATATGTTCTTCATTCTCAAATCTATCATTTAAGTTATTTCTTGAAGTTACATTATTTAAATTATTATTTAATGTTGGATTTTGATTATTTTGCTTTTGAATAAACTTTTTAGGAGTTACATCACAAGTAATCCAAACTCCACCATATTTTTTTAGATAGTTATAAATGTTTGTAGCAACTGACTTTTTTTCTTCAAATGTTAAATATCTTAATAATCCCTCATTGATTGCTGCTAATTGTTTGTCTGGATTAAAATATTGCTCACATTTTATAAAGTCATCATAATTCAAAGCATTTCCACTTACTATATGTAAATTATTATTGATACTATCAATGTCATTTAATAATCTTACTTTATTTTTAGATACATGTTCCAAATCTATTTCAACATAAGAATAACCTTTCTTCGAATAAATTAAGCCTCTTGATGAATAACCTGCTGCAAGTTCTAACACCTGTTTTATTTCAAGTTCATCTAATATTTTATTGGTTAATTTATATCTTGCTTCTATTTCTGGTGCCATCGTTTTGTTTAATTTTACATCTTCATTGCAATTTTCGCTTAGCCATTTATATATTTCTTTTTCATAAGGTATATCTGTAAAAATTCTAGGATACGATGTCACTATTGCTGTTGGACTAATGCTTTCAAAACTGTCTAACATTTAAATCACACTCCTATAAAGTAATATATTTTTATTCTGTTTCCACAATTTTATACTCATTTAGATTTTTTATTATAATAGCTTGATTGTTTGATAATTTGACAAATTTATAACTACTATATTCTTTTTCAATCTCATCTGCTAATTTAGTATATTTTTCTTTACTTTTATAATGTGGTAAAATATAGAAATCTATTAGGTTCATTGATTCACAAGTATTTAACAACTTTGCTTGTGATTTATCATCTAATTTTTTAGCATACTCGATTGATGGACAAGCAATACATGCCCCTGCACTTGAACCAATATAAATTTTATTATTTGCAAACTCTTTTAATTCTTGTAAAACATCTTTAACTATTAATTGTTGTAATAAATAAAAACTATTTCCACCAGCGACATATATTACATCTACATCATTAAACTTTTTAATAATTTCCTGTTTGCTTTCTTTTGAAATATCAATATCTATTATATAGTAACTCATCTTTAATAGGTCTTCTCTATCTTGATACATATATTCTCTATTTGTTTCAAGTTCAGATGCTGTTGCGATAAATCCTATATTGGTATTTGGTTTTAAATATTCTTTTATAATTGCTTTGTTTTTTGATAATAAAATTAACATTTTCTTCTCCTATTAGTTTTTATTCAGTATTTCTACTAACTCATTATGAATTTTGCCATTAGTTACAAGCATAGTATCTATTTTTTCCCTTTTATCACCTACAA
This sequence comes from Clostridia bacterium, assembly GCA_036307105.1. Taxonomy (GTDB): domain Bacteria; phylum Bacillota; class Clostridia; order TANB77; family CAG-508; genus CAG-269. Next base: position 19,451 of record JAXJYD010000053.1, on the reverse strand, counting down.
GATTAGTTATTTTTCCTCCTGCCTCTTCTACAAATAATTTTCCTGCTGCTGAACTTAATCCCACACTAGGCTTAACATTTATTACACCATCTATTTTTCCTGATGCACACCAACATAATTCTATTGCACCAGATACTATTAACCTCAATCCTCTAACTTTTGAAGCTAATTTTTCTTCAACACATAAAACATCTTTTATATGCTCATTACTATAATGAGAAGTTAAACAGAAAGATAGTATACTATTATTTAGTTTATCTGTATTAGAAACTTTTAGCCTTTTATCATTACAATATGCTCCTTGTCCTTTAAAAGCATAATATACATCATTTTGATTATAGTCTATAACAAGTCCAAAAATTGCTTCGTTATTCTTTTTTAATGCTATTGACGTTGAAAATAATGGTATCCCAGCTGCAAAATTTATTGTTCCATCTATGGGATCAATAAACCATGTATATTCACTTTCTCCAATTATTTCTCCTTTTTCTTCAGAATATATTGAGTGTTCTGGAAATATTTCTTTTATTTTTCAATTATTTTTGATTCCATATAAATATCAACATCTGTTACAATATCATTAAGTTCTTTATTTCTAACATTTTTATCCAACTTTAAAGCTTCATTATAGCTTTTTAGTATAATTTCTTTTAATTCATTTACTAAATTATAATCTAAATTCATTATTAACACTTCCTTTTCAATTCATTTCAATGTTTTTCTTGTGTAGTTTTTTATGTAGTTTCTTGTGTAGCTGTTATAAAATTCATATTTAAAACATTAGTTACACAAAGTATTCTCCATATTATTTTTTTCCTTTAGTCAAGTTACAGTCAAGTTAAATTCTTTTTTATATAAAATCATAGAATTCAGTATTTGCAAAGAATTCCAGGATTCTAAAAATAATATTTTCAACAAAAATCAACTTACAGTCAAGTTAACTCTTAAAGACCTAACTATTTGTTTATATGCCAATTTTTATTTTCATCTAACCATTTTTTAAATTCCTCTATTGATATATCCCCATTTTCACAATTTTCTTTTTGAGCTTTTGCATTAATACACCATCTTTTAAATCGACTCTCAATATTTTTTATATGTAAATTTCTTTGTTTTTTTGCATTTTGTGTCTTATAATTTTTCCTATATATATTTGTTATTTCATCTTTCTCTAATTTTATTTCATATGCAAGTTCTTTGCAAGTTTTATTATTTTTATAAATATTATTACATAATTCTTCATTAACTTTATTTTGTGGTATAAAATATTTTCCGCAGTTTTTACACTTGTTAATCTTTGGCTTTTTTTCTAATATATAATTTATGCATCCCATTAAATAATCGCAAAATGATTCTATTATATAATAATTTTCAAAATAAAAATCATCTACTTTTATATATTTCTTCTTATATAATTTCTTTTCATCAATTATTTCATTTATACATTTGTATTCATTCGATAATTTATTATCAATATTTTTCAATTCTTCTTTAAGTAAATATTTGCCTACCTTTATTCCATGTTCTTTCATATACAATATCTTCCCTGTTTTAGGAATTGCTTTAAAATCAATATAATTCTTTAAAGATATTCTATTATTTGTAACATACTCTTCTAAAAAAATATCAATATCACGATACAAATTTTTTATATCTGTTACGATATTCTTAAAATTATTTAAAAGAGATTTTTTTGATAAAAATGTTTCATTATCTATATCTAATTCTTTTACTTTGTTAAAGAAAATATTTTCTGTTTCCAGCATAAAAAAATTATAATAAAAATTAAAATACTCTGAGTCTTCTATTATATTAGAGAAATTAAAATATTTTTCTACAAACTCATCAGCATCGGCTATACTTTCTAGTTGTTTCATAAAATCTTTAATTTGATTAATGGATTCATCCTTTGAAAATAAATAAAAAAAATAATATAATGGTTGCAAAACATCTTCATGTCTATATTTTGAATTAAAATTCACATTAACAATTTTTTCTATTAAATCCCTTTGTTTACTACCATATATATCAATTCCTACTTTATAATTTTCAAAAAAATTTTCTGTATAGAATATTTTCTCTTTATTTTCTGAATCACTAAATAATAATATATAGTTTTTTATATACTCAGATTTTTCATTTTTCATTTTACCACCTTTAGACAATTCATGCTCAAAAAAAGTAATTTTAGACATGTCAATTTTATTTTTTACATTTATATTGACATATTTAAATTTTGTTATTATTATATATGTAGACATTTAAAAAGTCAACTATTAATTGTCTATTTTTTTTTAAAAAAGGAGAAATTTGAATGTACATAGTATTTATAGATGAATCGGGACAACCTGGTGGTTGGAACAATGAAAATAAATGTTTAACTTCAAACAGTAGTAAGTTTTTTACATTAGGTGGGTTTATGATTGAAGCTAATAACATTTTAGAAATTGAATCAAAATTTAAAGATATAAAATTAAAATATGGTTTAAAAGATTCAGACGAAATAAAATGGAGTTCGTCATATTCTAAATTAGGATTGAATTTTGAGCAATATAAAAATATGAAATCAGATATTGTAAGAATGATTGCTAATTATAAGAGTTCAGTAATTGGAATAGTAATGGATAAAGAATCTTGTTATAAAAATAGAATAGATATTAATAATCATAATGATATATATGCCTTTGCTCTAAATCTTTTAATGGAAAGAGTTTGTATGGAAATATCAGATAGAGATGGTAGAAATGCAACAACTCCTGCATTAATGTTTACAGATAGTAGAAAAAATGATAATAATAATAAACTTGATAAAGAGTTACAGATTGCTTATTTAAGAGCACGAAGTTTAGGAACACATTATATAAAATTTCCTAATTTTTGTGAAAGTTTAGTATTCTTGGATTCTAATTATTCTTGTGGAATACAATGTGCAGATTTCTGTGCTGGTGTAATACATAAAAAATTCGAAATGAATGATGAAACATTTTTTGAATTATTGCAACCTGCAATAAGATGTAACAAGCAAAATGATATTTATGGTCGAGGAATAAAATTATATAAATAAAAAAAGTGGCTGATGAGATTAGTTGCCTAACCTAACACACCTTTTAGTTGGTGCTACATCAGCCCTATTTGTTCTGTTATAAAAATTATATAATTTTTTTTGTAAAATGTCAAGTACTTTGTACATTTTTTATATTATATGCAAAATTTTATATTTTATTTCATTAATTTTTTATTGATTATTCAGCCAATCCATATATTCTTTTTGAGTCATCTTTCCTTTTTCGATTTTTTCTTTTAATTCAGCATTTTTTTGTTTGAATTCATTAAAATCATTTTCGTATTGCTCATTATTAGGATTTCTCCTTGTTCTTAATAAAAGTTTTTGATAAACATTTCTATATATTCTTAAATCATCATTTTCTTGCATTAGTTTTTGCTTTGTTCTAAATGGACCTACTTCTTTGCAAGTTTTATTATTTTCATATATATTGCTACAATACAATTCATCTACTCTATTATCTGGAACAAAGAATCTTCCACAGTTTTTACATTTCTTTATTGCAGTACTTTCAATTTCTGTCATTTCATATAATTCTATTATAAATGTTTGAATTATATCATAAGCTTCAAATGCATATGTATTAAAATAGTCTTTAAACCATGCTTTAGCGGTTTCCTGTGCCTCTTCTTCTTTTAATTTAATATGTTGTGTAAAATCGCCAAAATTATTTAATGTAAGTTTTAAATTTGTTTCATCATATATTTTTTGAGTCTCAGATTCTTTTTTACTACTTCTTAATATATGTAATCTTTGTTTTGGTGTTAAATCATTAAGTTCTTCTAGCTCATTTAAATTATATATATATGTAATATCATTTATAAATGCTTTTCTATATTCCTCCAGTTTGTCCTTTAATTTATTTAAAACATCATCAACTAGCTCATTATATTCTTGTACAGAATAATATTCATATATTTTTATTTCTGCTAAATGTGCTATTGTAGATACATCATATTTATTAACAAACTCTCTTGCCATTGGTATATTATTAAAATCTGTATTTATAAAGTCACAAATTTGAATACCTAATTTATACGTTTGCATTCTATGCCCTAATTCATATTCCTTATGTTTTTGATTATATCTTAAATACTCATATGTCATTATTTTATGTTTGTTAAATTTATCTATAAAAAATTGATTTTTTAGACTTAATTCATAGTTTAACATATTTCTTCTCCAATCCTATGTTATTTTTTATAAATATTTTATCACAAACTATTGACATTTGGCAAGTACTTATGATACAATTTCGATAGTTCTTGAAAGATTAGTTTTAGAAAACTAACGTAGATTGAGATAAGAACATTGAAAATTGAATATTTACGTTGTTAGATAGTAGCAGAAATGCTCTCCTACATAGTCTCAGCTTGAGTGGTTTAAAAGTACCATCGCACGCAAAGAGTGTAGCCAGTCTTGATAGAGTGGTGGTGAAATTCCAGAGAATCGAATATATTCGACGACTAACAAAAGCCCAGTAATTTAGGGTAAGAGAAAAATATAAATTACAAAATACAAACGAAAGGAGACAAAATTATGGTACAAATAAGTGGAATAAAAATGTTTTCTGCAGAAGATATTTGCCGTAATTTGCATGTTGCGAAAGAAACAGCTTATGCTATAATGAAAGCAAAAGAAGCTGGTGCAAGATATATTGGAAGAAAACTTTTAATAAGTGAAGATAATTTAAGAAAATATTTAAATAATACTAAAGATTAAAAAAGAAGATTTAAATTAGCCCTTTAAATCCTCTAAAAAACTTTGCTTAAGCAATAAGCTTAAGACTTTAGATTCATTTGCAAGAATACCTTGCTAAATCTATTATAATCTAAAAAACTTGATTTGACAAGGTGTTCTTCGAAATTTTACAAAAAAAGGAGAATACGAATGGCAAAAAAGAGAAAAAATTATAATGAAAAAGCACCATACTTAGTAAAAAAAGCACGTACTACAAAAGATAGACCGATTTGCCCTATCTGTAAAAAATGTTTAAATAAAGACTTTTGTAATAATAGAAAAAATCTCAAGTTAATGAATAAGTGTTTAGATTGTCATAATTGTTCAGATAAAGCTCATTGTGATAAATTTTATATTACAGAGCAATATAGTGTTACAATTAATGTTGGAGTAGATGAAGAAACAGGAGATGTTATTAGAAAAAAATTTACAGGTTCAACATATAATGAGGCAATATATAAATCCGAACAATTTAAAAAGGATAATCCAGGAGGTTTAAAAGCAAAGCCAAATAAAGAGAAAATAAATCCAATGACAATTGAAGCAATAACACTAGAATTTATGGAAAAGAAAAATAATAGTGGTATTAATAATGATAATACCTACAGAACTTATTCAGAAATTTTAAATCGTCTCAAAAGAAATTCTGGAGCTTGGTTTGATAAACCTATTAACCAAATTAAAAGAACTGAAGTAGAGGATTTTTTAAATTATGAAAGAGAAAAAGGTTATGCTCAAAACACTTTGAAAAAAGATTACCAAATGTTAAAACAAGCCTTTGGCATTGCTTTTGAAAGAAAATTTATTACAGAAGATTTCTTTGTAGGATATTACGGAATAAAAATGCCTAAAAGTCTTGTTAAAGAAGAAAAGGTTACATCTTTTTCTTATGAAGATTTCAAGAAATTGCTTGAATACTTGTATAGTCCAGATTTTAAATATTCTCATAGAGATGAATATTTAATTGCAATTCATTGTGGATTAAGAATTGGCGAAGTGCTAGGATTAACTAAAAAAGATGTTGATTTTGAAAAAGGGATATTGCATATAAAAAGAACAGCAACAAACGATAAAGAAGGACATGCAATTTTAGGAATAAGAACAAAAACTCCAAGTGGAGAACGTGATATTGTTTTAAATGAATTAACAGAGCCTGTTTTAATTCATGCAATTGAACATATGAAACCTAATGAAAATGATTTATTATTCCCTAATCCAAATGGTAATGTTTACACAGATAGTGCTTTAAATAGTTGTTTAAAAAGAATATGTGCAAAAATTGGAATTGTAGATAATGCCCACAATCATAAATTAAGACATTCTTATTCTACAAACATATATAGTGCAGGAACAGATTATAAAGTTATGGAGCAAACTATGGGACATTCAGATATTAGAATGACTTTAGATAGATATACAGATCTTCCATTAGAAATTCAGAAAAAAGAGTTGCAAAAATATGTTGATAGAGTTAAAATGGAGTTGGGTGATTCTATAAACAAATATACAAAAGAAGAAAAATCGTCAAAGCCTTAGAAAATACTAAGGTATGATGTAGAAGGATGAAGAAGATTTAAAACTTTTAATTTTCTAGAATTTTGTTCTAGAAATGAAATAACGTGTTAAATCATTGATATATATAGATTTCTGAGGCGATGTTTTCGAGTCGCCTCGACCATTAAATAGGATTTTTCAAGAAATTCTAGAAAATTTCAAAAAAGTCCAAAATGTGAAAAAACACATGTCTGTAAGAATACGGCATGTGCTTTAAATTTTGTCAAATTCTATAAAATACGGAAAAATACCGAAAAAATTTCCAAGTTAAATTTCCAAAATTAATTTTTTATCTAAAAAAATTTCCAAAAAATTTCCAAAATTTTTTAAAACTGCTATCTCTTATCCAGACTGGGTTAGGAGGAACGCATGTTAAATTTTGTACCTCATAAATTTAACGAAAACTATAATAAAGTAAAATTTTATCGTGTAAATAAAGAACTTTGTGAAAGCAAAGTATATAGCAAACTATCTCCCACTGCTATTCTATTATATTCGCTTTTATGTGATAGATTATCACTTGCATATAGTAACGCTAATGATGAAAAAATTTCCAAAAACAATAAATATTGTGATGAAGATGGAAATATGTATGTAATTTTTACGAGAATCGGTTTACAGGAGAAATTACATGTAGGTAAGTCTGCTATAGCTTCTGCATTTAAACAACTTGAAAATGCCAATTTAATTAAAGAAAAATTTCAAGGTCGAAATAGACCTAATAAAATTTACGTTGGAAAAACATTTGCAGAAATAAGTGGAGAATTTATAAAAGCGACATCCGAAAATCAGTCTTCAGGAGATTCTAATTTAGGCTCTCCAGATGTCCGAAAATCAGATGCAAATAAGAATAATATATTAAATTATGAGAATAAGAAAAAATCTTTTGCAAATTTTGAACAAAGAGATTGGTCTGGTTATGATTGGGATAGTTTGTATGCAAATAAAGATTAAAAGAAAGGTATGTGAAAATTTATGAAGAATTCAAATTTTAAAATAACTTATCATCAAGAAGGTGATTATTTAATCCCTGATTTAGTTATTAAAAAAGAAACTAGTAATTATCAAATTGGTAAATATGGATACTTAAGATTAGACTTTTTAAAGAATCATAAACGAGGATTATATTGTGAATTAAGTCTTAAAAATGAACTTAATAAACATTTAATTGAGGTAGATAAAGAAGCAAATAAAAGAGTTAATACTATAATTGATCAACTAGCTAAAAAGGAAAATGTGAGTGTATATCCTGACGGAAAAGAGCCACTATCTTGGACTCAAAAAATGAATATTATTAAAAATAGAGCTGAAGAAATTGTACTAAATGAGATTATATATTGTTAATAAAAAATGGATTTTCTTTGTATAAGCAAGCACTGAATTTGGGGACTGCAGATTTTGTCCACCTCAAATTCTATGCAATGGGATTTAATCCCAAACCCTATAAAAAATTTTTTAATTGAAGGAGATTTTAGATATGAATAATTTTAGAGAAGTTAATGATGATATGTTGAAAGATTGGTTGGAATTTAGAGATCAAACTGTATTAGCCTATACTACAAACGAGGATAAAAAACATACTATTGAATTTGATGAAATTTGTGAAAAAATTTTGAATAGTGTTCCAAAACAAAATAGGAATTTTATTCAAAAACAATTTAATCAACTTGATGATAATTTGATGGATTATATTTCTTATTGGAATGAGAACTATTATAGAAATGGATTTTGTGATGGAGTGCAACTTATTGTGAAATGTTTTGATCAATAGCAAAAATACCAGAGGATTTTCTTCTGGTATTTCTTCTATACATATACAAAAGATTGTGGAGCAGTTTTTATTCCATAGCTAGATAAATCTTTTGGTTTACTATATTTTTTTATATTTGTTAGCTTATATGCAATTGCTTTACTTCTATCTTGAAAGTATTTTTGATAGAATTTTAAATCTATTCCAGAATAATATTTAGTTTTCTCCCATATATTGTCTGGAGTATCTTCTAAAATTTTTTCAATCTTTGCTTCTCCCACAACTTTCATAATAGGATATGTTGAATAAATTATTATTTTATCTATATCTTGTTTACATCTTATTTTTCTATATTCGTATTTTTTACTCCCATTAAAAATATTTTCTACATGTTCTGGATTTATTGAAATTAACATATTACACATAAAATTTATTCTCCTCTCTCTAACTCTTTTAGTTTACTTTTCCAATATAAATTACCTAATTTTTTATTTTTAGCAACTCTAATAAAGTTTCTTAAATACTGATTTTTCATAATGTACTCTGCTATATCTCCTGAAACTTTATATTTATTTGGACTTTCTTCCGCAACTAGATCGTAAAAGTTATCTTGTTTCTCATCTTTTAAATCAAATATTTTGATTAACTTCTTTAATTTATCTTCAGATGGAAATCTATTACCTTTTTCTATATCCGATAAATATGCAGCAGTAATACCTATTTCATCTCCAAGTTCCTTTAAAGTCTTTTTGCCTCTATATTCTTTTACCAACTCTCCAAATTTTTTACTCATTTTCTCTCCTTTTCAACAAATCTGCTTATAAGCATATTTGTTGAAATTATATCACAAAAAAAAATAAAATGTAAAGCAAAATATAACACATTGTAAAACTACATACAATGTGCTATATTTTTAATTAATTTTTATCATTTTTTTTATGCTTTCATCTTTTTCAATAATTTTTTTCATCTTTTTTAAATCTATTTTTTGTATTTGCTGTATTCCTGATGAAATAACTCCCATATTTAATAAATCTTTATATGTTATTTCTTTTTCAAAAGTTAAGTAATGTTTAAACAAAATAACGAGACTATCTTGTTTCGTAGCTTCCCTTAACTGTTCATCTGTATATGCAGTTCTTTTATTAACCAATTTTTTTATTTCATCAAAATTCTCAAAGCTATTGCAGACAATATCAACAATTCCTATTGCCGTTAACCTCATATTTTCTCTTGTAGAGTAAAAAAAGAGTAAATCGCCTGCTCTTATTTGCTTTGTATTTGAATTACATATATATGCTTTTTTTATAGCATTTGCAGATGTTATATCTCCTTCTAAATCATCGAAAGTCAACTGAGGATTAATTTCTGATTCTGGAAATAATAATTTATTAAATATTGGCCTTATTGGAACAAGAAATATTCTTTGATCTGTATAATCAATATTGGGATAATAATTATAATCTCCCATCTCTTTAACATACACATTTTCTTTTAAAACCTCTCCTTTTGCATTTTTAGTTATTTTTGTTGTATAAAGTTTAAAACCATACTCTGACAATACAGATATTAATTTCTCTTGCTTAGGAAATATTGTAACATATATAAGTCCTACTCTTTTTTGCATTGCAACTCTCATCATTATTTTTATAAAAGTTTCTCCTATTCTTTTCCCCTTGTTTGTTACTTTTAAAGTTGATACTTTCAGTCTTTTAACTTTTGGCAGTTTCTTAAAAAAAGTCTCATCATCGTCATCTATTTCTTCTTCTTTTAACATTAAAAAAGAAGTAACTTGCCTTTCACGATTTCTAATAATAAATGCTTTCTTCCCTTCTCCCTGTTTCCTTTGAAACCATCCATCAAAGTCTTCATAGTCCTCTCTTAAACTATCAAAAAATGGGTCCGCTAAATCCATATTTCTTAAATAATCTTCCTTTATGAATACTGGTATTTCTATATATTCTTCTTTTTTGGGTTTAAATTTTTCTAAAGCCTCATCAATATTCAATACTTTGTTATTTAATCCAATTCTTACACTTTTCTTCTTTAATTGAATATCATTTGTGATAAAATAAGATACGCAATTTTGCTTAACAGAATATAATAATTCGCAATCAATTCTATCATTCTCAGATGTAGCTTTAACTAATTGAATAAATTCATCTGTAGGGATAGGTGGGTCATCTATTTGTTTGTATATCCTTAATTTAGATGTAAATATATCTTTTAGCTCTGAATCTTTTATTTTTTGAGCTTCTAAAATAGTTTTTGGATGTATTACAATTTTATATTCTTCTGAATCCAAAAGCATTCGGGTTAATTTTTCAACTTTTGGATCTAATACATGATGATCTAGAATGTATATAAACATATTTGTATCTAAAAGAATTTTTTTCATTTTCTGCCTCCTTCAATAATTGATATTTTTATTCCTACAACTCCATATTTTAATTCTTGTTCTTTTGTATAAAAATTATATATATCTTTCAAAAAATCTTCTTCCGTTTCATTCTTATCTGAATACTCGCAGATATTTAAATCTCGAATTAATTCATTAAAGTTTCTTTTCACTATTAATTCTACTATTTGAGTATTTATTTCTTCTTCTAATTCAGGTTCTTTTTTAAATATAATTTCATCTCCTATTTTTATATTTTTTCTTTTTTCATCATTCAATCGAATTTCTATTGTTTTGGTTCCATTTTTCATGTATTCAAAATATTTCGGATTCAGTTTCATTATATACTTCATCTTAATTAATTGCTCCTTTCAAAAAGGTAATTTCTCCTCTATATTAAAAGCAAAATAAATATGTAATATTTTTACATCATTATTTTGCTTTTCTCTTGTATTACAATTTTTTAACTTTTTATTTTGCATTTATTCATATTTACTTACATCTATGCTTCTTCTGTTTTAACTATTTTTTTGTACATTTTCATTAATTCTGCAACACACATAGATTCAGTAAAAGAACTTTTAACTGGAAAATTATATGCTTCCATTACTGCTTTATCATTGGCTTGATGTGCATTTCTTAATTCTGGTGGCATTGTTAATTCGTCATATAAATCTGCTAAAGAACTATTTGGATATTTGGCTCTAGCATCTAATACACCTTGAGCAGTTTGTTCAATTTTTTTCTTTTTATCATCATCTATATTTGGCCATGGAAAAGTATTATACACAATCTCTTTTGAATATCTATAATCACTTTTTAGTCTTCCAGCAACAACTCTCATCCATGCCATATGTACATTTGATGTTAATATTCCAAACATATATAAAGTTGCATTAGGTATAATTTGTACAGCATCTGATGATATTATGTTTGAGTTCATAAAACCTATTGGAATATATCGTCTTCTTTCAGATGAAACTCTTGGTATTAATAAATAATCAGTATTGTCTGGTTGAGTTATTTGAGCAAACATGTGTGGAACTTTTGCATATCCATTTGTAGTTTTAGCTCTAGAATTTTCTCTAAACTCTTTGACTTTTAAAACTCTCTCATAAAGAATTTTGCTTGACTTTATATCAGTTGGAGTTGCATCTTTAGTCCATATACAAAATCTATGTTTATTATTTATAAATTCTTCTGCCCCCATATATGTATGTATCCATTTTTCTATTTTAGGTTCTATTTTTATCAATTCGTTTTTTTCTTCTTCTGTTAGAATAAAATTTCCACCATCTCTAGGTTGATTTCCAAACATCATTTTTGGCACATCACATAATGTCTCTTTTTGTGCAATTATAAATCCATCTTCAGCATCTATTAAATATGGATTTATATTTTGTACTTTTATATATTTATTTTTACTTAATAATTCTTTTTGATTTATATTCGATAAGTATAATATTTTATCTTTTCTGCTGAAAGTAGAAAAACCTACAATAACACAGAAAACAGCTGCTTTTTCCATAGATTCACTATTCCATCTAAAAGTTTGATAAGCAAAATTTATTTTTATATGAAATTTATTTAATAATATATCCCATAATATAGGAACCTGTGCACCTTGGCAAACAGAATTTGTTGAAACAAATCCCACTTCAACTTGTGTTTGTTGTATATATTCGGCTGCTTTTTTATACCAACCTGTAACATAATCTAAATCTTGTACATCCTTTATATTTCCAAATAATTCTTCAATTTCCTTTTTGGATTCGCTACCTTGAATCATCATTCTTGCTCCAACAAAAGGAGGGTTTCCCATGATATAATTGCATTCTATGTTTGGTATTACATCATTCCAATCAATTCTCAAAGCATTACCTTCCATTATATTTGTATAACTCTTTAAAGGTAAAAAGTCTAAATTCATATGTAATATTTCTTCTGTTTCGTGCATCATTTGACTTTCTGCAATCCATAATGCAGTTTTTGCGACAGTTACTGCAAAATCGTTTATTTCTATTCCATAAAATTGACCTATTGAAACTTTTATTGGATTAACATTTGCATCTCCAAATCCAATTTGTCCACCTTGTAAAGCATCTAATCCTTTATTTTCTAATCTTCTTAAAGACAAATATGTTTCTGTTAAGAAATTACCTGAGCCACATGCAGGATCAAGGAATTTTAATTTTGATATTTTATCTTGAAAAGCATATATTCTTTCTTTTTTAGTTTTTAAAACTTTTAAAGAAAGTATTTCATCTAATTCAGCTTTCAAATCATTTAAAAATAATGGATCAATTACTTTATGAATGTTTTCAATAGAAGTATAATGCATTCCTCCACTTCTTCTTGTTTCTGGGTTCAATGTACTTTCAAAAACAGCTCCAAATATTGTAGGACTAATATCACTCCAATCGAAATCTTCACTTGCTTTAGTTAGTAATAATTCTTTTACTTTATCATTTAAGTTTGGAATCTCTATATCTTCATCTGCAAATAATCCACCATTAACATAAGGAAAACTTGCTAATTCCTCATCTAGATAAGGATCTCTTTCTTCAGGTTTCTGGTCTAATACTTTAAATAAATCTATTAATGCTCTTCTTAAATCTTTTGTTTCAAACTTTTTTAAATAGTCATGAAACATCTGATGTTTTCCAAATAGTCCTGCATCTTCTGCATATAAACAAAATACTAATCTTACACAAAGCATATTTAAGCTTTTTAAAGATTCTACATTTTCAGGATTTTTATATAATGGCAATATTTCATCATATATTTTTCCAACGAGTTCTCCCGCTTGAATAGATATTTCCATTTCTTTTTTTAAGTTTTCATTTTCCTTATCAACAATAAATTGTAATCTATAATATTCTTTTTCTAAATCTTTTAAAAATATTTCTTCAGGCTCTCCATTTGGATTTTCCATGTTGTATATTAAGAAAGATTTAAAATTACATGTTATTACCCATTTAGGATGTTTTGATAATGGCAATTCTGCTATATATTTTTTAGCTTGTTGAAAAGGATTTAAAAGTGAGCCATCTGATTGTCTTATTCCTTTTCTTAAATCTTTATCTATGCTTTTTTGTTCTATTAAAACTTTAGTGGTAGGAATATATCCATCTATAAATCCAGTATTTTTATCTATATGAACTTGGTCTTCAAATTCAATAAATTGTTCTGGTCTTTCTATTCCATACACTTGACTTAATAATTGTAGCCAAAATGTTTGTGATTGACCTTTTTCATAGCCTTTATCTTTCCAAAACTCCGCAAATTGTTTTGCTGCTTGTTTTTGTTCTTTTTCAGTCATTTATAACCTCCAATAATTAAATTATTTCAAATTTTCTTGACATCTATTATTTTTAAATGTACAATGTAATTGACAAAAGATAATAGATTTATATAAATATAAAAAATTACATATACTTAGATTATAAGTATCTTAGGATATTTTAGTATAGGCTCTGTTAATCCGTTTTAACGGCTACGATTTATTCGCGGTCTAGGATTGATAGAGCTTTGTTGTTTCCAATTTTAATAATACTATATCACATTTTAGAGCTATTTTAAAGTGAACATTACAAATTTTTACAATTTTATTTATATTTCTTATAAAGAAAAAAATAAACTAATCGCCACCATATGTCCATATATATATGGGGTAATTAGTTTTATAATTATAATCATCTTTTTACTTTCAGACCAATATTATCGATTTTAATGGTCTAAAAATATATAAATCTTGAATGTATTTTTTTGATTGCATTCCTATATATTATTTATTTTTGATTTTTTTGCATAATCAAAAAAATTTATTTTAAAATCATTCCATAACCTAAGTTTTCGTCTATTCTTTTTACAAATCCAAACCTTTCATAGAATTCTTCTTTATTTTTTGATGCTCCTAAATATACTCTTATATTTGGATTTTCCTTTTTTAATTCATTTATTTTTTCTAATAATTTATTCATTATTAGTGTACCTATTTTTTTATTTTGAAATTCAGGTTTTACCATTACATCCTGTATATATATGAAACAAATTGTATCTCCAATTAATCTACCATATCCAACAATATTGTCATCATCATAAACACTAACTGAATAAAATGTATTATCTAATGCTCTTTTTGAAATAGTTTTATCATATGCTCCCCATCCAACTGAATCATATAATTAATTAAATTCATTAATATTCTTGTTATTTTCTTTTATTGTTAACATTCTTTACTCCTTTATAAACTGTAATTCGTATCAATCTTATTTTTAACCAAAATAGAAATCATACATATTATAAACAGGGGAATCAAATATGCAAAATTGTGAATTTGTAACTTTTATATCTATATTGGCATGTAGTATTGCAAAAGATAAAACTCCTGAAGAATTAGCTACATTATCTGCCTTCTTTGTTCAATTGCGGTGATACATTAGCAACACTTTCTACTTTAGATGCAAATAATACTTGTACATAGAATTATAATTTATTTTCATATATATTAATATAATATTCTAGTATTTTTCTATCATCTCTAATAACAATTCCCCTTGAAGCTGTTCTTATTTTAGGGTTATTAATTTCTATATATTTTTCTCCAATATCTAAATCTGTTAATTTGCAAATTATATTCATTTTGTTCCTCCTCAATATCCTAATGATATTCTTTGTAATATTTCTATAAATCATATCTTTTTAAATTCATTTTTTCATCAATAATAAATACATCTAAATTATTAATTTTAAGTGTCATGTATTCTGCTAAATATTTTTTATCATTAAAATTATCTCCATTATCTAAATAATATTTTATCATTCTTATAGGTCCACCATGAGTTACAACTAAAATATTTTTATTTATATTGTTAGATTTTATATCATCAATAAAGCTTTTTATTCTATTGAATATTTCTTCTTTTGTTTCTGCATTAAATTGTTTAGCGTTTTTATTAAAATCATCCCATATTTCTTGAGTTATTTTGTCTCTTGTAATTCCTTCTAATGTACCAAAACAAAATTCTCTTAACCTTTTATCTTCTTCAATTGTTTTATTAAATTTTTTATTTATAATTTGAGCAGTCATATATGCTCTTTTTAAATCAGAAGAAATAATATTATCAATTTTCAAATTTGCAATTTTTTGAGTAATCAATTCGGCCTGTTCTATTCCATTTTTATTTAAAGCTATATCTGTATGTCCTTGTGTTCTATGTTCTATATTCCAGTCTGTTTGTCCATGTCTTATTATATAAATCATAACAATCCTTCTTTCAATTGTAGCTATTATACTACAATTATGTCATGATAACAATAATTCATTCTTAAATTATTGACACCTCTAACTGTTTTTATTAATTTTTTTAAATTTTTATCTGTTAATCCTAATTTTTCTTGATTATCTTCAAGTAACTCTTGCACTTGTTTCATTGTTATGCTATTATTTTTTTAAACGGTATTCATTTGTATCAAATCTCCTTTATATTTTCTTCAACAAAAATATTATACGAGATTTGCCTACAACTGTCTACCGTTCGTTTACTTTTTTTGATTTTTTGGTTGCATTTCAAATGAAAAATCCGGATTATTTTTTAAATTTAGAAAATGTTATTAATTTTCTAAATTATATACATATAAATCCTTAAAAGCAGGGTCATAGATATTCTTTCCATCATAGTTAAATCTAGAACCATGACATGGGCAATCCCAAGTTTTATCAATATCATTCCAAGAAAGAAGACATCCTAAATGTGTACAAATAGGTTTAACAGCATATATTTTTCCTTTAGGGTTTTTATATATTCCAACTTTTTCATTATTAACTTCAATAATGCTACCAGAATTATTAGAAATTTCATCAAAATTCATTTCTGCAGAATGCAACTTATTTATTAGTAATGAATTTGTTGATTCTACTAGCATATTTTTAAATTCATCTATATTTTTTAAAGGTTTAAGACGAGTAGAATCAAATAAATATGAATATTTATTTTGTTTTCCACAAATCATATCAACAATGATATTAGCTGCTACGTTAGATGTTGTCATACCCCATTTTTTAAATCCTGTTCCTACATATACTCCAGGCATTATAGATGAATATGGACCTATATAAGGTAATTTATCAAGAGATATACAATCTCTGGTATTCCATTTAAATAAAACTTCACAATCAGGATAATATTTTTTAGCTTCTTGTTCTAATAGCCCATAACTGTCTTCATAAGATGTAGGTTTACCTGTTTTGTGATCGCCGCCACCAATTAACAATATTTTTTTACCATTATAAGTTGCAGTTCTAAAGGAAAGAGTAGGTTCACTTGCAGTTATATACATTCCATTAAATAAATTTTTTTTAGGGTCAATTGCAATAATATATGATGTGGATTGATACATTTTTGTAAAGTAAAATCCGGGAAAGTTTATAATTGGATAGTGAGTTGCAACTATAACATATTTTGATTTAACTTGTAAATCATTAGAATAAGTAATGTAATAGTCTTCATCTTTTTTTACATCATAAACAGTAGTGTTTGAATATATATTGCCATTATTTTTAGTAACATACTTACATAAACCATATAAATATTTCAAAGGATGAAATTGTGCTTGATTTTTAAAACAAATAGCTCCTTGTATTTCAAAAGGAAGCCCTGTTTTAGTGACAAATTCGCAATTAAAACCTAGATTTTGGACAGCTTTTATTTCTTTTTTTATACTTTTTAAATCTTCTTTATTAGTTGAATAAACGTAATTATTTTGGTATTCAAAATCACATTTTATATTTTCTTCATCAATAATGTTTTTTATATTTTCAATTGCTTTTTCATTAGCAAATAAATAATCTTTAGCAAATTTTTGACTATATGAATTAGTTAAATAATCATAGAATAAGCCATGTTGACTAGTTATTTTAGCAGTGGTATGGCCAGTTGCTTTACTACAAATTTGATTTTTTTCAAGAATTGTAACTTTAAATCCTAATTTTGATAAGTAATAACCACATGTAAGTCCAAAGATACCAGCACCTATAATACATACATCAGATTCTAGTTCGTTTTCTAAAATATTATTGTTAAATAAATCTCCTTTTATTTTATCAGACAACCATAGAGAACTCATAAAATTCACCTCAAAAATATTATGTTCTTTTTGATAATTTATATACAGATGTATTGAATATTAGCATGAGTTGTAAATATAAAATATTTTTAGAATAAATTAATAAAAATATAGCAAAATAATAAAGATAGTGATATACTAATAACAAATTAGAAGACTATTAAATATTTAATAGTAAATTATAAAAATGGTAAAAGTAATACTATTTAATATAACGAAGGAGGATTTTTATGAGCGAAGATTTAAAGAAAAAACTTTTTAACCAAAAGAAAGATGGGTGGGATAGTGTAAACGAAAATAGTAAAAGTGAAATTTTTGAACTATCTAAGAATTATATGAATTTTTTAAATAAAGCAAAAACAGAAAGAGAATTTATTAAGGAAGCAAAAAAATTAGCAAATGAGAATGGATTTAAGGATATTATGGAATATGATAAACTAAATCCAGGTGACAAAGTGTATTTTGTTAACAGAGAAAAAAGCATGTATTTATCTATAATCGGAGAAAAACCTATAGAAGAGGGACTACATATAATTGGTTCACATGTAGATTCTCCGAGATTAGATTTAAAACCAAATCCATTATATGAAGATACAGGATTTGCATATTTTAAAACACATTACTATGGAGGTATAAAGAAATATCAATGGACAACAATTCCTCTTAGCATTCATGGAGTTATTGTTAAAACAAATGGAGAAAAAATAGAAGTAAATATTGGTGAAAATGAAGAAGATCCAATATTTACTATAACAGATTTATTACCACATCTAGCACAAGAACAAATGAAAAAGAATCTAAGTAAAGGAATAGAGGGAGAAGATCTAAATCTATTAATCGGTAGTATTCCTTATGGAGATGAAAAAGTATCAGAAAGAGTAAAATTGAATATCTTAAATATTTTAAATCAAAAATATGGAATTACAGAAACAGACTTAACAAGTGCTGAATTAGAATTGGTACCTGCATTTAAGGCAAGAACTTTAGGATTTGATGGAAGTATGGTTGCAGCGTATGGTCAAGATGATAAGGTATGTGCTTATACTTCATTACAAGCAATGATGGAATTAAAAAATGTAAAAAATACAGCTGTATGTATTTTATCTGATAAAGAAGAGATAGGAAGTATGGGAAATACTGGTATGGAATCTCACATGTTTGACTTTTTTATCTCAGAGATATTAAACAAATTACAAATAAATAGACTAAATTTACTAGATAGAGTATTTTGCTTTACAAAAATGTTATCATCTGATGTAGATGCAGGATATGATCCTATTTATGCTTCTGTATCTGATAAATATAATGCCGGATTTTTAGGAAAAGGAATTGCTGTAGTAAAATATACAGGAGCAAGGGGAAAATCAGGAGGATCTGATGCAAATGCAGAATATGTTGCGTGGATAAGAAATTTATTAGAAAGAAATGATATTAGATACCAACTAACAGAATTAGGAAAAGTTGACATTGGTGGTGGAGGCACTATAGCTTATATATTAGCTAATAAAGGAGCTGATGTTATAGATTGTGGTGTGCCAGTATTATCAATGCATGCTCCATATGAAGTTACAAGTAAATTTGATATTTATTCTGCTTATAAAACATATAAAGCTTTTTGGGAAGAATAATAACGAATAGAAAAAATAAATAAAGCCTAAGAGCAAATTCTTAGGTTTTATTTTTGTATGACGGGCATACCAATGCTCTGTGGTGAAAGTCCACTGAGGCGTAGTTACCGACGAACTCTTTAGCGACTTGCAAGTTTCACATTGTGAGGTGTGGGAGAGAAGAAGCAATAGCGAAATCGTAGCCTGACG
>JAXJYD010000052.1:0-5935 GCA_036307105.1 Clostridia bacterium | reverse complement strand
TGACCAAGCGAGGCTTAATCAGTATTTCAGATTACTACCAAAAGGTACCACATATTTAATTTTGAATTGAACCGCCCATTGCCGAACGGCACGATGAGGTGGTGTGAGAGGGAAAATCTTAAATTTTCCCTACTCGATTATCATTATTACTTTTTAATAAATCTACTATTGAAGTAGCTAAATAGTTATATTCATTTGATAATGTAGATATATTTTTAGATAATTGTATTTTATCTTTTATATCATCATTCGTTATAAATTTTGAAAATAATATATTAGGTTCAATTCCTAAAATATTCATACACTTTATTAGTGTAAGTATTTTTATGCCACCATAACCATTTTCTAGCCTAGAAATATATTTTAATGAAATTCCTAATTCTTCAGATAATTGTTCCTGTGTTAATCTAGCTTTAATACGATATTGTTTTATTGTTTGCCCAAAATCCCTATCAATATCCAACTTTGTAATTGAATTCATCATAATACCCCCAACAATCCTTGTATAAGTAATAGTATAACAATTTGCATTAAATTCTTAAACATACTACTACTTAGAAAGATATATAAGAGAAAAAATGCACAAAAGACTTGAAATGAAAATAATAATGTGATAGTATGCAAGAAGAAAAGTCCAACTATAAGTTATACCAAAAAATAAGTTTTATAACGAAAAAGAAAAGAGTTGTTTAAGATGATAAGAGATGAGGAATATATATCGTTTTTAAAATCTATAATATCTTGTATTAGTTATGGAGATTATTATTCTGTAAAAGAATTATCTACTTTAGAGTTAGAAAGAATAAATAAAAAAATAGAACCTAAAGTTTGTGAACAGATTTGTACATTTAGAAAAGATAATTTGATAAAAAAGTAGATTAGAGCAGTCCTGACATACAATTTTTAAGTCATTACTATCAAAATGTATCTAATGTAGTTAGAATTTTGATGTTCTTTATAAATTAGTGATGTTAATAATTCTATGATAGCTATTATAAAAAATGTTGACTTTTAACGAAAAATTGGATAGTATGTAAATGATATAAAATAAAGAAAGGAATGGAAGGATATATGAAAAAATGCTTATTGCTTGGTAATGGCGGAAGAGAAGCTGTTCTTGCAGAACAAATTGCGCAAGGATTTTCTTTATATTCTATAATGTTGCACAAAAATCCATCAATTGAAGAATATGTAATTAAATCAAATGGAAAATATATTGAAGGAAATCCATTTGATAAAGAATTAGTAGGCAAATTCATTAAAGAAGAAGGAATAGAGTATTGTGTTGTCAGTCAAGATAACTTATTACAAGAAGGTTTAATAGATTATGTAAGCGGCTTAGGATTAAAGACATTTGGGCCAACTTCTAAAGGTGCAAAAGTAGAATGGAGTAAATCCTATGCATTAGATATTATAAGTAAAATAGCACCAGAGATGATTATTAAGAATAATCAGGTTACAAGTTTAGAAGAATTAGATGAAGTTATGAAAAAATATAAAGATGATAACTTTGTTATAAAACCAGAAGGATTAACTGGAGGAAAAGGAGTAAAAGTTGGAGGAGTTCATTTTATAGGAAAAGAAGAAGGATATCAATATGCAAAGTCTTGTTTACAAACAGATGGTGTTGTTATAGTACAAGATAAAGTTGTAGGTAGAGAATTTACTGTTATGGCTCTGACAGATGGTAAAAATATTGTTGTTACTCCAACTACTTTTGATTATCCATACAGATTTGATGAAGACAAAGGACCAGGAACTGGTGGTATGGGGTGTTTAAGCTTTGAAAATGGTTTATTACCATTTATAACACAAGAAGATGTTAATATATGTGGTAAACTAATTAAAGACACAATTAATTATATAAATAAAGATAGTATGGAATTTAAAGGTGTAATATATGGAGGTTTTTTTAAATGTAAAGATGGTATTAAATTTATAGAATTTAATGCAAGATTTGGTGATCCAGAAGCAATAAATGTTTTAAATTCATTAGAAACACCATTTTATAAAATATTAGAAGACATTTGTGAACAAAGGTTAACACAGGAAAATTGTAAATTTAAAAAGAATTATATAGTAACAGTTTATGTTGTTAGTCCAGACTATGCAATAAGAAAAGGTAATCCATGTGAATTTACATTAAATGTGGAAAATATAAAACAAAAAAACTCAAAAATTTATTTTGCAAGTTGTAAAAAAACAGGAGAAAACAAATATATATCAATAGGAACATCCAGACTTTTTGCAGTATGTTCTTCTGGAGGTACACTTGAGGAAGCAAAAGAAAAAGTGTATAATGCAATGGAAGGAAATATAGATAGCAAGTTACATTATAGAAAAGATATAGGGTGTATATATGAACATTGATTTATTGTTTGGTTGAAAGATTCATCCTTTAGAAGATAAATAGTAAAATCAAAGGTTTTTAGAGTTTATATAGAAAAAATTACTAGAATTTTAAGATTTGTTATAAAAATTTTATAAATAAAAAACAATGAAAAAAGAAAATTAGGAGTAACTATGGAGAACAAAATAGAAAAATTATCTTCAAATTTAATAAATCACTCAGTACGTTTAAAAGAAGGAGAAAAGATACTAATTGAAATGTTAGGAACAGACTGTTCTGATTTAGTATGTGAATTAGTAAAACAAGCAAGAAGAATAGGTGCAATTCCAATTTTTAATATTATAGATTATAAAGTTTTAAAAGAAATAATATTAAATTGTAATGAAGAAAGTATAAATGAATATGCTAAATATGATTTAGCAAGAATGAAAGATGTAGATGCATATATTGGTATTAGGGCGGCAAATCCTAAAGAACTTGATGGAATAGCTAAAGAAAGAATGGCAATATATAATAAATATTATCAAACACCCATCCATTTTGAAGAAAGAGTAAAACATACCAAATGGTGCGTTTTAAGATATCCCAATAAATGGTTGGCAAAGCAAGCTAAAATGAACTTAGAAGATTTTACAGAATTTTTCTATAATGTATGTACTATAGATTACGATAAAATGGAAAAGGCAATGGAACCTTTAAAAGTATTATTAAGTAATACAAAAAATGTACATATAAAAGGACCAGGAACAAACTTAACATTTAGTGTTGAAGGAATACCAGCAGAAAAATATTATGGAACATTTAATATTCCAGATGGAGAAGTTGCATCCTGCCCAACAAAATATAGCTCAAATGGTTATATTACATATAATACAGAAACTGTATATAATGGAATAACATTTAATAATATATATTTTGAATTAAAAGATGGAAAAATAATAAAGGCAGAAGCGGGAGAAAAAACAAAGGAATTAAATGAAATATTAGATACAGATGAAGGAGCAAGATATATTGGGGAATTTGCTTTGGGATTAAATCCGTACATTAAAAATACAATGGGAGACACTTTATTTGATGAAAAAGTTGCAGGTAGTTTTCACTTTACTCCTGGAACAGCATTAGAAGAGAGTGACAATGGAAATAGATCAAATATTCATTGGGATATAGTTTGTATTCAAACACCAGAATTTGGTGGAGGAGAAATATATTTTGATGATGTACTAATTAGAAAAGATGGTAAATTTGTATTGGAGGAACTAAAGCCTTTAAATCCAGAAAACTTGATATAATAAAAAAATATTATCAGAATAAAAAAATGATAATATTTTTTTCTCACGCGGATTCGTATAAGACTGTTATGGTGAGCCGAAACCTTTCAAATACGAAATTTTATTTTTTAGTAGGTGGATTTGTTATAAAATTTAATATACGGTCGAAAAAAATAAAAAAATAAAAAGTTTTTCGAATACAAACAGAAAAACTTTACTTTGCTTTTAAGATGTGCTATAATAAACATAGAGGTGAGAATCAATGATAAAAAGAGAGCTATATTTAAAACAAATTAGAGATTCATATGATAGTGAACTTATTAAGGTAATTATGGGGATAAGAAGATGTGGTAAATCTGTATTATTACTTCAAATAATTGAGGAACTAAAACAAAAGGGTATAAAAAAAGACCATATAATATATATAAATTTTGAAGACTATGATTTTATAGAATATACAGAAGCGAAAAAATTTAACAAATATATAAAAGAAAAAATTAAAGATGAAAAAAAATATTATTTATTTTTTGATGAAATTCAAAATGTTAAAGATTTTGAAAGAGTTATAAATTCATTTAGAGCAACTTTGAATGTAAGTATTTTCATAACTGGCTCAAACAGCAAATTACTTTCAGGAGAATTAGCAACAGTTCTTACAGGAAGATTCATTAGTATAAAAATGATGCCATTTACATATTCTGAGTTTTTAGAATTAAAAAAATCAAAGAATGAGGAAATATCTGAAAAGGCATTGGAAGAATATATTGAATGGGGAGGAATGCCCTTAATATATAACACAAATAGTGATATAGAAAGAAAAATGTATTTGAGGGATTTATATAATGCAATTATCTTAAAAGATATTGTAGAAAGAAACAGTATAAAAGATATAAATTTATTAAATAGAATTATACAATTTATGATGGAAAATGTAGGTGGAATATTATCTTCTAATTCAATTGCTGGGTATCTAAAAAATGAAAAAATAAATACATCAGTTGATACTGTAATGAATTATATTGACTATATTACTACATCATCTATTTTCAATAAAGTAAATAGATATGACATAAGAGGTAAAAGTGTAATGGCAACTCTTGAAAAGTACTATTTAACAGATTTAGGATTATTAACCTTAAAAAGTTCACCAATAGAAAAGAAAGTAGGAGGAAGACTAGAAAATATCGTATATAATGAATTAATAGCAAGAGGTTATGATGTATATATTGGAAAAACTGAAAAAGGTGAAGTTGATTTTGTTATCGATAAATTTGGAAAACGAGAATATATACAAGTAGCCGATTATTTATCAAGTGAAGAAGTAATAAAAAGAGAATTCGGAGCATTTGATTATGTAAAAGATAATTATCCCAAATATGTAATCACTATGGACAAAATTGATTATAGTCAAAATGGGATAATTCATTTAAATTTAGAAAAATTTTTACTTGGAAAGAAGTAGGAAAAGGAGGATTTTATAATGCTTAATAAATTTAAAAACATATTAATAACAATAATATTTATATTTTGGTTTTTGGGATCATTGGCATTACTACTTTCCAATAAAGATAAACCTGAAATTGAATTAATAATTTTCGGACAACTATTTGTTATTTTTGGAATAATAGGTATAATAAATTTTAAAGTAACAATATTAAAGGGAAAAGATTTTATTCTAATGTTATTTCCAATAGTTGGAATAACCTGTGTAATTATAGGTATCCTACAAATCTTGCAAATCAACAATATTAATGAGATTTTTCCATACGTAATTTCATTTTCTTTCATTATTTTTGGTATATTAATTATAATTGGAAGAAGAATATATAATAGTTATCTTGTAAAAAACTGCACAAAAGAGGTGATAGGAGAAATTGTTGACATTGATTCCATTTATGATGAAGTACATAGAACTTATACACCGGTATATGAAATAAACTATAATGGAAATAAAATAAGAATAAAATCTGATGAATATTCTAATGTTGATAGATATGAAATTGGTAGATTTGATGACTTATTAATAAACCCTTCAAACCCCAATGAATTTATATTTCCACAAAAAAATGGAAATAGACTGGTAATGATAATTGGCTTTCTGAGTATTGTTTCAGGAATAATTACATTAATATGTATGTTAAATATTATTTAATACAAGGTATTTTTTATTACCTTGTATTTTTGTATGACGGGCATACCAATGCTCTGTGGTGAAAGTCCACTGAGGCGTAGTTACCGACGAACTCTTTAGCGACTTGCAAGTTTCACATTGTGAGGTGTGGGAGAGAAGAAGCAATAGCGAAATCGTAGCCTGACG
>JAXJYD010000051.1:0-1916 GCA_036307105.1 Clostridia bacterium | reverse complement strand
ATTTATACCAGTAAGTCATCGAATTACCTTATACTTGATACATCAATTATACATCACAATACAATTTTTAGCAATTTATTTTCACTTCAAGTTGCGTAGCTACTTTAGAAGCTTCATAGGGTTTCCTATTATATAAAAAAACTAATCTCTTGCGCGGACTTATAAAATATAGATTTAACTAAACTAAAACATATTTATTTTTTTTCTGAATATATTTTAATATCTATAGGAGGTATTTTTATGCGTTTTTATAAATATTTTATTTCATTATTATTAGTATTTTTTATATTATTATTTTGTATAACTCCCTGTTTTGCAGAAGATACAGCTTATGTATGGTCACCTTCTGAGGGTTTAGTTCCTACTTCAAGTACAATTTCTACTACTAATTCTGAAGAAGATAATTCGCTTAATTTAGAATCTGGATCAGCAATCTTAATTGAACAGTCTTCAGGTCAAATTTTGTACTCTCATAATCCGCATGAACAATTAAGACCTGCTTCTGTTACAAAGGTTATGAGCATTTTATTAATTATGGAAGATTTAGATAATGGCAAAATAAATTTGACTGATTTAGTTCCTTGTAGTGAAAATGCTGCATCTATGGGAGGCTCTCAAATTTGGCTAGATCCCAGAGAATCTTTAAGTGTAGATGACATGTTAAAGGCAATTTGCGTTAATTCTGCAAATGATTGTGTTGTTGCAATGGCAGAATATATTGCAGGATCTGAAGAAGCTTTTGTTCAAATGATGAATGATAAAGCTAAAGAACTTGGAATGAATGATACTTGCTTTAAAAATTGTCACGGACTTGATGAAGATGGGCATGTAACTTCAAGCTATGATATAGCTTTAATGTCTAGAGAATTATTAAATAATCATCCTGATGTAACAAAATATACTACTATTTGGACAGATTCACTTCGCGATGGTAAATCAGAACTTTCAAATACAAATAAATTAATACGTACATATAAAGGAGCAACGGGATTAAAAACTGGTTCTACTTCTCTTGCTTTATATAATCTATCTGCAAGCGCTACAAGAGACGATTTATCATTAATTGCAGTCATTATGAAAGCACCTACTACAAAAATAAGATTTAGTGAAGCTGCAAAACTATTAGATTTTGGGTTTAGCAAATTTTCTTTTAAAGATTTTGGTAAAAAGGGAGATTTAGTAAAATCTATTACTGTTGATAAAGGAATTAATTCTAATGTTGATGCAATCCTATCTGAAAATATAGGAGCTATCGTTGAGAAGGGTAAAGAAAATAATGTAGAACAAATTCTTAATCTAGATGAGAACTTACAAGCACCAGTTAAAGAGGGGCAAAAACTTCGGTGAGATTACTTTTTTGTTAGATGGTAATGAAATTTCAACTACTACAATAATTGCTAAAAATTCTGTGGATAAAATAAATTTATTCTCTATTGCTAAAAAAATTTATTATTCATGGATAGATTTGTTAAGAAGCTAGAACAAATTTACGGAACGCATTGCATAGTATAATTCGTAGAAAATTAAAAAATATGCTTTGAAATAATATACTATAAATTTAAGGGCGTTCCGATTTGTTCTTATTATTCATCTTCTAAATTAATTTTTTCTTCTACTACCTCTTCTTTAATTTTATTCTTATTATTATCATCTGTTACTTTAATTGTGGTCTCTTTTTTAACTTTTTTATCTCTATTTTTCTGTTCATTTTGCTTGTTTTGTAATTTCTGTAAAATAGTTTGAGTTTTTCTCCTTTTACTCTCAATACAACTATTCAGTTTAGTAGACAAGTGCCTTGCGACACTAGCCCCTATTCAGAACCGTACGTGCAGTTTTCCCGCATACGGCTCTTCGTAATAACATTCACTTTTAATCAAACAAGCTAAAATATATTTTGGGATATGGTAATTTATAAT
>JAXJYD010000050.1:0-2669 GCA_036307105.1 Clostridia bacterium | reverse complement strand
ATTTATACCAGTAAGTCATCGAATTACCTTATACTTGATACATCAATTATACATCACAATACAATTTTTAGCAATTTATTTTCACTTCAAGTTGCGTAGCTACTTTAGAAGCTTCATAGGGTTTCCTATTATATAAAAAAAGCCTGAAAGGGAGAACTTAAATAAGGACAAAATGTTCTTATTTAGTTCTTCCTTATTTTATTGGTGTTTTGATAGCTCGGTATGGTATAAAATTTTAATTCATTTTGTAGCGAAAATAAATTTTAGGAGGTTTTTAGTCATGAGAGAGATAACTTATCATAAAGAAGGAGATTATTATATTCCTGACTTATATTTAGCAGAAGATGAATATAAAAAAAATTATCATATTGGAAAGTATGGTCATTTAAGACTAGAATATCTGAAAAAACATAAAAAGGCTGATTATAATATAATGCTTGTAGAAGGAACTTTAAGAAAACATATTATAAATATTGATATTCAGTCTAAAAAAAAACTTGAAATACTGATGAAGCAAATGTTAGAAAAAAATCCTATTGATGAAAATTTGAAAGACACTGATCCATTAAAATGGACTGGACTTATGAATACTTATAAATATTCAGCAGAAGAAATTATATTTAACGAATTAATTTACATATAAAATTTAGTATATAATTAGAGAAATTAATGAATATTGTATACTTTAGACATTTTAAGCTTATTAGAATGAGAGCTAATTTGAAATGATTTTAAACAATAGCAAAAGCCATTCAAACGAATGGCTTTTGTTATTTCTTATTTATAAAAAAATGTTTTATTTTTTGCAATAATTTTTTAAATATATTTTCCTTATATACTACAATTCCTGTATTGTCATCAACGTCTTCTTCAAGTTTTTTTGGTTCAACTATGTCCTTTTTAGTTTCAAATAAATTAATAGTACTTATTTCTTCATTATTGATATTATCATTTTTTATCCATATACTTAAAATATCTTTTCTTTCTTCTACGCTTGCCACATAATTATAATATAGTAGTGCTATAAAATTTTTAGTATCCTCGGAAATATCTTGTTCTTCTATTTTTTTATTTTTATATATTTTTATATTTGTAGAAGAATTGCTCTCTATGCTTTTCAATTTGTTTAATATTTTAGCTGGTATTCTATTTATAAATGATTTGTCGCAATGTTCTAAAATACATAGAGTTTCACATGCTATACTATCAAATTCATTTCTCATCTCTATTTACCTCTTTTTCGTCATTTGCTTTATTCTTTAGGTTCCTAAAAAATCTTTTTATCCTATATTGTAGTGCTTTTATCTTTGTGAGCTTTATTCCATCTTTTCCTTCTTTTATAGTTAATTCTTTAACATCTTCTACCGAGAAAAAAGGTTCGGTTTCATTGTCTGTTTTAATATCTGGTTTATCGTAATCCATAGGCTCTGTATCAACAAATTCATCTTGGTGATCTTTTATCGTTTGCATATCACTATCCATTGGAACTTTTCCTATAAATCCAAAAAGTTTATCTACAAATTCCTGCTTATCACATTCAAACCTCCCTGATACACCATTTATTGATAGATTATTTTTATCAACTCCAGGTAATGCCCTAACCATATCTTCATTACATATTTTAGGTATAAAATACTTCACAAATGTTTTGTCTTTGGAAGTATCTATGTCTAATGTTAATGCATGCCCCCTATCTCTTACCATCATTAATATTTGATCTTGTATAGATACTATATCTGTCCATCCAACATCTAAATCTAAAGGAAATTTTTCAAATAAATCTTCAGATATTTCAGATTTTTCTCCATATAATCTAATTGGATAACCAAAATCATTCTTCTTTTCACCTAATTCTGTAATTGAACTTAATATTCTTTCATTATTCATAATATAAGAATGGCATATGTGCAATAGTTCATTTATAGTTCCTGCTTCATTTATTAACTGACTTAATCCTTCTTCACCATATCCTGTATATCCAACAAAATTTTCTTTAACATTTTCTATAAGACTTTTAGACATATCAGAAAAAAATCTTTGAAAAATAGTTTGGCATGTTCCTTTGCCAAAACTTCCTATTGCAAGATTTTCCTTCAACTTCCTAAAAAACTTTTTTATTGTTTCATCTACATCTTTTCCCATTTTAAAACCTTTTAGGCTGGATTGAAATTGATATTCAAAATCTTTTAAACTCTCATAAACTCTATCAACATATGCAATTCTAGTAGATTCGTCAAAATCATCTGTAGGAGCTGGAGCTAATTGCATAAGTTCATTTTTTATATCTAAATCTATTTTTATAAATTGTTTTAATGCTTCTAATTTTTCATTTTTTAAATCATCATTTTCTAATAAATCTTCTTCCATAATTTTACCTTTCTCGTATAAAATTAAAGTCTTCTCTTTTGCCTATGAATAAATCTAGTCACTTTATTGTTATTCTGTTTATCCTTCAACAACAATTTTACTATTTATATTTATATCATAAAATAATTTTTTTCTCAATAGAATATGAGAAATTTTGACTTTTTGTATCTGTTAAGTAAATCGTGGCAAAATTTTTATCCATAAATTTTGCGTATATTTTTGGATTGAATTTTCTCTTTTAAATTTAAATATATTGTAACATTAATTTTATTTTAAGGGAATATTCCGTGATAAAAAAATTT
>JAXJYD010000049.1:0-8248 GCA_036307105.1 Clostridia bacterium | reverse complement strand
ATTATGTTAATTATTTAAAATTAATAATATAAAATAACGGTACCATTAAACCAAAATTTTTAGAGATAAAAATAAAATAATTAATGGAGAAAGGTAGGTATAATATATTAAATTTTAAACTTTATTATATTATACAAGGTAAAACAGCTATGATAAATGAAAATTATTTACTTGCAGTCAAGAACTTAACCGACAGAAACAAAAATCGGTTAAACACAGAGCGTAGTCCTAAGGAACAGGAGACGGATGAATTATTCTATTGGATAATGCGCAGACTTGAATGGTCTATTCAAGGTTGCTGGCCTGCAAAAACTTCTCATAGTGTAACAGTTGAAGAAAGGTTTGTTTCTAATGATAATTCTGTCTTGTTAGAACATGGGAGAGTATCCCAGTATCTTTCTCAATATGTTACAAGAGAAGAATTCTATTCTGTTATGCAGGAAGTAGCAAATGTATTTAACGAAATTGGAGAGAGCGAGGAAGATGGATACAATTTCTATGCAGTATGCTTTACTGGAAACGGAAGGTCATCCTTAACTGTAAATATGGCTACCAAAATCTGAAAAAATGCGGGTAGAGGTATACTTCTTCTACCTGCATTCTCTGTTATATTTCAAAATCATATTCCAATTCCTCTTCGTATTCAATTTGTTTATCTGGATCTATGTAAGTATCCGTATCCAATTCAAATTTTCGTATTAATTCATCTTCCTCAGATACAGACAATTTATTAGAAATCCAAATAAAGACTTTTTCTAATGTTAGTTTCAATGTAATTTATAATCTTTCTTAAATAATTATTTTTACTTTCTAAATGATAAATTTTATTTTCATATTTATCTTCGATTTTTTTAGTTTCCTCTTTAAGTTTTACAGAGTAATCGTTTTTCATATTTTCACTTCTATCTTTTAATTCTCTATTTTCAGTTAAAATTGATTTTCGCTCTTTTTCATATTTTAAAGCTCTTTCAACTGTTCTTACTTGGCTTTCTAATGTAAAAGTTAATAATGAATTTTGTTCTTGTAAATCTTTTATCGTTTTATCTTTAGGATTGATCACTAATTCTTGTATTCTCTCATCTCTATTTCTCATCAATTTTCCAAAACTTTTTATATCTGGAACATCAGGTAATTCTAACTTTATATCTTGAAGAACAGTTTTAGAATTTTCAAAATTTGTAATTTGTTTATAATCTTCAACTGATAAATGTACTCTTTCACTTGGATTTCCTCGTTCTAATTCAAAATTATTTGATACAATGTAATTATAAAATGCATCTTGTAGTTGCCTATAGCTGTCTTTTTCTTTCCAAAATTCACTACAAGCAATTTTATCAATATCATTAACTTTTTTATCTTTTGTATGAACTACTGGAATAAAAACTAAATGCATATGTGGACTTTCTTCATCCATGTGGACTTTTGCAGAGAGAATATACTGCTCTCCTAAATCTTTGTATTCACAAACAAATTTATATGCAGTTTCAAAATATCTTTTAGTTTCTTCTTCTCCAATATTATCAAAAAACTCTTTATCAGAAGTAATAATGTATTCACAAGCAATATTGTTTACTGTTTTTATTTGTCCTTTTAAATTATACTTTTCTTTAAGTAAATCAAATTCTTTTTCATACGAATGAGTACAGTCTTTTAATGAATAATTAAGGTATGATAATTCTTCATTTATATTTTTATTAGAATAGTTTTTATTTTTTCTTTCATTGTGTCTATATATCCCTTTTAGATTCTCTCTTTTGTATTTTGCATTTCTAATTATTGCATAACTCATATAGGTATTCCTCCTTTTTTTTACACAGCAAATAACACTATGCTGGTTTTAATATTTTCTCTTTTTTCAATTGTGTTGTAACACACTACAACACTTTTTTAGCCTAGTGGCAAAAAGTGTAAGTGTGGCAGGGTTAATCCTACAACCCAAACCTAAAAAGCTAAAGCTTTTTTAGGTTATTTAATAAAAAGTTGCTTAGCGCAATTTTATTAAATTCACTTTAGCTAAACAAAGTAGAAACCAGAGGAAGTGAGCTAAAGTGAAAAGGTGTAATAATCCCATTTATAAAAAATAAAATTATTACACCTATATAAATTGTACAAAATAAGTAGTTACATATATATTTCCTTTTAGGGTAGTTTACAAACACACACCACATGGCGTTGATGTATATCCAGTATCTGCAGCAGGAGTACCATTTACAGCAGCATATATTGCATGTAAAGGTGACCCAATCGCTAATTTACAAGAAGATTTAGCAGCGGAGCAAAAAGCCAGAGCAACTTATGAAAAATTAATAGATTTATGTCGTGATAATCCAGATGTCTTAGATCCGTTAAGATACTTAAGACAAAGAGAAGTAGTACACTTCCAAAGATTTGGCGAAGCATTAAGAGGAGTGCAGGATAAACTAGCAGAAAAGAAATTTTATATGAATAATATGAACTATAAAAAATAAATAAATAAATAAAAAGTTTACTAGGTATAAAAAATACATAGTAAACTTTTTAATATTTCAATGAAATATTTTTAAAAAACATAAATTATGTATTGTTTATAATTGTTACAATATTAGTTGACAAATTTAATAAAAAGAAATACAATAAACATATGAGCAGATACTCATATGTAAAAATAATGAATATTATTAAATAAAACAACGGAGGAGGATTATGGAACAAGAAATGTGTGAAATTACAGTAATTCATGAAGATACTGTAAAAGATGTAAAAGAAAAAATGCCAGATGACGGATTAATATATGATATAGCAGAATTTTTTAAAGTATTTGCTGACTCAACAAGAATGAAAATAATATTTGCATTATTAGAAAATGAGTTATGTGTTTGTGATATAGCAAACATAGTACAAACAACTCAATCTGCAATATCACATCAATTAAGAATTTTAAAACAATCTAAATTAGTAAAATATAGAAAAGAAGGAAAAGTAGTATATTACAGTTTAGATGATGAACATATTTCTCAAATTGTAAAGAAGGGTAGTGAACACATTGAAGAGTTGTAGATATATTTTAAAAGATTTAGACTGTGCTGCATGTGGTAAAAAGATAGAAGATAGAATTGCTAAAGAAGATGGATTTGAAGATGTAAATGTAAATTTTTCTACATTAAATCTATCTTTTAAAACTGATAAATCAAATCCAAAGCAAGAAATTATTAAAATAATAAAAGAAGTTGAGCCAGAAGTTAAAGTTTTAGATATTAATGAAAAAAATAAAGATAATGAGCAAAGAGATTTTTTAGATATTTTTAGATTAGTATTAGGAATAGGTATTTATTTAATGGGATTAAAATTAAAATTGCAAGGAACTATGCAAATTATATCTACAGTTATTTGTATTTTAGTATTATTATCTAAAACATTAAAAAAAGCAACTTCAGAAATAAAAAGAAAAGTATTAGATGAAAATATATTAATAACAGTATCTGTAATTGGAGCTTGTTTAGTTGGAAAAACTTTTGAAGGTATAATGGTTATAACTTTATATGAGATAGGTAAAATCTTGGAATCAAAAGCAATAAATAAAACCCGAAAATCTATTTCAAACTTAATGGATATCAAACCAGAATATGCAAATCTAAAAGTAAACCGGACAAACAAAACAAGTTAATCCTGAGGAAATAAATATAGGTGATATTATTGTTGTAAAAACAGGAGAAAAGGTGCCCCTAGATGGAATTGTAATAAAAGGAGAAGGAGAGATTGATAATTCAGCCTTAACAGGAGAAAGTAAATTAATAAAAGTTCAAAAGGATTCTGAAATATTATCAGGAAGTATAAACGTACAGGGACTTTTAGAAATAAAAGTAACAAAGACTTATGAAAACAGTACTGTAAGTAAAATTCTTAATTTAGTGGAAAATGCTACAGATAAAAAGGCTAAAACAGAAAATTTTGTATCAAAAGCAGCTAAAATTTATACTCCAATTGTACTTGTTTTAGCAGCAACTGTTGCTGTATTTATGCCACTTGTTATTAAAGATGTTACATATAGCGAAAGTATATATAAAGCACTTATATTTTTAGTAATTTCATGTCCATGTTCAATTGCAATATCTGTACCACTTAGTTATTTTAGTGGTATAGGAAAATCATCTAAAAATGGAATACTAATAAAAGGAAGTGACTATTTAGATGGAATAAAAGATATTGGACAAATAATATTTGATAAAACAGGTACAATTACAACAGGAAGTTTTAAAGTAGATAAAATAAATGTACTAGATGTCAATTATAACAAAGAAGAAATATTAAATTATTTTATAATGGGTGAGAGTTTTTCAAACCATCCAATTGCTAAATCCATTTTAAAAGAAAAAAAGGAAGATATTGATTTAAGTAAAGTAAAACAATTTGAAGAAATTCCTGGAAAAGGCATAAAGTACATATACGAAGATAAAGAGATTAAAATTGGAAAAGCAGATTTTGTAGAACATAAAATAAAAGAAAAATCAGAATATGGAACAGTTTTATATCTAAAAATTGAAGAACAAGTAATAGCAAGTTTATTATTAATAGACGAGATTAAAGAAGATGTAAAATCAACAATAAAAAAATTAAAGGAACTTAATATTAAAACAAAAATGTTTACTGGAGATACAGAAGATATTGCAAAAGTAATTGCAAATAAAGTAGGAATAGATGAGGTTAAATCTAATATGCTTCCACAAGATAAATATAAAGAACTTGAAAAAGTTTTAGAACAAAATAATTCAGGCAAAAAGGTTGCGTATGTAGGAGATGGAATAAATGACAGTCCAGTTTTAGCAAGAGTTGACATCGGAATCTCTATGGGAGGAATAGGTTCAAATTCTGCAATAGAGGCATCAGATATTGTTATTATGACAGACGAATTAGAAAAGATAATAGAAGCAATAAAAATATCTAAAAAAACAAATAGGATAATAAAAGAAAACTTAATTTTTTCAATTGGAATAAAGATATTGATTTTAATACTTAGTGTGTTTGGAATAACAGATATGTGGGAAGCGGTTTTTGCAGATGTAGGAACAACATTGATTACAATTTTGAATACAATTAGGATATTAAAATAAATTATGAAAGTTTCTCGAAAACTCTTTTCGAGAAACTTTTTTTATGATATAGTAAAAAAGTAAATATACAAAATAAAATTAGAAGGGAATAAACATATGAGGAGTAATAAAAGAAGAAAAAGAGAAGTCAATAGAAAAACAAATAGAAAGGTTATGACATCAGAACAAATAGAAAAGAAGAAGAAAAAAATCACAAGAATATTTTTGACAATAGTAATTATAATTGCAATTACAGTAATAGGAATGATTGCAAATGAGTTTATAATACTAGATAATAATAAAACAACAAATTTAATAATAAATAACAACAATATAACAGGAAACCTAAAACATGAAATATTAATTGAAGATAATATAATATATTTATCAAAAGATGATATAGCAAATTTCTTTGATAAATATATTTATGAAGATAAAGATACAAACCAAATAATAACAACATATGAAAAGAAAAGTGCAGCAATTGGTTTTGAAAAAAATCAAATTACAATAAACGGTTCAGAACAAAAAATATATGCACATGCAATAAAAAAAGACAACAAAATATATTTACCTATTTCAGAAATGAAAGATGTATATAATGTTGAGATAGACAACATAGAAAAAACTAAAGTAATAACTATGGACTCTTTAGAAAGAGAACAAAAAAAGGCAATAGTAAATTCAGATTCATCTATAAAATCTACAACAGATTTTATTTCAATAACAACTGATAGAGTAAAAAAAGGTGACACGGTTATTGTTGTCTCTTCTAAAGACGGATTTACAAAAGTAAGAACACAGAATGGTAAATTAGGGTATATAAAGTCTAGTAAATTAGATAATGAGTTTACTGTTAGACAAGCTATGGAAGAAGAAATACAAATTGATGGAAAGGTAAATTTAGTTTGGGACTATTATTCAGAGTATGCGTCAGCACCTGATAGAAGCGGAAATAAAATAGAAGGTATAAATGTTGTTTCTCCTTCATTTTTCTATCTTGATAAAAATGGTAATTTAAAAGAAAACATAGGAAACAAAGGAGAACAATATATTAAATGGGCACATAATAATGGATATAAAGTATGGCCTATTATTTCAAATGCAGAAGTTGCAACACAAAGCTTAGCAATAACATCTAAAATTGTTAATAGTTACGATAAAAGACAAAAGTTAATAGAAGATATAGTAAATAAATGTGTAAAATATAGATTAGATGGAATTAATATAGACTTTGAAAATATGAAACAAGAAGATAAAGAAATGTTTTCTAGATTTATTATAGAATTAACACCTAGACTAAAAGAAATTGGACTTGTAACATCTGTTGATGTAACAGCTCCAGATGGTGGAGAAACATGGTCTATGTGCTTTGATAGAAATGTTATAGGACATGTGGCAGATTATATTGTGTTTATGGCTTATGATGAGTATGGAGCATATAGCAATAAACCAGGAACAAATGCAGGATATGATTGGATAGAACTAAATTTAAATAAATTTTTAAACACAGAAGAAATTAAGTCTGAAAAAATTATACTTGCTTTACCTTTGTATACAAGAGTATGGACAAGTGATATTTCAGGTAAAATAACTAGTAAAAATACTGTAGCAATGAAAGATATTGATAAAGTTATTCCAAATGATGTAGAAAGGAAATGGGATGATAAATTAAAACAAAATTATGTTGAATATAATGATGGGTCTAACAAAAAACAAATATGGATTGAGGATTTAAAATCATTAAAAGCAAAACTTTCATTAGTTAAAGATAAAAAATTAGCAGGAGTTGGTGCTTGGCAAAAAGATATGGAAAGTGATGGAGTGTGGGAGTTGTTTGCAAAAGAGTTGAAATAATATTTATAAATAAATATGTTACAATTCACCACTCAATAGAATACGCTTCCGGAAGTATGTATATTTTTTTACTGCGCCGCCCCAACTTCGCACAGTCTACAATTAAAATTTTCGCATCTCGCTCAATTTTAATGTAGACTGTAAGCTTGTCGGTCCCCACCCATAACTGCTCGTAAAAAAATATACATGCTTCCTCGCGCTACCCTTATTATTGTATATTTTTAGTAGTGAATTATAACTGCAATATGTTTCTTGTCGTTATAATAGAATAAAAAACACTTGACATATAAAATTTTCAAATATATAATACAAAAAAAGCACTTTTGGAGGTATTTTGACAGATGCATAAAGAAAATGTATTTTTTACAACAGACAAATATGGTAATTTAAAAGACGAGGAAATAATATCTCAAATAAAATCTGGAGACAAAGATGCTTTGTCATATTTACTAGAAAAGTATAAAAATTTGGTTAATATAAAAGTTAGCAAATATTTTATGATTGGAGCAGAAAAAGAAGATATTTTGCAAGAAGGTATGATTGGTTTATTTAAAGCAATTCAGAGTTTTAATAAAGATAAACAAAATTCATTTAAATCCTTTGCAAACATTTGTATAGAAAGACAATTAATAACTGCAATTAAAAGTTCAAATAGGCAAAAACATATGCCTCTAAATACATATTTATCTTTAAATACTGCTGCATATGATAATAATGAAGATGATAGTGTAGAATTAATTGATACATTTAACAATAAAACAGCTGAAGATCCACTTGAAACAATTATGAAAAAAGAATATTATAGTGAAGTAGAAGAAGCTATAAATAAAAATTTAAGTAAATTTGAAAAACAAGTTTTAGATAGATATTTAAAAGGTGAAAGCTATGTTACTATTGCTAAAAGATTAGATTCACCTGTTAAATCTGTAGACAATGCAATACAAAGGATTAGAAAAAAAGCAAGTAAGAATATCATGGAGAATTAATATTAGCTAAAACAAAGAGTTAGAATCGTTTGATTCTAACTCTTTGAAATATATTTTGGGGCTTCCAACGGGAATTGAACCCGTGACCTCAGCCTTACCAAGGCTGCACTCTACCTACTGAGCTATGGAAGCATCTTTTGAAATTATACATCAACATATTGTAAAAGTAAATATTTTTATTGACTTTTTCTAAAAAAGTGTGACTGGCAAGTGAAAATGTCTCATTTTTTTTGTTCATTTGCAAATAAAAATGTCTCAATTTTTAACATTTAATATGAATGCTAAGTAGTTTGCAAATAAAAATGTCTTATCAAAAACTAGCTTCTGATAGCTAGTTTT
>JAXJYD010000048.1:0-20274 GCA_036307105.1 Clostridia bacterium | reverse complement strand
GAAGCCCACCCCAAGATAAGATATCCCATACCGTAAGGTAGTAAGATTCCATAAAGACTATGTGGAGATAGGTTGGAGGTGTAAGTGTAGTAATACATTAAGCTGACCAATACTAATAAATCGAGGGCTTAACCACAATTTAAAAAAAAGAGAATCAATCGACTAAAACTAAACCTAAAAATTCATCTATGTATTTTTGAGTGTGCTTAAGAATAAATTTAAATAAATTGGAAAAAATAATAAAAAGTACTTGCATTATTATATATATTATTGTATAATACAAAAGTACGAAAAATAAGTTATTAATTTTCTGGTGATGATGACATTTAGGGTAATACCTGTTCCCATTCCGAACACAGAAGTCAAGCCTAAATGTGCTGAAAATACTTGCGGGTTACCCTGCTGGAAAGATAGGTTGTTGCCAGTTTTATATATATTCCTCTTTAGCTCAGTTGGTAGAGCGCTCGGCTGTTAACCGATAGGTCGTTGGTTCGAGTCCAACAAGAGGAGCCAGTAACGAATCTGTTCGAACTAATTGAGCAGATTTGTTTTTATTTAGTTTTTAGAACACCCGCCAGACTTATCAACTATAATTCTTTAAATAAAAAATATTTATAATTATTTAAAATAATAAAGATATTATCTGTTTAATGATAGTAGAGACAAAATAAAGAAAAATAATATCTTATTGCTTTTTCATTTTAGGTTTTGAAATAAGAGAAGCTATATATCCAAAGAATACTGCTGCAGCAATTCCACCTGCAGAAGACTGAACACCTCCCACAAATGCACCGATTAGCCCATTTCTATTAACTTCTTCAATTGCTCCTTTTGCTAAATTATATCCAAAACCAGTAAGAGGAACAGTAGCTCCAGCGCCTGCAAAATCTACTAAATATTTATATATACCAAGACCTCCTAATATAACTCCAGATGTTACAAAAGTTACTAATATTCTTGCAGGTGTCAGTTTAGTTTTATCAATCAAAATTTGTCCAATTATGCAAATAACCCCTCCTGTAACAAAGCATTTAAAAATCATTATCCAATCAAAAACGTTTGACCAATTAATATTCATTTTTTTCAATCCTTTCATAATTCAAAAGATCTATATTTTTAATTTCAAATTTCTATACTTATAGCATGTGCAATACCTGGAATAGACTCACCTTGTTGTGAACTTGTTGAATTCATTAAAGCACCTGTTGCAATTAATAACAATTTCTTTATTCTTTTTAGTCTTAATTGTTTAAAGAAATATCCTGAAAATACAGAACCACAGCATGCACAACCACTTCCACCTGAATGGGTGTCTTGAGCGTCTTTATCAAAAATTAAAACTCCGCAATCATTATAGTTAGATTTAATATTATATCCTTTTGATTTGGCTATATCAATAGCAATTTCTTTTCCAATATGACCTAAATCTCCACTAATAATTGCGTCATAATAATTTGGATTTCTTCCAGTATCTAAAAAGTGAGTTATTAATGTATCACAAAATGCAGGTGCCATAGCAGCTCCCATATTATTTGCATCTTTTATACCCATATCAACAATTTTTCCAGGAGTGATATGTGTAATATAAGGTCCATTTCCATTTTTAGACAAAATAGTAGCTCCTGAACCGGTTACTGTCCAT
Source organism: Clostridia bacterium (assembly GCA_036307105.1). GTDB lineage: Bacteria > Bacillota > Clostridia > TANB77 > CAG-508 > CAG-269. The sequence goes on along the minus strand of JAXJYD010000048.1, from coordinate 18,632 downwards.
TGACTAGTTGGAGGTCTTTGATTTCCTAGCTCCAAAGGAAATCTAAATTGCTTTTCAGCGCTACAAAAATGGCTAGATGTAGCGCATAAGACATTATTTGCAAATCCTTCAACTGCGATTGCGCCTAAACTCATAGATTCAACAAAAGTCGAACAAGCACCAAAAACACCGAAAAAAGGTATATTTTCATCCCTTAATCCAAAACTTGAAGAAATACACTGATTAAGTAAATCTCCGGCAAATACACAATCTATTTCACTAGTTGCAATACCTGCTTTAGATAAAACTAAATTGACATTTTCCTTGATAATTTTACTTTCTGCTTTTTCCCAAGTTTTTTCTCCCCAGAATTCGTCTTCAAGAGTTTTGTCAAAGTATTTAGAAAGAGGTCCATTAGATTCTTTAGGACCTACTATACTACTACATTCTGTAATAGTAGGAGGAGTATCAAATTTAATAGTTTGTTTACCTATTTTTTTCAAAAAATCATCTCCAATAAATAGTTAATAATAGTTACATTTCAGCAGTTAAAATTTTGTTGTCCTGCTTAACCGTGATAGTTTAAAAAAATTTTTACATTCGCCCCATTCTAAGTATTTCAGCAAAAGTTTTTCAAACTTTTGGAAATAATTGAACGATCACCCACAGATCATTGCAAAATTTTTATAAGCTATCACTTGAGCGGACTTATAATATGTTAATATACTGAAATGTAACAATTATTCATAAATTTAAACTAAAGTAATTGATTGAGTATTAACAATCAAATAAATAATTCCTACAATGATCGAGGTAGAAATACCAAAAACAAGAACAGGTCCTGCAACAGTAAACATTTTTCCACCTACACCCATTACATATCCTTCAGATTTATACTCCATAGCAGGAGATACAATCGAATTAGCAAAACCTGTAATAGGAACTAAAGAACCGTGCACCTGCAAATTTCCCTATTTTATTAAACAAATTTAATCCTGTTAAAAATGCAGAAATACCAATTAATATAATGGATACTATAGTACCTGAAATTTGAGTATCTAGACCACGTTCTTTACATATATTTAAAATGATTTGTCCAATTGTACAAATTAATCCACCAACCCAGAATGCGTTAAAACAATTTTTTATAATAGGTGAATTGGGTGATTTTTTATTAACATATTCCTGATATTTTTTTTGCGATTCTATCGGATTCATAATAAAATTTTCCTTCCATTTATATTTATATTTATAACTTAATTTTAAAAACAATTGAATAAATTTGATATTTAACTTTCTTTACGATTTAAATCAACTATAAAACTTAAGTCTAAATCCACAAAATATTCAGAAATTTTATTTCCATCAATACTTGCTCTTTGTTCTAAAACTTTTACTTCAGATAAATAATCAATTGTCCTCGATGCTTCTTCAATTGCTTTAACAATTGCATCTTTCCATGAAATTGTTGAGTTTCCAGTTATAATTAAATGTTTTTTTATATCCATATTAAACCTCCAGAATAACTTTTATAAATATTCTTTCCGTAAATAAGAAAAAATATACAAAAATAGTAGAAAATATAAAGAAAAAAATATATAATCTTTTTGAGGTTGATTAAGTAATACAAAAATATGGTATACAATTAACTATACAGACAAATTTCGACAAAAGTGAAACAAAAGGTGACTGTCCCCATATGTTTCAAAGGAGGAAAGTGATGATAGATAAAGTAAGAGAAATAGCTTTAAAAACATTGTATAAAATAGATGTAGATAAAGCATATTCAAATATAGTTTTAGATGAAATGATAAAGCAAAATAAAAATAGTTTAAATGAAAAAGATATAGGATTAATATCTGAAATAGTATATGGTGTAACAACATGGAGATTAACTTTGGATACAATTATAAAAAAATATTCAAAAATTAAAACAAAAAAGATTTCACCATGGATTTTTAATATTTTAAGAATGTCAATTTATCAAATTATTTTTTTGGATAAAATACCTAAATCAGCAGCTGTGAATGAAGGTGTAAATTTATCAAAAAGATATGGACATAAAAGTAGTTCTGGATTTGTAAATGCTATTTTAAGGAAAGTGACTAAACAGGATTATGAAGAATTATTATATATTCAAAATAAAGAGGAAAGGATTAGTAAGGTATATTCTATTCCAAAGTGGATTATTACAGAATTAAAACAAGAAGGGATGAAAATAAATAAAATAGAAGAAATTTGTAAAAATTCTAATATAAGACCAAAAGTTTCTATAAGAGTTAATACATTAAAAACAAAAAAGACAGAAATTAAAAAATATTTATTAGAAAAGCCAATAATTGTAAAAGATGGAATTTTACAAGACTTTTTGATTTTAGAAAAAGTTAAAAATTTAGAAAGTCTAAAAGAGTTTAAAGAAGGTTTGTTTACGGTTCAAGATGAAGCTGCAGGTTTAACAGCGTTAATTTTAAATCCTAAAAAAGATGATAAAATATTAGATGCATGTAGTAGTCCAGGAGGAAAAACCACATATATTGCGCAAATTGTGGATAATGCTGGCGAGATTGACGCTTGGGATCTACATGAAAGTAGAATAAAGCTTGTTGAGGAAAATGCGAAAAGATTGGGAATAAATATAATAAAAACTAAAGTCAATGATGCAACTAAATATAATGAAGAATATTTAGAAAATTTTGATAAAATTCTATTAGATGTTCCTTGTCTGGGGCTAGGGGTATTAAAAAGAAAGCCTGATATAAAGTGGCAGAGAACAAAAGATGATATTAAAAATATATCTAAAACTCAATATGATATTTTAAATACATGTTCAAAATATTTAAAACAGGGTGGAGAATTAGTATATTCAACTTGTAGTATATTAGATAGCGAAAACAAAGAAATTATTTTAAAATTTCTAGAAGTAAATGATAATTTTGAGATTAAAGAAATTGAAATATCAAAATATGAAAGTGAAGCTAACAGTTTCTTTAAAAAATATCTTATTGATAATAAATTTTTACAAGTTTATCAAAATGAAAATACAGACGGATTTTTTATTTGTAAACTAATAAAAAAATAGAAAATCTTAAAAAAAATAAGCAGTGTCAATACTTATCAAGAATTATTCATGTGAAAGGTCTTAAAAATAAAAAAAATGTAAATTATAATCTTTTTAAATATGTTAGGAATGCTAAATTCTGCTTGACAAAAGGACTTCAAATTGATAATATATTGATATATTTTATATCATGGAGGAAAACATGCTTATTTACCCAAACTCATATTTTAAAAGTGTAGATAAAATTACAACAGATTTTTTAAAGAAAAATAAAATAAAAGCTTTGATATTAGATGTAGATAATACGTTAATAGATTATTATAAAAATATATCAATTCAAGTAAAACAATGGGTAAGAAATCTAAAAGAAGATGGAATAAAATTATATATATTATCTAATACAAACCATAAAGAAAAAGTTGAAAAAGTTGCAAAAATATTAGATTTACCATATCAAATGTTTGCAAAAAAACCATCTAAATCAGGTTTTTTAAGCGTACAAAATCAATTAAAAGAAAAAAATGAAAATATAGGTGTTGTAGGGGATCAAATTTTTACTGATATTATTGGAGGTAACAGATGTAAAATGTATACAATACTAGTAGATCCAGTAACTTCAAAGGATTATTGGTATACTGCATGGAAAAGACCAATAGAAAATGTTATAAAAAATAGATATATAGAAAAACAAAAGAAGGAGAAATAGAGCATGTATATTAACGACGTATATATAATATATTATGTAATAGCACTGTTATTAGGTTTTATAGTAGGAGAAATTGTTGGATGGTTAAATGATAGACTACCAGATGAGAAAAAAGTATTTTCAAAGGATTTTTTTATAGAACATAAAATAAATTTTAAACCACATTACATATTGATGTTAATAACATCTATAATTTATATTGGACTTGTGTACAAATTTGGAATAAAAGATACAATTGTTGCTAATTTGGATCTAATTAAATATGCAATTTTAACACCGCTTTTATTATCTGCCTTTGTAATAGATTACAGACTACAAATAATACCAAACAGATTGAATCTAGTAATATTTGAAATAGGAATTATTTTTACATTCTTATATGGATTATCAGATATTGCAATTTCAATAAATATGTTTTTAGGAATGCTAGCAGGAGGTGGAATCTTCTTGCTTATAACTCTAGTTGGAGGATTAGTTTATGGAAAGGAAGCTATGGGATTTGGTGATGTTAAACTAATGGGAGCACTAGGATTGTTTTTTGGATTATCTAACATAATAATAATTACATTAGTTTCATTTTTAATAGGTGCAATATTAAGTATAGTGTTACTCGCAACTAAAATTAAAAAATCTGATGAATATATACCATTTGGACCATTTATAGTAATTGCTACATTTATAAGTATGTTTGTTCCATTTGAACATATGAAAGCATTGCTTATGCAAGTGTTTACTTTAGGTATGTATAAAGGATAGGTTAAAATAAAAATCGATATAAATACGAAAGGAATGAAATAGATATGAATTCTAAATTGCAGTGGTTAAGAAATACAATGGCAAGTTTAGATTTACAAGGACTTATAATTTCAAATCCAACAAATATAAAATATTTAACAAATATAGATGCTGAAGGTATTCTTTTACTTACTAGAAAAGATAATATATATATTACAGATGGAAGATATGTAGAACATGTTCATAGCATCTTAACATTATTTGATGAAATTATAGTATATAATATTAGTGATTTATCACAAGATGACTATGAGAATTTCTTCATGTTTTGTGAAAATGTAGGCTTTGAAGAAAATTATGTTACATATGCTAAATATAAGGAATTAATTAGAAAATACAAAATTAATAATCTGGTAGAAACAGAACATATAATAGAAAAGCAAAGAATGATAAAAGATGAAGAAGAAGTAGGAAATATACAAAAAGCATGTGAAATTACAGATAATTGCTTTAATTATTTATTAACATATATAAGACCTGGTATGACTGAAAAGCAAATTGCAGATGAAATAGATGAATATTATAAAAGAAGGACAGATGGCTTAGCTTTTGATACTATAGTTGCATCTGGAGAGAATAGTTCGAAACCACATGCTATTCCTACAAATAGAAAGATTGAAGAAAATGATATAATAACGATTGATATGGGATGCAAAGTTAATGGATATTGCTCAGATATGACAAGAACAATTTTTGTGGGAAGTATTCCAGAAGAAGTGAAAAAAGTATATGATTTAGTTTTAAAAAATCAAGTACAGACAATAGAACAAATGAAAGATGGTGTAAGTACAAGATTATTAACTAAAATGGTAGAAAATGATTTTAAATTAAATGGATATGATTTAATTCATAGCTTAGGACATGGGGTAGGATTAGATATTCATGAAGCACCATATGTAAGTTATAGAAGTGATGCTCAATTAAAAGAAAATATGGTAGTAACAGATGAGCCAGGAATTTATATACCAGGAAAATTTGGGATAAGAATAGAAGATACGGTTCAAATTACAAAATTTGGATGTATAAGTTTAACTAAATCTGAGAAAAATCATATTATAATTTAAGTTTTAACTTCAATAGCTGCAAACACTTGATTTTTCAAAGATTTTATGATAAAATAGTAAACAGTTTTAATAAAAAGAGAAAATTATATGAAATTTGAAAGGAGAAATTATTATGGCATCAGTATATTCAGCAGGAGATTTTAGAAATGGAACAACATTTGAAATGGAAGGAAATGTATTTAGAGTTGTAGAATTTCAACATGTAAAACCAGGAAAGGGTTCAGCATTTGTAAGAACAAAACTTAAAAATGTAATAACAGGAGCAACATTAGAAAAAACTTTTAATCCATCAGATAAATTTCCAGCAGCAGAAATAGAAAAGAAGATAATGCAATACTTATATAATGATGGAGGTTTGTATTATTTTATGGACAATGAAACATATGACCAAATTCCATTAAATGAAGATCAATTAGGAGATTGTTTAAAATATTTAAAAGAAAATATGGAAGTTACTATTCTTTCATATAAAGGAAACACATTTGCAGTTGAACCACCAACATTTGTTGAATTAGAAGTTACATATACTGAACCAGGATTTAGTGGGAATACAACAACAACTTCAGGAAAACCAGCAAAACTAGAAACAGGTTTAGAAATACAAGTTCCATTATTCGTAAACATTGGTGATATATTAAGAATAGACACAAGAACATGTGAATACATGGAAAGAGTGTAGAAAGGTGAAATAATTACATGAATGATTTAAAAAACGAATATAAAGGTTTTTTAGACGACATAGAAAAAAATATAAAAAATAAAGATGACTTGGAATATATTAAAATTAGATTTGCAAGTTTTCTTGATGTAGTATTAGATAAATTAGAATATATAGCAGATTATAAAGCAAGTGAATTAAAAAGATTAGAAGAAGAACAAGACAAAATAGAAGAAAAAATGTCTAAAATGCAAAAAGTTATTGATAATTTTGAAAAAGATATTTATACAGATGATGGATATGACTTTGAAATTGTTTGTCCATATTGCAATTCAGAATTTATGATTGATATGGATGAAAATAAAAAAGAAATTGAATGCCCAGATTGTAGAAATATTATTGAATTAGATTGGTCTGGAGATGTTGATGACCAACCAGATAATAATGATTGTCAAGGAAATTGCCATGGATGTCATGGATGCGGAACTGATGAAGAAGATGATATGTAAAAAAACTCATGAAATTGATTTAATTAAAATCAATTTTATGAGTTTTTTGTGTAGATAAAGACAATAATAAGAGTTTTTTGTTAAAAATAATTTAAAGGATTTACATATTTTTCATCAATACGAATACCTAAATGTAAATGACAACCAGTTGTAGCTCCATTTGTTGGAATTCCATTATAATCATGATATTGATTTCCGAGGTACACCATATACATTTCTTGGACCAACATATCCGAATGACTTGTCCTTGTTTAATTGTATCACCTACTTTAACTATAAAATTAGGGTCACAGTGACAATAGCTTACTTTATAATTGTCAAAAGACAAAGTGATTGTAAATCCACCTGCACCTAAGAATTGACAAAAAGTAATTTCACCATCAGCAACAGCGATAAATTTAGTGCCTTGTGGAGCAGGGATATCTATTCCAGAATGTGAAGAAGATGCACCGACTTGTGGGAGATACACGTTTACCAAAATAAGAACTTATTTGAGTATAACCAGGAATAGGCCAAACAAAACCATCTGGATTAAAATCAATTATTTCATAGTCTAAGGATTTAGAATGTGAAAAATCACTCATAGTTGGAATAAAAAATACGGAGATAAAAATTGTAATTAGGATTAAAAAAAATATAAAGAAATTAAAAATTTTTTGAATAAAATCACCTCCTGGAAATAAATGAAAAATAGTAAAAAATATAAAACACTTAAAACTAAAGTTTAAGTGTTTTATGGCAGGGGTAGAAGGACTCGAACCCTCACAGGCGGTTTTGGAGACCGATGTGCTACCATTGACACTATACCCCTAAATGTTGAACACAAATATAATATTAGCATAAAAAGAGAAAAATGGCAATATTTTTTTATAAAAACATTGACTTTTTTTATTAGCGATTATACAATATACGAAAATAAAAGGATAGTACATAAAGGAAGGAATGAGAGTTATTATGTTAAAATCAATGGACACATTAGTGGCATTATGTAAAAATAGGGGAATCATTTATCCCGGATCAGAAATTTATGGAGGATTAGCAAATACATGGGACTATGGACCACTTGGAAATGAAATTAAAAATAATGTTAAAAATGCTTGGAGAAAAAAATTTATTCAAGAGCAAAAAAATATTGTTGGATTAGATGCAGCAATTTTAATGAACCCAGAAACTTGGGTAGCTTCAGGTCATGTTGGAGGTTTCTCAGATCCATTAATTGATTGTAAAGAATGTAAAACAAGACACAGAGCAGATAAATTAATTGAAGAATGGGCACATGAAAATGGAAATGATATGATAGCAGATGGAATGACAGATGAAGAATTAACAAATTTTATTATAGAAAATAAAATACCATGTCCAAGCTGTGGCAAAACTAATTTTACAGGAATTAGAAAATTTAATTTAATGTTTAAAACATTCCAAGGAGTAACAGAAGATACTACAAGTGAAATATATTTAAGACCAGAAACAGCACAAGGTATATTTGTAGATTTTAAAAGTGTACTTAGAACTTCAAGAAAGAAGATTCCGATGGGAATAGCTCAAATTGGTAAAGCTTTTAGAAATGAGATTACACCTGGAAACTTTACATTTAGAACACGTGAGTTTGAACAAATGGAACTAGAATTTTTCTGTAAGCCAGGAACAGACTTAGAATGGCACAAATATTGGAAAGATTATTGTGAAAATTGGTTATTATCTTTAGGAATGAAAAAAGATAATATAAGATTAAGAGACCATTCACCAGAAGAACTAGTATTTTATAGTAAAGCTACAACAGATATAGAATTTAAATTCCCATTTGGATGGGGAGAATTATGGGGAATTGCTGATAGAACAGATTATGATTTAACTAAGCATATGAATCATTCAAAACAAGATTTGTCATACCAAGACCCTGAAACAAATAAAAAATATGTACCATATGTTATTGAACCATCATTAGGAGCAGATAGAGTAGTTTTAGCATTTCTTTGTAACGCTTATGAAGAACAAGAAATTGCAGAAGGGGATACAAGAACAGTATTACATTTACATCCAGCTTTAGCTCCATATAAATTAGCAATACTTCCACTTTCTAAGAAACTATCAGATAAAGCAAATGAAGTATATGATAAATTATCTAAAAAATTTATGTGTGATTATGATGAAGCGGGAAGCATCGGAAAACGTTATAGAAGAGAAGATGAAATAGGAACACCTTACTGTGTAACTGTTGATTTTGATACATTAGAAGATGAATCTGTAACAATTCGTGATAGAGATACAATGGAGCAAGTAAGAGTAAAAATTGATGAAATAGAAAAATGGGTTGAAAAAAGAATACAATTTTAGGATATTCAAAAAGTATTGCAAGAAGAAAAAAATATTGTTATAATTTTTATTGTTGTGAATATAATAAAAAAAGATTTTTAACATAGAAGAAAGGAAGAAAAAAATTATGTTTATATGTGTATATGGAGCTGCAAGTAGCTTAATTGATAAAAGTTATATAGAAGCAGGAGAAGAATTAGGAAGAAGAATAGCTAAAAGAGGTCATAGATTAGTTTTTGGAGGCGGAAATAATGGAATGATGGGTGCAGTTGCAAGAGGGGTAACAGAAGAAAATGGAGTGACTGTTGGAGTAATACCTAAATTTTTTCAAGATGCTGGTGCAGAAATAAGTTATGACAAATGTACAGAATATATTTTTACAGAGACAATGAGTGAAAGAAAGCAATTTTTAGAATATACAGCAAATGCTTTTATTATTACACCAGGAGGAATTGGAACTTTTGATGAATTTTTCCAAGCACTTACATTAAAACAATTAGGAAGACATAATAAACCTATGGTAATATTTGATATAAATGGTTTTTATGACGAATTTGCAATGGCATTACAAAAAATGGTTGAACAAAAATTTATTACAGATGATTGCGCACAATTATGTAAAGTTTGTACTGATATAGACGAAATATTAGATTATATTGAAAATTATAATCAAGAAGATATTGATATAGGTAAGGTTAAAATAAGATAGAGAAGGAATAACATATATTATGTTAGAAGATAGTAAATTTACAGAAATAGATGAAGAATTCATATGTGATAATTGTGGAAAAAAAGTTCAAAAACTACAGTATTCATGTAGAAATCATTGCCCATATTGTTTACATTCGAAACATGTAGATAAAAATCCAGGTGATAGAGCAGAAGAATGTCATGGAGATTTAGAACCTGTTAGTCTAGAAATAGATAGTAAAAAGGGATATGTTATTATTTTTAAATGTAAAAAATGTGGAATGATTAGGAAAAATAAAGCTGCTAAAGATGATAATATAGATTTAATAATAGATTTAAGTAGTAAACAAATTTTATAAATTGATTAGAAACATAGGAGATAACAATGTCTAAATTTGTTCATTTACACATACATAGTGAATTTAGTTTATTAGATGGAGCAAATAGAATAAAAGATTTACCTAAAAGAGCAAAAGAATTAGGAATGGATTCTATTGCTCTTACTGACCATGGGGTTATGTATGGTGCAATTGATTTTTATAAAGCATGTAAAGCTGAAGGTGTTAAACCAATAATTGGTTGTGAAGTGTATGTAGCACCACGTTCTAGGTTAAGTAAGGAACCCAGTATTGATAATAAATATAATCACTTAATTTTACTTGCAAAAAATAATCAAGGATATAAAAATTTAAGTAAATTAGTATCAATTGGATTTACTGAAGGTTATTATTACAAGCCTCGTATTGATTTAGAAGTATTAGAAAAATATTCAGAAGGTTTAATCTGCTTAAGTGCTTGCTTAGCAGGTGCAGTAAATCAAGCATTGTTAAATGGACAAAATGAAAAAGCAGAAGAAATTGCTTTATGGCATAAAAATGTATTTGGAAGAGATTATTATATAGAGATACAAAATAATGGAATTAAAGAGCAGGTTTTAGCAAATCAAAAATTAGTTGCATTAGCTAGAAAATTAGATATTCCACTTGTTGCAACAAATGATGCACATTATTTAAAAAGAGAAGATGCATATAATCATGAAGTACTACTTTGTATTCAAACAGGAAAAAGAATGAGCGATGTAGACAGAATGAGATTTGATACAGATGAGTTATATGTAAAATCTCCAGAAGAGATGATAGAGTATTTTAAAGCATTTCCAGATGCAATAGAAAATACAGTTAAAATAGCTGAAGAATGTAATGTCGAATTTGAATTTGGACATACAATATTACCTAATTATGATGTACCAGAAGAGTTCCCAACTCATTATGATTATTTTAAAAAGTTATGTGATGATGGAATAAAAAATAGATATGGTAATAATCCATCAAAAGAAGTACTAGATAGAGCAGAATATGAACTAGGTGTTATAAAGAAAATGGGATACGTAGATTATTTCTTAATTGTTTGGGATTTTATTCATTATGCAAAAACACATAATATACCAGTAGGGCCAGGACGTGGTTCTGGTGCAGGCTCTATTATTGCATATGCTATAGAAATAACAGATATAGATCCAATAAAATATGGATTACTGTTTGAGAGGTTTTTAAACCCTGAAAGAATTAGTATGCCTGACTTTGACGTTGACTTTTGTTATGAACATAGACAAGATGTTATAGACTATGTATCAAGAAAATATGGACATGATCATGTATCACAGATTATAACTTTTGGAACTATGGCTGCAAAAATGGTAATACGTGACGTTGCAAGGGTATTAGATGTACCTTATGCAGAAGCGGACTCACTAGCTAAAATGATACCAAATGAATTACATATAACAATAAAAAAAGCATTAGAACAAAACAAAGAATTAAAAGAAAGATATGACACAGATGAAACTGTAAAAAAGGTTTTAGACATAGCTATGGGATTAGAAGGTATGCCAAGACAAGCATCAACTCATGCATGTGGAATAGTCATAACAAAAGAGCCAGTAGATACTTATGTTCCTTTGTATGTTCGTGATAATCAAATATCAACACAATATATAATGACAACTCTAGAAGAATTAGGATTATTAAAAATGGACTTTCTAGGTTTAAGAACTTTAACAGTTATACAAGATACTATTAATCTAGTTAAAGAAAATAGGGGAATAGATGTAGAATTTGATAAGGAAATGGCTGATCCTAAAGTATATAAATTATGGCAAGAAGGAAAGTCATGTGGAATATTCCAATTTGAATCTCAGGGTATGACAAACTTTATGAAAGAATTAAAGCCAGATTGCTTAGAAGATTTAATTGCTGGTGTTTCCTTGTATAGACCAGGCCCAATGGATCAAATCCCAAGATATATAAAAGGAAAATTACATCCAGGACATAACGAGTATACACATCCAAGTTTAGAGCCAATTTTGAATGTTACTTATGGTTGTATGGTATACCAAGAACAAGTTATGCAAATAGTACGTGACTTAGCAGGATATTCGCTTCGGAAGAGCTGATTTAGTAAGACGTGCTATGGGTAAAAAGAAACTAGATGTTATGGCAAAAGAAAGAGAAATATTTATTCATGGACAAGTAGATGAAAATGGTAACATAGTAGTTCCAGGATGTGTGAGAAATGGAATAGATGAGAAATCAGCTAACAAAATATTTGACGAAATGGCTGAATTTGCAAAATATGCATTTAACAAATCACATGCTGCATGTTATGCTGTAGTAGCATACAGAACAGCTTATTTAAAAGCATATTATCCTGCAGAATTTATGGCGGCAACATTAAATAGTTATTTAGGAAATTTAGATAAAATACCACAATATATTGATGAATGTAAAACTTTAGGAATAGAAATTTTAAAACCAGATATTAATAAAAGTAGTACAAAATTCACAGTAGAAAATGTTGAGGCTGTTCGAAGTGAAACGAGTTACAGCGTCAATATGCAGAGGCTTGGTAAGATAAGATTTGGACTGCGGAAGTATTAAAAATGTTGGAATACAACCTGTAAATAATATAGTAAAAGAAAGAGAAAAAAATGGAGAATATAAAAACTTTGCTGATTTTTGTGAAAGAATTTCAGAAGAAGGGGTAAATAAAAAGTGCATAGAAAGTTTAATAAAAGCAGGAGCATTTTCAGGATTTGAACAAACAAGAAGTACACTTCTTTCATCTTTTGAAATGATAATAGACACAATTCAAAGTGGAAAGAAAAAAGCTTTTAGTGGGCAAGTTTCAATGTTTGATTTAGGTTCTGAAGAAGAAAAAAATCAAATGAATGAAATAAAATATACATTCTTTGAAAGAGAAGAGTTACCTAATAAAGAATTACTATCACTTGAAAAAGAAATGCTAGGAATTTATATTTCAGGACATCCATTAGAAAAATTAAGAAATCAAATAGCTGTTCAAACAAATATTAATACAATGGAATTAAGAAAAATAGACGAAGAGAATTCATCAAATTCAAACAATCCAGAAATGGAATTATTAAAACAAGCAACTAAACCTAAATATCAAGATGGACAAAATGTAAAATATGCAGGAATAATTACTTCAATAAAAAAGAAATATACAAAAAACAATAAAATAATGGCATTTGTAACAATAGAAGATTTGTATGGAACCGCAGAAGTAATTGTATTTGAAAATGCATACATAAAAGCAGGGAAAAGTTTGGTAGAAGAAAATATTGTTATGGTAGAACGGAAGACTAAGTATTAGAGAAGATGATACTACAACAATCATTGCAAACGAAATCAAAGACTTTGGAGAGAAAAAACAAGAAATATTTACATTAGATATAACTGATAGTACTGAAGAAGAAAAAGAAAAACTAAGAGGAGCTTTAAGATATTTTAATGGTGATAAAAACAATATAAATGTACAAGTAAAAGTTGGAGAAGAATTTAAACCATGTGGACAGATTTATTTAACGGAAGAAATAATGGAGTGTTTTAGAGATATAATTGGAGAAGAAAAAGTTTATTTAAGGGAAATTTGATATAGGGTAAATAGGGAAAGCCACTTTATGACCATCGTTCACAAAGTGGCTTTCTTTATTTACCCATCAACTTTAAATCCATTCTCCATATTTTTTTATATATATTTTCTTTGCAAATAAAGCAACAAAGCAGTATAAGATAGGAACTCCTAAAATAACTGACATATAGGCAATAGGAATAGGAACAAGACCTATTATATTTCCAAGCCATGTAAATGGAACAGCAATGCCTATAAGTATAAGCAGTATTGAAGAAAAATAAACCATTTTATTTGCATGACTTTGAACAAATGGCATTTTGGCTGTTCTTATAATATGCATTCCTAAAAGATTTGAAACTATACTATAAGTAAACCATATTGTTTGGAATAATGCAGGATTTCTTAATTTAAATATAAACCATAAAGCAGCAAATACTATTAAATCAAAAATTGAACTTAAAGGACCCATAAATAACATAAAGTGCTTTAATCCTTTTAAGTCAAATTTCCTTGGCTTTTGTAAATATTCTTTATCAACATTATCAAAAGGAAGTGTTAATTGTCCGAAATCATAAAGAAGACCTTCTACTAATAATTGAATAGGAGTTTCTGGCAAGAAAGGCAGAGCAACACTTGCAATTATTACAGACATAACTTCTCCAAAGTTGAAACTAGTTGCCATTTTTATATATTTCATTAAATTACCAAAAGTTTTTCTACCGCTCTCTTACGCCATCTAATAATACATGTAAGTCTTTCTCTAAAAGAATAATATCAGCTGATTCTTTTGCAATATCTACAGCTGTATCAACTGAAATACCAACATCAGAATTTGTAAGGGAAGGAGCATCATTGATACCATCTCCCATATATCCAACAACATTTCCAGATTCTCTTAAAAGCCTTACAATTCTAGCTTTTTGAATAGGAGATAGTTTAACAAAGATATTTATTTTCTTAAGAAGTCTAATAACTCCACGGTCTTCAAGATTTTCAATTTGACTTCCTGTTATTATTTCGTTAGAATTAATCCCTACTTTTTTGCAAATGCATTTTGTAACTTCTAAATTATCACCTGTTAAAACTACAACCCTAACTCCAGACTTATTTAATTTTTCAATTGCAGATTTTGCAGATTCTTTTGGAGGGTCTAAAAATCCTATAAAACCTAGAAGAACCATATCTTTTTCATCATTTATATCAAAAATATTTGTATCTCTTACATTATTTTTTTGACAAACAGCAACTACTCTTAATCCGTCTTTATTCAAATTTCTAGAAATTTGTTTTATATTTTCTTTAATTTTATTAGTAATAGGAGAAACTTGTCCTTTAAAGTCAACCATAGTACAAAGTTCTAAAATTTCTTCTACAGCACCTTTTGTAATCATTTGCTTTTTGGTACCATCTGTAACAATTACAGATAGACGTCTGCGTGTAAAATCGAAGGGGATTTCATCAACCAATTTGTATTTATCAATATATTCTGACATATTATTTTCTAAGGCTCTTTTCACAACAGCTTCATCAATATTTCCTCTAAGTCCAGTTTGGAAATATGCATTTAAAAATGCATGCTTCAAAATTCTTAAATCTTCATTTCCATTTATATCTAGATATTTTTCTAGAACAATTTTATCTTCTGTTAAAGTTCCAGTTTTATCTGTACATAAAATATTCATAGCTCCAAAACTTTGAATTGAATCTAGTTTCTTTACTATAGTTTTCTTTTTTGACATTTTTACAGCACCTTTAGATAAACTAGAAGATAATATAACAGGAAGAAGCAAAGGAGTAATACAAATTGCTATTGCGACTGCAAATGTAAAAGCAGTAACTGTTTCATGCTTGAATGCATTTAATAAAAATACAATTGGTGTTAAAACAAGCATAAATTTAATTAATAATTTACTAATACTTTGAATACCTTTTTGGAAAGAAGACTTTGATTTAGAATTTGTTAAAGTGTGAGCTATTTTCCCAAAATAAGTACTATCTGCTGTTTTAATTACAGCACATTTTCCAGATCCACTAATTACGTTTGTTCCCATAAAACAAATTGTATCTAAATCAGAAATATTATCTACATCTTCACATTTTAAATCAGTAAAAGCTAATTTTCTTACTGCATCTGATTCACCAGTTAATGAAGATTGTCCAACATAAATATCTTTAGATTCTATAATTCTTAAATCAGCTGGTATCATACTACCTGCAGATAAAACCACAATATCACCTAAAGTAACTTCTTTTATTGGAATCTGAACTTCTTTACCATCTCTTAGAACTGTGGTAGTAGTTGCAACTAATTCTTTTAATTTTTCTGCAGCTTTATTTGATCGAAACTCTTCAAAAAATTCTAGCAATGTACTTGCAGTAACTAATATAAAAATAACTATTATATTTGCATAACTTGGAGGATCTCCTAAATATACATCTGTATAAAAAAGGATAGCTACAATTCCGAAGTAAAATGCTATTAAATGGGCTAAATAAACTTTCTAAAAGGTAGTTATACCATTTTTTTGGTTTTGTACTTTTTATTTCATTAAGACCATATTTTTGTAATCTTTTTTCAGCTTCATCTGAAGAAAGACCATTTATATCGATATTATATTCTTTAATAAATTCATCCTTAGTAAGAGTAGATTCTTTTCCATATAATTTTTGAACATTAACTTCATCTTTTTGTGATTTTTTAATTGCCATTAAATAAACATCTCCAATCTTTTGTATAAATTTTTCTTTTTAATTATACCACTAATTTTATAAAATGAAACATGAAATTTAATAAAAATAAATAGAATATTTTATATTTAAAAAACATAAAATATCCTATTTATCTAAACTAGTATTTAAATCAATATATTATAAATAAAAGTAGTACACATACAAATCAATATTCCGCAAACAGTAGGAAGAAAAAAACTAATCACAGTCCATTTTAAACTACCGGTTTCCTTTTTTATTGTTAGAAGAGTTGTAGTACAAGGAAAATGTAAACAAGTAAAAATCATTACATTTATTGCTGTTAACATAGTCCATCCATTTTGAATAAGTATTTGACCAATTGAAAAAGTATCTTCTAAATCAACTAATGAATTATTACCAAGATAACACATTAATATTATAGGTAAAACAATTTCATTTGCTGGCATTCCTAATATAAAAGCAGTTAAAATATATCCATCTAATCCCAGTAATCTAGCAAATGGTTCTAAAAAGTTAGCGATTATAGTAAGTAAGCTTTGACCATTAATTCCTAAGTTAGCAAAAAGCCATATAACAAGACCAGCAGGAGCAGCTATTACAATAGCTCTTCCGAAGTACAAATAGAGTTCTATCAAAAATTGATCTTACAAGTATTTTACCAAGTTGAGGTTTTCTATAAGGTGGAAGTTCTAAAACAAAAGATGAAGGTAATCCTTTTAGAATAGTTTTAGATAATATTTTAGAAACAAGTAAAGTTAAAAATATTCCTAATAATATTACAAAAATAACAGCAATTGTAGATATAAAAGATGCTCCGAACTCCCTGCATTCCGCCTGCAATAAAAATGCTACTAACAGCTATTAAAAAAGGAAATCTTCCGTTGCAAGGTACAAAGCTATTAGTTAAAATAGCAATCAATCTTTCTCTAGGAGAATTTATTATTCTACATCCAACGCAACCAGCTGCATTGCAACCAAATCCCATACACATAGTTATCATTTGTTTTCCAGAACAACAACATTTTTTGAAAAATCCATCCATATTAAAAGCAATTCTGGGTAAATATCCTAAATCTTCAAGAAAAGTAAAGAGTGGGAAAAATATTGCCATAGGAGGAAGCATAACTGATATTATCCATGTAAGTGTTTGGTAAACTCCGTGTATTAACATATTAGAAAGCCACTCAGGACAACTAATTATGTTTGAAAATATAATTAGTTTTTCCTGAAACCAAGAAAACAATGAGAACAGAGCCTGAGAAGGATAATTTGCTCCTACAATTGTAATCCAAAAAATTAATCCTAAAAATATAAGCATTATAGGAAATCCAAATATTTTAGATGTTAATATTTTATCTATTTTTCTATCTCTTCCGAGAATAATTTTCGTCTTCATAAGTACAAACTTCTTGACATATATCATGAGAGTGTTTCATTGTTTTAGATACAATATAATCTTCATTGTCTGAATCATATTTAATTTTTTTAGGTTTAGGTATTATTTCTTTTTCACAAACTTTTTGAATAGTACACATTAAATTATCAAGCGTTTTCTTTTTTCTTGCAATTGTACCGGACAACGGGAACGCCAAGTTTATCTGATAATTTATCTAAATCTATATTTATTTTTTTCTTTTTTGCTTCATCTAATAAATTTACACAAACTATTATGTTATTTGTGATTTCCATAACTTGAAAAACTAAATTTAAGTTTCTTTCTAAACATGTAGCATCAACTACAATAACTGTAACATTAGGATTGCCAGAATATATATAATTACGAGCAATTTCTTCTTCTTCAGAATTTGACATTATCGAATATGTACCAGGAATATCTACAAACATAAAGTCTTTTTTATTGTAAATACATTTTCCAGTAGCATTACTGATTGTTTTACCTGGCCAGTTTCCAGTATGTTGATGCATTCCAGTTAATGCATTAAATATTGTAGATTTTCCTACATTAGGATTTCCTGCAAGAGCAATTGTATATTCATCTTTATTTTTTATATTTTTATAATTGTTTTCCAATAAATGAGTACCAGTTGAAGATTTTGTAAGCCCCATATAATACCTTGTATAATATAATAAAGTTTAAAATTTAATATATTATACCTACCTTTCTCCATTAATTATTTTATTTTTATCTCTAAAAATTTTGGTTTAATGGTACCGTTATTTTATATTATTAATTTTAAATAATTAACATAAT
>JAXJYD010000047.1:0-98411 GCA_036307105.1 Clostridia bacterium | reverse complement strand
GTTAAAAGAGTTCCATCAAAATCCATTGAAGTTATTTTATACTTCATTTGTTTTTCTCCAACCTTTTTTCTTTATTATAGTTTAATTAAGATAATTTATCAATATTTTTGCAAATATTATTTAGTTTTGTTATACTAATATTGGTGATTGATTTGAAAATATTGTTTAAAAATGTAACTAAATATAATAAAGAAATATATACAGATTTCTTAAAATTTCATCAAAAAGTTTTTGGGGTAAAATATTCGCTTTATACCGCATTTGTAATTGGATTATTATTAATTTTAGTAGCTATGCAAATAAGAAGTCATAACATGGATCTTGCTATTATTCTTTGTTTTGTTATCGTTGGATTTTTTCTTTGGAGATACTTACATCCTGCCTCTGAAGTTTCTAAAGAATTTAATAGTGAAAAAATACAAAATGAAAAAGAATTCACATTTACATTTTACGAAAAAAAAATTAAAATTCGTGAAAATGACATGTTAGATACTTATATAATTAAATATAATGAATTATATAAAATATATGAAACTAAAGATTTTTTTTATCTTTATATTGACCGCACACACTCTTTATTAATTAATACTAACAATTTTATTATTGGTAATCCAGAAGATTTTTCTGAATTTATAAAAAAGAAGTGTAGACTTAAATATAAGCATAAAAATATTTAACGTTTTATTGTTCTCATTGTTTGCTTGTGATATAATTAATTCAAATTTATAGTAAATGGAGAAAATTAATGAAGAATTTTTTTATAATATTAATCATGAAATTATTTTATATAGGATTAAAAATTTTAAAGAAAAATGGTGGTAATTTACTTGGAAAAATAGCTTATGATTGGAATCGTGATATATTTAAACACTTTAAAATTAGTTGTCCTGTAATAGCAGTTACAGCAACAAATGGAAAAACTATGACAAATAACGCTATAGGTTATACTTTAAAAACAGCTGGTAAAAAAGTTATAAGTAACACTGAAGGAAATAATATGGAAACCGGTATCCTTTCTACTCTACTAAAACATTGTACTCTAACCGGAAAAATAAAAGCTGATTTTCTAGTATTTGAAGTTGATGAAGGATATGTCCCAGTTGTATTTAAAGATTTTAGATTAGATACATTAGTTATTTTAGACTTCTTCCGTGACCAGTTAGATAGAAATGGTGAAGTTGAATCTTTAATTTTAAGAATAAATGAATTTCTTAAGACATATACCGGTAATTTAGTTTTAAATAATGATGATCCAAATGTTGCAAGACTTGGAAAAGCAAACCCTGATAATAAAAATATTTATTACTTTAGTGTAGACCAATACAAATTTGCTACTAAAAATATAAAAGAAGCTGGAGAAGGAAAATTTTGTCCATTTTGTAATACACGTATAGAATATGAATATTACCAATACTCACACATAGGGAAATTCAAATGTCCAAATTGTGATTATGGAAATAATGAAATTTATAAATTAGCAACCGAAGTAGATTTAGAAAAGAGAACATTTAAAATAGATGATATAACATACAAAATAAGATTTAATAGTATTTATAACATATATAACTTTGTTGCAGTTATATCTTGTGTTAGCTTATATAATATTGATACAAAATTCATCCAAGAAGCTTTATCTAAATTCATTTTAAATAATGGTAGATTAGAAGAAGTAAATATAAAAGGTGTTACAACAATTATAAACTTAGCTAAGAACCCTACAGGATGTAATGTTTCTTTAAGAATATTAAATGAAGATGAAGAAGAAAAAGAATTACTATTTGTCTTAAATGATAAATTAGCAGATGGACAAGATGTATCTTGGATTTGGGATATTAATTTTGATAACTTAAATAATGTAAAAAGAATTGTAACTTCAGGAACAAGAGCTTATGATATAGCAATTAGAATAAAAACTTCTGGTTTTGATGAAACCAAAATTGAACCTTATTTAAATTTACATGAAGCTGTAGAAAGCTTATATAAAACAAATACAAAAAAATATGTAATAGCCAACTATACTTCTTTACAGCCAACTAGAAAAGCACTCGGGCTTTAAAATGGAACAAGAGGGACAGGCACAATTTGTTCCATTTTTGTAAAATTTTGTCGAAAATGAAACAAAAAGGCTACTGTCCCCTATGTTTCAAATGGAGGAATTGATTATGAAAGAATTAAATATATTATATTTGTATCCAGATATTTTAGAATTATATGGAGATTTTGGAAATATTCAAGTATTAAAATATAGATTAGAAAAACGAGGAATTAAAGCAATTGTTACCCCTTATTCTATCGGAGATGAAGCCCCTGTTTTTACTAAATTTGATTTAGTTTTTTCTGGTGGTGGTGCTGATCAAGAACAAGGAATTTTGTCAGGAGATTTAATTAAATATAAAGATAATATAAAAGAAGCAATCAATAACGGTGTATTTTTCTTGCTTATCTGTGGTTCTTATCAGCTGTTTGGTAAATATTATAAAGATGCTGATGGAAATATAATTCCAGGTTTAGAAATGTTTAATTACTACACAGAAGCAATTGAAGATAGACAAAAAAGATGTATTGGAAATATTGTAATAAATGCAAATTTAGATGGTAAAGAAACTGAAATAATAGGTTTTGAAAATCATGGTGGTCAGACTTTTAATATTGATCCTCCTTTAGGTGATGTACTTTATGGTAATGGTAATAAATTTGGAGATTCTAAAGAAGGCTTTATGCAAAAAAATGTAATTGCAACATATTTACATGGTCCTCTTCTTTCTAAAAATCCAGAACTTGCAGATTACATTATAAAATATTGTTTAGATAGAAAATATAACGAAGACTCAATTTTAGAACCTTTAAATGATGAATTTGAAAGCAAATGTAGAGAACAATTATTAAATAGATTTTTAAATAACAAATAGGGCTATGTGCATATAGCTCTTAATTATTTCGACAAAATATGACAAAAAATGGGACAAACGGTAACTGTCCCCAATGTCCCATTTTACAAATGCATTACTCTTTGTTTTATTTCTTTAGTTTTACCAACATTCCAGAAGTTTTCTCCTAAGTAGCCACAAGTTCTTCTTACAACTGTAAGCTTTTTATGATCTTTATTACCACAATTTGGGCATTCCCATTCATTGTCTTTATTAATTACAATTTCTCCATCAAAACCACATTCATGACAATAATCTGATTTTGTGTTAAATTCTGCATATTGAATGTTATCATATATATATTTAACAATAGTTTCTAATGCTTCTATATTTTTATTCATATTTGGTATTTCTATATAAGATATACATCCTCCTGTTGATATTGATTGAAATTCACTTTCAAATGATAATTTTTCAAAAGCATCTATTTTTTCTCTTACATCAACATGATAAGAATTTGTATAATATCCTTTATCTGTTATGTCTTTAATTGTTCCATACTTTTCTTTGTCTATTCTTGCAAATCTATAACATAAACTCTCAGCAGGTGTTCCATATAATGCAAATCCCAAGTTTGTTTCTTTTTTCCATTTTGTAACTTTATCTTTCATTTTTTTCATAACTCTAATTGCAAATTCATGTCCTTCTGGTGTTGTATGAGATACGCCTTTAACTAATTTTGTTACTTCATATATTCCAATATATCCGAGTGATAATGTAGAATATCCTCCATAAAGTAATTTATCTATTTTCTCACCTTTTTTCAAACGGGAAATTGCACCATATTGCCAATGTATTGGGCTTGTGTCTGATTTAGTTCCAAGCAAGGCATAATGTCTACACATTAAAGCTTCCTTACATAGTTCTAATCTTTCATCAAATAATTTCCAGAATTCTTCCTCATTGCCATCTGCAACAATCCCTATTTGTGGTAAATTGATGCTTACTACACCTTGATTAAATCTTCCTTCAAATTTATAATTTCCATTTTCATCTTTCCAAGGAGATAAGAAACTTCTGCACCCCATAGGGCTAAATACATTTCCTTCATAGTTTTCTCTCATCTTCTTCGCAGATATATAATCAGGATACATTCTTTTTGCAGAACATTTAACGGCAAGTTTTGTTAAATAATCATATTCTCCACCTTTTAGATTATTAAACTCATCTAAAACATAAACTAATTTTGGAAATGCTGGTGTAATATAAACACCCGCTTCATTTTTTATTCCTTCATATCTTTGTCTTAAAATCTCTTCAATTATCAATGCATTTTCTTTTATGTATGGATCTTCTTTTTCTAAATGTAAAAACAATGTTACAAAAGGCGCTTGTCCATTTGTAGTCATTAAAGTATTTATTTGATATTGAATTGTTTGTACTCCAGCTTTTAACTCTGCCTTTAATCTAGTTTGAACTAAATCTTCAATTATTTTTTCATCTAGTTTTCCTTTATATTTATCTTCTATTTCTTTTTTAAACTTATCATAGCTCTTTCTTAAGTATTTTCCAAAATGAATCATATCAACTGATTGACCACCATATTGGTTACTTGCTACAACAGAAATAATTTGTGTTGCAACAATACATGCAACTTGAAAGCTTTTAGGCGATTCAATCATTTTACCATTCATAACTGTCCCATTATCTAGCATATCAGCAATATTAATCAAACAACAATTAAAAATTGGTTGTACAAAATAATCTGCATCATGGAAATGTAATATTCCATCTTCATGAGCCTTAGATATTTTTTCAGGCAGAAGCATTCTTTTGGTTAAATCTCTTGAAACTTCACCTGCAATATAATCTCTTTGCGTAGAGGCAAGCATAGTATTTTTATTAGAATTTTCTTCTGATAATTCTTTATTTTCATTTCTAATCAAACCTAAAATAGATTCATCTGTAGTATTAGCTTTTCTAACTAAAGCCCTTGTATAACGATATACTATATATTCCTTAGCTAAAGCAAATTTATTTATTTCCATTAATTTTTGTTCTATAATATCTTGTATATCTTCAACAAGCATTCTCTTTTTAGATAATGATTCAATATATTTTATAATTTCTTTTATTTCTTGTTTAGTTGCTCTTTCCTTTGCAGGTACTTCATTATTTGCCTTTCCAATTGCTACTTCAATTTTTTGTCTATCATAATCAACAGCTCTTCCATCTCTTTTAATTACTTTCATATATTAGTTCTCCTTTTTTAATTAAAGAAGTTGCATAAAACAACTTCTTTTATCTCTAGTTAAATAATATTGTCTCTGAACTTTTGTTACTTGCTTGAACATCAATTACTCTTTGATTTGAAGAACCTTTCCATTTTAATGTTGGATTACGCAATGCATCTACATATTGCCCATCTACTAGCACATCAACATATTTCATAACTTCTTTATCTTTCAAATCTTTTTCATAATTAAAACCTGACCACATCCAAACATTTTTATTAGGATATTTTTCTTTAAACTCTTTTGCAAGTTTAGTAGTTCCTTCTATATTTTTAGGATGTAATGGCTCTCCTCCTAGGATAGATAAACCTTCTATATAATCTTTATCGCATAATTCGAATATTTTATTTTCAGTCTCATTTGTAAACTCATTTCCTAAGGTAAAATCGTGAGTCTCAGGATTAAAACAATTTTTACAATTAAAAGCACACCCTTGTGTAAAAATTGAAACCCTAACCCCCGGTCCATTTGAAATATCCATTTTTCTAATCTTATTATATCTCATAAAAAATTCACCTTCTAATCTTACTCTCCTCAAAATTTTAGTGTATCTATATTTTGAGAACAAATCGAATGCAATTGGAACATTATTAGAAATTCTTATTTAATAAAATGAGGGATGTTCACGGCACTCGAGTAGCGAGGGTCCAAAGTGAAAGAGGCTCATTTTATTAAAGTAGAATTTCTTTAATGTGTAATGCAGCCGAGATTTTTCAATAAATATAGATATGCTAAAATTTTACTAAGCGTCTTTATTATCAATATGTAATACCCTTTCCTTAATCTCTTGTGTTCTTCCTTTATTCCAGAAATTGCTTCCTATATATCCACATGTACGTCTGGCTACATTTAAAGTATCATGATTCCTATTACCGCAATTTGGGCAATACCATTCTAATTTATCATCGATTAATATCTCTCCATCATATCCACATTCTTGGCAATAATCTGATTTTGTATTTAATTCAGCATACATTATATTATCATAAATGAATTTAATTAATTCTATTACTGCTTCTAAGTTGTTTTGTAAATTTGGTGTTTCTACATATGAAATAGCTCCACCAGGACTTAATCTCTGGAATTCACTTTCTAGTTTTAATTTTGAGAATGCATCTATTTCTTCAAATACAGGAATATGATATGAATTTGTAATGTATCCTCTGTCTGTGATTCCTTTTATTGTTCCAAATCTCTTCTTTAAACATTTTGCAAATTTATATGTTGTAGATTCAATTGGCGTTCCATATACTGAATAGTCGATATTTTCAGCTTCTTTCCATTCTTTACAGGCATCATTTAAATGTTGCATAACTTTTAATCCGAATTCTTTTCCTTTACCATTGTCTGTATGTGAATGGCCTGTCATATATTTTACACATTCATAAAGTCCTGCATATCCAAGTGATATTGTTGAATATCCATTATGTAATAATTCATGGATACTTTCACCTTTTTCAAGTCTTGCTAATGCTCCATGTTGCCAAAGTATAGGTGCAACATCACTTAAGGCTTTGCTTAATCTTTGGTGTCTTAATTGTAAAGCTTTATGGCATAATTCTAATCTTTCATCAAATATTTGCCAGAATAAATCCATATCTTTTCCAGATGTTAATGCAATATCAGGTAAATTAATTGTTACAACACCTTGGTTAAATCTACCGTAATATTTTCCCTTTCCTGGTACATAGTTTTTAGCTTTTGCTACATTTCCTAAACTAATTGATCTATCAGGTGTTAGGAATGAACGACATCCCATACAAGGATAACATTCTCCTTCTCCATATTCATTTTTCTTTAATTCTTTCATTACTTTTTCACTTATGTAATCAGGAACCATTCTCTTTGCAGTACATTTTGCAGCAAGTTTTGTTAAATACCAATATTTACTATTTTCATGGATATTATCTTCTTCTAATACATATAGTAATTTTGGAAATGCTGGTGTTACAAATACACCTTTTTCATTTTTCATTCCTTCTATTCTTTGTTTAAGAACTTCTTCAATAATCATAGCAAGTTCTTCTTTATATTCATCTGTTTCACCTAAATACATGTTTACACTTAGGAAAGGTGCTTGTCCATTTGTTGTTGTCATTGAATTTATTTGATATTGGAATGTTTGAACTCCGTCTTTAATTTCTTTTGCTATATCCTCTTTAGCAAATTTTTCACATTGTTCTTTTGATAATTTTCTATTCTTATATTTTTCTAAATATCTTTCATAGCTGTCTCTTACAAAAGGAGCTAAATGAGTAAGAGATATTGTACATCCACCGTACTGGCTTGATGCAACAGCAGTTATTAATTGTGTTGCAATTGTCATAGCAGTTATAAATCGATGTGGTTTTTCTATCATTACACCATTAATATTTGTTCCGTTTTGTAACATATCATCTAAGTTGATCAAATCACAATTATGTAATGCATTTTGTGCAAAATAGTCTGCATCATGGAAGTGTAAAATTCCTTCATCATGAGCTTTTACTATATCTTCTGGAAGTAAAAATCTTCTTGTAATATCTGTCGATGTAATTCCAGCTAAGTAATCTCTTTGTGTTGTAACTACTTTAGCATTTTTATTTGAATTTTCTGTATTCCAATATTCAGATTCACCATCTATTAATTCTTTAATCGATTGGTCTGTTGTGTTAGCTTTTCTAATTAATTCTCTTGTATATCTATATGTAATATATTTTTTTGCTAGTTCATATTTATCAAATTCCATTAATTTTTGTTCTATAATATCTTGAATATCTTCTACAAGCATTCTTTTTTTCTTTAAACCTTCAATATATTTTATAATATCATTTATATCTTTTTCAGATACTTTTTCTTTGTTTTGTACTTCATTATTAGCTTTACCAATAGCTACTCTTATTTTATCTGCATCATATTCTACAATTGTTCCATCCCTTTTTATGATTTTCATTTTTTCGTTTCCTCCTCTGATTAAATCTGGTATAATTATAACTTAAAAGCCCACCTTTTCTGTTGCAAATGCAACTTTTTATCGTTTTTGTTTTTTTCGAATTTTGAAGTGTGCTTTTTTGTAAGATTGTGTCAAATATTACATTTATATTACAGAAATATTACAAACCTTTTTCTGTGTATGCGTATTCTGTAAACCATATACTCCAATATATTTGTAAAACTTACTTTTATATTACAATTCAAGGTTAAAAATATAAAATAATAGGTTAGCGCGAGAAAGTATGTATATTTTTTTACGAGCAGTTATGGGTGGGGACCGGCAAGCTTACAGGCTACATTAAAATTGAGCAATATGCGAAAATTTTAATTGTAGACTGTGCGAAGTTGGGGCGGCGCAGTAAAAAAATATACATACTTTCTCGCGCTTTTCAATTATATATTATTATCAAATTATTTGGAATAGTGTTGCAATTGCAACTTTTGTGGTATATAATACTTTTAATAAAAATGAGGTTGATTTTGATATGATAATAAACTTTGATATTAATAATTTTATAGAAACATTTAAGAATAGTTGTCACAAAGTACAAATGAAAACTTTTAATAAAGGAGAAGTCATAACTTCATATATACAAAAAAGAAATCAATTTTGTATATTAATTAGTGGTAATGCTGATTTAGTACGTTATGATTATAATGGTGATAGAACTATTGTTGAACATTTTTCTAAAAACGATATTTTTGGAGAAGTATTTTATAATATAACAACAAATAATGAATTATCAGTTGAAGCAAAAACTAAATGTGAAGTACTTTTTTATAGCTATGATGATATACACAATAAATGTAGAAATAATTGTAAATTTCATCAGCAATTATCTGAATATCTTCCAGAGCTAATATTAAGCAAAGTTACAAACTTAAATATGCGTGTAGAGCTATTAACAAAACGTTCCACACGCGATAAATTAATTGGATATTTTTCTTCATTATCAACTAGAAATTATAGTAAATCATTTACTCTTCCATTCTCGCTAACTGATTTAGCAGATTATTTAAGTGTTGATAGAAGTGCTATGATGAGAGAATTAAAACTTTTAAAAGAAGATGGTTTTATTGAGAAAAATGGTAATAGAATTACCTTGTTGTATAAATAATAAGCTTAAAAATAATTAATATTTTTCAAAAATCTCGTTTGAGCTAATTTACGCAGAAATTCTAAAAATATTTTATGGCACCCTTCCATCAGAGATGAACTCTTTCCATAAAACATTTTAAGAATTTCTAGCTCAATTACTCTGCAATTCAATTTTTTCAAAATCGTAATTATTTATAAATAGATTAATTTTTAAACATGTCAAAAAAATTTGTATCGTTTAAACTAATTTCTTTTTCTTCCCCTGTTTTCATGTCTTTTAATTTAAACTTGTTTTGTGCTAATTCATCTTCTCCAATTACAATAACATAAGGAATTTCTAACTTATCTGCATATTTAAATTTTGCTTTTAACTTTTTATTGTTTAAATAAATTTCTGTCTTTACTCCATTATTTCTCAATTTAGTTGCTAAGTTAATTGGTATGCTTAAGTCTTCTACCATTGGTATAATTAAAACATCAGAGATAGATTTTTTTTCTGCTTTTATCAGATTTAATTCATTTAATTTATAGAATAATCTAGTTAATCCTATGGACACTCCAACTCCTGGTAATTTTTTATCTGTATAATATTCTGCCAAGTTTTCATATCTACCACCAGAACAAACACTTCCGTAGTTCTCTATATTCATTTAAAAACGTTTCATAAACTGTTCCTGTATAGTAATCTAAACCTCTTGCTATTGTTAAATCTACTTTAAAGTTTGTTTCAGGAATTCCAAATAATCTCATATTTTTTATAACATATTCTAATTCTTCTATACCTTTTGTAAATGTTTCATTTTCTATACCTAATTGTTTTAATTTTTCTAGCTTTTCATCTGATGTTCCATCTATTTCAATAGAACTAATTATGTTATTAATTGCATCATTTGAAACCCCTAATTTACTTAATTCTTCTACAACCGCTTCTTTTCCAATTTTATCTATTTTATCAATAATTCTTAAAACTTCTACAGCATTTTCTTTTTGTCCTAAACTTTCAAATAATCCATTTAAAATTTTTCTGTTATTTACTCTAATTGTAAAATCATCAAATCCCAAACTTTTAAATATTGTATAAATTACACTTGGTAGCTCTGCATCATTTATTAAATCTAGTTCTCCATCTCCAATAATATCAATATCACATTGATAAAATTCACGAAATCTTCCTTTTTGTGTTCTTTCTCCTCTATATACTTTTCCTATTTGATATCTTCTAAACGGAAAACTTAAGTTTCCATAGTTTTTTGCTACATATTTTGAAAGAGGTACTGTTAAGTCAAATCTTAGAGACAAATCATTATCACCTTTATTAAATCTATAAATTTGTTTTTCTGTTTCTCCTCCAGCTTTTGCAAGTAACACTTCTGACATTTCTATTATAGGTGTATCTAGTGGTAAAAATCCAAATTTCTTATATGTATCTTCTATTTTTTCTTTTATTTGATTAAATAAAATTTGTTCATTTGGTAATAATTCCATAAATCCTGATAATGTTCTTGGTTCTGTTTTTGCCATATCAAATCATCCTCCTTTAATATCTTTTTGGCTTTAATTCCAAATATATTGGCTTTTCATCTTTTATTCTAGTACTTAATCCATGACCTGGATATACTATTGTTTCATCTGGTAATTTCATTAATTTATTAGTAATAGATTTAATAATTTTTTCCATGCTACCTGTTGGAACATCAGTCCTTCCCCATGTTCCCCTAAATAAAGTATCTCCTGAAAATAAACATTTTTCTTTTTCACAATAAAGGCAAGTTCCGACCTTTGGTATGTCCAGGTGTATGAATCACTTTAAATTCTAAATCACCTAAATGAATTACATCTTTATCGTCAACTCTTGAATCTGCTTCAAGTTCAATTCTTTCTTCTATTAGATACGGAGTCAAATTAATACTTGCATCATTTAAACCTTCTGCATCATCTCTATGTATTAAAATTTTGCCTCCACATCTCCTTTTTAATTCTGTAACACCTAAAATATGATCTCCATGGCAATGCGTTAAATAGATATATTTTAATTTAGCATTTAATATATGAAGCATTTCCTCTATTTTATCTACATCACCTGCAGCATCAACCACCATTGCTTCTTTTGACTTTTCATCTAATATTATATAACAATTAGTTGGATCACCTATCCATGTATCTATCTTTAGTTCCTTTAAAATCATATATATTATTCCTTTCCTGTGATATAAATCTGTTTGGAAAATAATTGTGCTTTTGGCTAGGCAAACAAATGAGAAGAATCCGAGGCGTGCTTTTTGCACGTCGCAGGATTTTCGAATGCAGTTTAACAACGCCAAAACACAATTATTTTTCAAATCTTTATTTCTTTCTTCTAACATCGTATACACTATCAACTTTACGAATTACATTTATTGCTTTATTTAATTCATCAAGATTTTCAACTTCTAATGTAATATCTATTATTGCTATTTTATCTTTAGTTGTTTTTGTATTAACACCTAAAATTTTTGCTTTTGTTGTTCCAATTTCCTTTAATATATCCATTAATAATCCTGTTCTATCATTAGAATTTACTTCTATATCTGCTTGATAAGATACTTTTTCATCTTCACTATACCATTCAACATCTATTAATCTATTATCTTCAGAAATTAAATCATTAATATTTGTACAGTCTTTCCTATGGACTGAAACTCCTCTTCCTTTTGTAATATACCCTACAATTTCATCCCCTGGTAATGGGTTACAACATTTTGAAAGTTTTACTAAACAATTATCAATTCCTTTTACTATAATTCCTGATGTTGATGGTTTTGGCTTTCTGTTTTTTGATAATGCTTGTATTTTTTCTTCTATATCTTCTTCTTGATGTTCTTTTCTATATTCTTGAAGCATTCTAGCAATTATTTTAACTGGTGAATTTGCACCAAATCCAACTGCTGCATACATTTCTTCCAAGTTTTTGTAGTTATATTTTCCAAGCATTGGTTCTATATATTCATTTTTAAATAAGTCAGCATGTGTTAAACCTATTCTTTTTATCTCTTTTTCGATTAATTCTTTTCCTTTTTCAATGTTCTCTGCTTTTTGAGCTTTTTTAAACCAACCTTTTATTTTATTTTTAGCACTTGAACTTTTTACTAATTTTAGCCAATCCCTACTTGGTCCATTTGAGTTGTCTGATGTTATTATTTCAACTATGTCTCCTGAGTTTAAAGGTGTTATAATTGGCATCATTCTACTATTTATTTTACATCCTGTCATATGATGACCAATTTGTTCATGAATACTATATGCAAAATCAATTGGTGTAGCTCCCATTGGTAATACTTTTATTGCTCCTTTTGGAGTAAATACATATACTTCATCTTCAAATAATTCTGTTTTTAATGTTTCTAAAAATTCTTGTGGATCTTCCATCTCTTTTTGCCATTCTAGTGTTTCACGAAGCCATGCCAACTTATCTTCTTCAACTCTTACAGTTTGTTTTCTTCCTAAATAACTTGCTTCTTTATATGCCCAGTGTGCTGCAATACCATATTCTGCTATTCTATGCATTTCCCATGTACGAATTTGAACTTCAAAAGGTGTTCCTTTTTCTCCTAAAAGTGTAGTATGTATTGATTGATACATATTAGGTTTTGGAACAGCTATGTAGTCTTTAAATCTTCCTGGCATTGGGCTATATAATTCATGTACAACTCCGAAGTGCTGCATAACAATCTTTTACTGAATTAACTAAAATTCTTAAAGCAAACAAATCATAGATTTGATCTAAAGTTTTATTATCTCTTTTCATTTTTCTATATATACTATATAAGTGTTTCGCTCTTCCTGTTACTTCTGCATCTATTCTTTGCTTTTTTAATTGAACTCTTATGTCTTCCATAATTTTTTCAATGAATTGTAATCTTTCGTCCCTTTTTTTGTTAATTCCTTCTACTAATTCGTGATATTCTTCTGGATGTAAGTATTTAAAGCCTAAATCTTCTAATTCCCATTTTAAAGAATATAAACCTAATCTATTTGCAAGAGGTGCATACAATTCCATAGTTTCTTTAGCATTAGCAATTTGTCTATCTCTTTTTAGATATTTTAATGTTCTCATATTATGAAGTCTATCTGCTAATTTTATTATAATAACTCTAATATCTTTTCCCATAGCTAGAAACATTTTTCTATAATCTTCTACCTGTTGTTCCTCAACAGACGCAAATGAGATATTACTAAGTTTTGTAACTCCTGCAACTAAATAATTAATTTCTTCACCAAATTCATTTTTTATATCAGCTTCTGTTACCTCTGTATCTTCTACAACATCATGTAAAAGAGCTGCACATATTGTATTATCATCTAAACCTATATCTGCTAAAATATATGCAACATTAAGAGGGTGTATAATATATGGTTCTCCAGATTTTCTAAGTTGATCTCCATGATGACTAAAAGCATAGTTATATGCTTTTAAAATTAGTTTACTATCAACTTTTCTAGAGTGTTCTTTTCTTTTTGATATTATATCTTGTACTGTTATTTCTTTAGTTTCTTGCATTTTATCACGTTCCTTTATTTGATTTTTTATGTTGATTATGATATAATTATTTTGTTAGTTTATTCATCTTAGTCAAAGATTATATTTGACTAACCTTACGAGAGATGAAAGGAGCACTGTATGAAAATAAGAGCTACTATAGGCTGTATGCTTATAGTAATTGCAATTGGCGGTATCTGTTTAGCCATACCTATGGCTACAGATACTGCTGATCCATACCAGGTAATATCATCAATATTACATGGTATATCTTATTTGGGATTCATCGTTATTGGGGGGTACTTTCTCCTCAATAACAAATAAAGAAACAGGCCTCCGTCCTAGTACGGAGGCTTTTCCGTTACACAGACTTCATTATATCCTTCATATTTATTTGTAAATTATCTACACCATTAAAAGTATTTATTTCTAATACTCCTGCTACATCTATTTTGTCTCCAATTCTGTATTCATCTACTAAGTATCCCATATTAAACCCTATTGCATTTATTATATTATTGTTATCTTTTAATGTTAATTTTAAATGTTTTCCTTCTGATAAAGCTCTTATTGAATCTATCTTTAAATTCTTAAATGCAAATATTGGCATTTTATTTGCTTCTCCATATGGTTCTAATTGTTTTAAACTTTGTACCATATCTTTATTAATGTCACTTAAATTTATTTTTGCATCTATATTTACAATCGGAATAATTTCATCAATTTTACTTTCAATTGCTATTTTTTCCAGTTCTTGTTTGAAGTCTTCTAAATCTTCTTTTCTTACAGTAATTCCAACAGCCATACTATGCCCGCCAAATTTTTCAATTTTGTCTGAACATTTAGATAAAGCTTCATGTAAGTCAAATCCTGGAATACTTCTTCCTGAGCCTTTTCCTATACCATCTTCTTCAAAACTTAATAATATACTTGGTTTAAAATACATATCAGTTATTTTAGAAGATACTATTCCTATTACTCCATGATGCCAGTTTTCTCCTGTTACTATAAGTACTTTATTATCATTCAAATTTTCTTTTTCTATTTTTTCTATTACATTTTCATAGATTTCTTTTTCTGTTGCTTGTCTTACACTATTATGCTCATTTAATTTTTTAGTTAATTCGTTTACTGTATTAATATTTGATGATAAAAATAAATCTAATGCTTCTTCTGCTTTTCCCATTCTTCCGCATGCATTTATTCTAGGCGCAACTCCAAATGATATTGTTGTTGAATCTATCTTTTTATATCCTGATGAATTAATAATAGATCTTAATCCAATATTTCTTGTTTGTTCAACAAGCATTAATCCTAGTTTTGCAATAACTCTATTTTCATCTACAAGCGGAACTATATCAGATATTGTTCCTAAACATACTATATCTAAATATTTTAAATATGCTTCTTCTTTTAATCCTAATTTAGTACCTAATGCTTGAATAACTTTGAATGCAACACCTACTCCAGCTAATTCTCTAAATGGATATGTACTATCTTTTCTTTTATTATCTATAACAGCAAGTGCCTTTGGAAGTTCTGTTCCTGGTTCATGATGATCTGTTACTATTGTTTCAATCCCAAGCTTAGTTGCATAATCTATTTCTTCAATTGCAGATATACCACAATCTACTGTAATCATTAATTCACAGCCATCTTCTACTATTTTTTTTACAGCTTCTTTATTTAATCCATAGCCTTCTTCTAACCTGTTTGGGATATATGAATTAACTTCTAAACCAACATCTTTTAAAAAGCTTTTTAATACTGTTATACTAGTTATTCCATCTACATCATAATCACCATATATTGTAACTTTTTGATTGTCTTTAATTGCTTTTAATATTCTTTCTACTGCAATATCCATATCTTTAACTAGAAATGGATCATGGAAATCATTTCTTGTAGGATGTAAAAACAATCTAATTTCATCTTCATTTACAATATTTCTATTTACTAAAATTGTAGCAAGTAATTCATTAATACCATATTTTTCTTCTAATTCTTTTACTTTTTCTTTATTTGTTTCATATATTTGCCACTTTTTATTCATATTCCTCTCCTAAATTTGTTTTTTTTATATTGTATAACATTTTTATGTTTTTTTAAAGGTTTTTTAGCTAAAAAATACAACTATTTACAAAATAGCTGTATTTTTTGATATATGTAGCTTATTTTACATATTTATAACTTTTTTTCCTTTAGGCAGTCTACTTAATATTTCTGTTTGTAATTCAAGAATTTTAGCAATATTATTAGTATCAATCATTCTTTGTTGTCTAAGTGATGGTATTTCTTTATCTATAATTTGATCTACTTTTGATTTTATAACTGGTAATTCTTTTGATTCAATGTTATATAACCTTTTGTCCATTTGTTTCATATTTTCTTTTATTTCAGGTAACTCTTTCTTTTCAATACTTGTTAGTCTACCATTTATCTCTATGATTTCTACTTTTATACCTTTTATATCTTCTTTCATTGTAGGAATCTCAATTTCTTTAATCTCTTTGATATCCTCTTTTATCATTGGTAACTCTTTTTCTTTGATATCTTTTATGTCTTTTTTTATCATTGGTAATTCTTTTTCTTTGATATCTTTTATGTCTTCTTTTATCATTGGTAACTCTTTTTCTTTGATATCTTTTATGTCTTCTTTTATCATTGGTAATTCTTTTTCTTTGATATCTTTTATGTCTTCTTTTATCATTGGTAATTCTTTTTCTTTGATATCTTTTATGTCTTCTTTTATCATTGGTAACTCTTTTTCTTTGATATCTTTTATGTCTTCTTTTATCATTGGTAACTCTTTTTCTTTGATATCTTTTATGTCTTCTTTTATCATTGGTAATTCTTTTTCTTCAATATTAGTTACTCTTTCTTTTGTTTCTTTTAACTCTGCTTTTATTTCTGGTATTTCTTTCTCTTCAATGTTTGTTACTTTTTCTTTAGTTTCTTTGATATCTTTTTGCATATCTAGTAGAATATTCATTACTTTTTCGTCCATATATCTCACCTCCTGACCTTTAGTAAATTAACTAATTCACCATTGATTTATATAATATTATTAAATAATTATACGCATTTCAATATCTGATTAGTTAATGTTTACATATATTTACAGTAAATAATAAATATTACATGATATTTCAATGTTTTTTTACAAAAATTTTTATTTATAATATTTTTAATTAATACTTCATATTGGGAATTAATTAATAAAATTCAAATAATGAATATAACTTTCAATGATATAAAAAAAATTAAAAAAATTTTGACATAAATTATCTATTGCAATATTTAAATATTTATTGCATGTTACTATTAAATCATAAAATGCCGAATTTTGCAATCAAAATCGACCGCAAAATTCGACATTTATACTTTTCTTAAAGCTACACATAGTTTCCTATTGTTTTGACATTACTACTTAATTTTAAAACTATATGAAAGAGTATATTATTTTTTATCAGATTTTGTCAGCGGATTTTGTTATTTTTTAGAACTAATATCTCTAGTAGATACAATTAGTATTATTTTTTTATTAAATTTATATAATTAAAAATATTTTTTAAGAAATTTGTCGTTTTTTTCTTTACTTTCTTTTATTTTTAGTATAATATATAAATAGAACAATAGCGGGCTAATTTAAATTCTTTCTTAATAAAGTAGAGTTCAGACCGCGTTTAATTGTTCGTGTGCGAAAATTTCACAGAAATTTTCTGTACAATGTATATCTATATAATAGGATTTCGAAGAATATCCTATTATATTAAAAGAGATTACATAGGAGGATTCAAATGCCAAGAAAAACAAAAGAACAAAGCAAATTAGAAAAAAATATAGAAATAAATAAAAAAACTTCTTCTACTGCAAAGAATACGGCAAAAAAAGCAGCCACTAAGAAGGCTACTACAAAAAAAACAGCTACTAATAAGACTACATCAAAGAATAAAATAGCTACAAAGAAAACTACAACTAAAACAGCCACTACAACAAAGAAGAAAGCTGCTAACAAGAAAAGTACTGCAAAAAAAGGAGCAACTAAAAAATCAACTAATAAAAAAGTAGAAATAGTAGAATATTATGATTTACCATATAGATATAACCAAACTATAGTAAAAGTTCTAGCACAAACCCCTACTAACCTATTTGTTTACTGGGATATATCAGATGACGATAGAAAAAATTATGCAGAAAAATATGGAGATAATTTCTTTGAAACAACAAGACCTGTTTTAATAGTTCATAATGATACAAAAGGTTATAGCTTTGAAGTAGAAATAAATGATTTTGCAAATAGTTGGTATTTACATGTTTCAGACAGTAAATGCGATTATAGAATAGAGCTTGGTAGACGTCCTATTTATAAAACTGAGAATTTAACAGCAGATTATATATATGTATCTACATCTAATGAAATTGAATCACCAAATGATAGAATATTATTTGATTCAATTGGAGATAGAGTATTCTTTAGAGATGTAAAGACAGGTATTAAATCTGAAAAATCTATTTATAATATATCTCTACTTAGAAATATGGGTAAAATTTATAATATATATGATTTATATAAAGCTATTTATAATAATGAGAATATAGAAGAAATATATGATTTATATAACCCATCTTCATCAAGTTCATCTCTCTAATTATAAACCTAAATAGACAAAGGAGAAAACAATAATGCAAGATAAAAAAGGATATGTAAGCTTTGTACTTCATGCTCATCTTCCCTTTATACATCATCCAGAAAGTGATGATTATTTAGAAGAATCTTGGCTATATGAAGCAATTTCAGAAACATATATACCATTACTTACAAATTTTCAAAAATTAGTAGATGAAGGTGTTAAATTTAGAATAACAATGTCAATGACACCTCCTCTACTTTCTATGTTAGATAACAAGTTATTACAAAGAAAATACATTAAATATTTAAAAAAATTAATTGAATTATCTGAGAAAGAAATTAAAAGAACTGCTGGAGATGAAAGACTAAATAACCTTTCTCATTATTATTTTGACCGATATTCTAATGATTTACACTTATTTAAAGATGTTTATAAATGTAATTTAATAGAAGCATTTAAACATTTTCAAGATATTGGTGTTTTAGAAATTATTACTTGTGGTGCAACACATGGATATTTTCCTATTTTATATGTTAATGAAAAAACAGTTAAAGCACAAATTGCGGTTGGTGTTCAAACTTATGAAAGATATTTTGGAAGAAAACCACGTGGTATATGGCTTCCTGAATGTGGATATGTGCCAGAGGCTGATAAATATTTAAAAGAATTTGGAATTGATTATATTATTACAGAAACACATGGTATTTTATATGCTAACCCTACTCCAATATATGGAACCTTTGCACCAATAGTTTCACCAGAAGGTGTTATAGCATTTGGACGTGATATTGAATCCTCAAGACAAGTATGGAGTTCAATAAATGGTTACCCTGGAGATTATAATTATAGAGAATTTTATCGTGATATTGGTTATGAAGCTGATTATGATTATATAAAACCATATATCGCACATAATGGAGTTAGAGTTCATACAGGAATTAAGTATTATAGAATTACAGGAAAAACAGAATTTAAAGATTACTATAATGTACAATGGGCAAAAGATTCTGCTGAAAGACAAGCAGGACATTTCTTTGATTCTAGAGAAACTCAAATAAATAATATTTCTCAATATATGGATACACCTCCAATAATTCTTTGTCCTTATGATGCTGAACTATATGGTCATTGGTGGTATGAAGGGCCTTATTGGTTATATATTCTATTTAAGAAAATTTATTATGATGATTGTAATTTTGAATTAATTACACCATCTGAATATATTGATAAATATCCTAATATGCAAATTGCTTCTCCATGTCGTTCTAGTTGGGGCGCAAATGGATATAGTGAAGTTTGGCTTAATCAAACTAATGACTATGCACACAGACACTTACACGTAGCTGGTGATAGAATGTGCGAATTAGCTTACCTATTCCCTGATGCAAAAGGATTAAAGAAAAAAGCATTAAATCAATGTGCAAGAGAACTTTTACTTGCACAAAGTAGTGACTGGTTATTTATTATAACAAATGGAACTATGGTTGATTATGCCAAAAAAAGAATTAAAGATCATATTGGAAGATTTACAAAATTATATAATCAAATAAAAGAAGATAAAATAGATGAAGATTTCTTAAAAGATATTTCTAAAAAAGATTGTGTTTTTCCAGATATTGATTATAAAATTTATTTATAAAAGATTTAAGATTTTTCTTAAATCTTTTTTTCGACATTTTTTGACAAAAATGAAACAAAATGTGCCTGTCCCCCTTGTTTCACAAAAAAATTAATTTCGCATAAGATAGTGTATAAGTTTTTTAAATTTAGTAGATAATAATTTTATTGGAAGGGAGATTTTCATGAAATCAATATGTATTAAAACAAATAGCACAAATTCCATACAGTATCTACTAAATGAATTAAATCAAATGGATTTAGATCATACTTGTTTCTCTATTAGAGATTTTAAACATTTTAAAAATATTATTATTCATTATACTGGTAAAGATTACGATTTATTTCTTCAGAAATTAAGTAATATTTTATCTTTTTTAGTAATTGATGAATTAGAAGAATCTCTTCTTAACAAACTTATTTTTCGAAATTATTTTTATTTTGATTTACTTGAAAGAAAAGAAATTTTAAATTTGTGCTATGATATCAATGCAAATGATTTTTCCTATATTTTTGATGAGAAATTAAATAGTGTACAAAATTGCTTTTATGAATATTTATTACAAAAAAACTCACTAGTTTTAGATGGTTTTATTAATTTTAGATTACATGATTACATGAATATATTAGATAAAATTGTAACAGAATCCGTTAATCAGTTTGTTGTTGAAAAAGAATATAATGAGTTTATTTCTTTATTAAAATTATATATTAATTCTCAAACTAATAATTGTAATTTAGTACATTTAATCTATTTAAAAAATGAAAGTATTTTATTAGATGAAAACAAGGAAATAATTAATATCTCGAAAGATATTTTTAGCGCTAAATACTTAAGTGACATTTCTTTTTCCTCTAATGATTTTACTTTAAACTCTTTACTAACGCTTTTGCCAGAAAAAATATATATTCATATGATAGATTGTTCTATTGATGAATTTATTACAACATTACAATCAATCTTTGAAAACAGAATTCATATTTGTACAGATTGTAGCATATGTAATTTATACAATATTTCTAATAAATCTATTGATATAAAAAATTTATCTATAAAAAGTCCCAATACATTTTAAAGTATTAGGACTTTTTTTATATAATAGGAAAGTGCTACTTTCCTATTATATAAACCTATATTGCACAGAAAATTTCAAAGAAATTTTCGCGCACGAACAATTAAACGTGGGCTGAACTCTATATTTTAAAAACAGAAAATTTATGCCAGCCCACTATCGTTCTTTCATTTTACATATTTCGATAAAAGTGGAACAAAATGCTCCTGTCCCCTTTGTCCCATTTTATTGTATAGCATCAACTGATTCTTGTAATCCTGGTAATAGTGAATTTGCAAGTTCATTATTTGCTACAACTTTCCATTTTCCATCTTGTTTTTGTAATTTTATATTAGTTGTTATTGTTTTTGTTCCTAGGTTTTCATTTTTTAATTCTTCTTCAAAATATCTTGATGTATCTATAGTTTTTCCTATAACTGAGCTTATATCTTTCCATATTTTATTTTTATAGTTCTGTAAAACTTCTGAAAAGTCTTTATTAGTTATTTCTATTTCAACTTTTGCCTCATTATTATCTGCTGTTACTTTTTTAACTTTCCATGATATTTTATCAAAAAGTAATTTTTGTGTTTCTTCATTATATTCTTGATCTTCTAATAACTTATCTCCTGTTGCAAATTCTTGTGCTTTTTCAAAATCTCCTGCTTTTAAATTTGTTAAAAATCCATCTACTGATTTTTTAGGATCACTTGATGTAACTATTAATACAGTAAGCACTGCAACTATAGCTAGTACAATTACAACTGTTAATATAGCTGGTATTTTGCTTTTTTTACTTGTATTATTTTTTTCTTTTTTTACTGTTGTTTTTTGCTTTGATACTTCAAATTTTTTGTTTTCTGGTTTTTGATCTTGTTTTTTGGTTTCTTCTTTTTTATTATCTATTTTTACTTCTGTTTTTGTTTTTTCTTCCTTTTTAACAGTCGCTTCTTTTTTAGGTTTTTCCTCTTTCTTTGATTCCTTTTGAACTTGTTTTGTTTCATCTTTTTTTATTTCTTCTTTTTTTTCTTTATCTGCCATAGTTTATTCACTCCTCTTTATTATTTTATCTACAACGATTATATCCCATCTTTTTTCATTTTGCAACAATTTTTACAAACTTTGATTAATTCCTTTTGCTACTATGTCTTTCATATTTTCTATTAAATCATCTATTTCTTTCGGAGTTACTATTAAATTATAATCATTAGGTACTAGAACTTCTCTTATTTCTTCATAGTTATCTTCTTGTTTTAGATTATTTAAATAATCATTTGATTTTGCTTCATCTTGTAATTTTTTTATAAATAAATCTAAACTATCATTTACTAGTACAGCAGTTTCTACAACTGTAGGAATTCCAATTGCAATAACAGGTATACCTAATGTTTTTATACTTATTTCATTTCTTGTATTCCCAACACCTGCACCTGGAACAATTCCTGTATCAGATATTTGAACAGTACTACTAATTCTTTCAATGCTTCTTGATGCTAATGCATCTATTACAATAACTAACTTTGGTTTTACATTATCAACTATTCCCTTTAAAATTTCTACAGTTTCTATACCGGTTGTTCCAAGCACACCTGGAGAAACAGCGCTTACTTCTCTTGTTCCTTCTTCAATATATTGAGGTAAATATTTTATTATATGTCTTGTTACTTCTATTTCATTAATCACTTTTGGTCCTAAGCTATCTGGTGTAACATATATATTTCCAAGACCTACTACTAAAACTTCACCTTGGTTATCTATGTGCATGTCAACAACTTTTTTCAATTCATTTGCTAAAATCCCTGCTGCTTTTTCTATGTCTTCATCTTGTGCAATTTTTAATTTTCTTACATCAATCGTAATATAATTTCCTATAGGTTTTCCAATTGCTTTTTCTCCATTTTCGTTTGTAATTCTTACTCTTTCTACTTTAATGTTTTCATTTATTTCTTCTTTTTCACTTTCAATTCCATCAATATCATTTTCTAATTTATTAGCTTTATTATAAATATCTCTTCTTTCAGATGCTAAGTCTGTTCTAAAATTATACATATAAAAAACCTCACTTTCTTTTAAATATTGTGAGGTTTTTATATTATTTTTATTCAACTTATTTTTTTAGTATTTTAATAAAAACTTTTTTTAGATAAAAAAGGAAGAGGATTGCAATCGCCTTCCCCTTCCAAGTTTGCCTTACTTCAGTGTTTTTGACTGAACAATGAACCAAAGTCCATTGTCATAATAAGTGGTTACACCACTCATTTCTTCATAACACATCCGTATAACAGCATATGCCTCATCCTTTGTTGTGTATCCTTCGCTATCAAGCACGGTATAAAGTTTTGTGTTAATCATAGTATTACCTCCAGTATAAAATTGACAAACTTTATTGCAGATTACCTTATTGGGTATATCTATATATATTATACTACAATTTATATAAATTTTCAATAAATATCACATACTCAATGTCTTTCATTGTTTCAAAATTCAGTCTTTTCTCATATAAAAAAGACTATAAAATAAGGATTAGATACCTCATTATCACTTATTTTTTATAAATATTTTTTTAAAAATTTACCTGTATAACTATCTTTATTTTTACAAATTTCTTCTGGTGTTCCTGTTGCTACTACCTCTCCACCAAAATCTCCACCTTCTGGTCCTAAGTCAATTATATGGTCTGCTGTTTTTATTAAATCCAAATTATGTTCTATTACAATTATAGTATTTCCTGTATCTACAAGTCTTTGTAAGATATCTACTAATCTATGAACATCTGCTATATGAAGTCCTGTTGTTGGTTCATCTAAAATATATAATGTTTTTCCAGTTGCTCTTTTTGATAATTCGGTTGCAAGTTTAACTCTTTGTGCTTCTCCTCCTGAAAGAGTAGTTGATGGTTGTCCAAGTTTTATATATCCCAATCCAACATCATTTAATGTTTGAATTTTATTTTTTATTTTTGGTATTTTATCAAAGAATTTTAATGCTTCTTCAACTGTCATATCCAATACATCCGCTATACTTTTTCCTTTATATTTAACTTCTAATGTTTCTCTATTATATCTTTTTCCTTTACACACTTCACATGGTACATATATATCTGGTAAGAAGTGCATTTCTATTTTATGAAC
Source organism: Clostridia bacterium (assembly GCA_036307105.1). Taxonomy (GTDB): domain Bacteria; phylum Bacillota; class Clostridia; order TANB77; family CAG-508; genus CAG-269. Next base: position 74,225 of record JAXJYD010000047.1, on the reverse strand, counting down.
TCCGTCTCCTCCACAGCTTTCGCATCTTCCACCTGATACATTAAAACTAAATCTTCCTTTTTGATACCCACGTAATTTCGCTTCTTCAGTTGCTGCAAAAATGTCTCTAATTAAATCAAACACACCTGTATATGTAGCAGGATTTGAACGAGGTGTTCTACCAATTGGGGATTGATCTATATTGATTATTTTATCAATATTATTTAATCCTTTTACTGCTTTACATTTACCTGGCTTTTCATTTGAACCATTTAATTCTTTTGCAATTGTTTTGTATAATACTTCATTTACAAGTGTAGATTTTCCAGAACCTGAAACTCCTGTTACACAGTTAAATACACTAAGTGGAAATTTAACACTAATATTTTTTAAGTTATTTTCTGTAGCACCTTGTACTTCAATTACTTTTGATTTAACATATTTTCTTCTTTTTTTAGGAACTTCAATTTTCTTTCTTCCACTTAAATATTGTCCTGTTATAGAATCCTCTACTTTTTTTACTTCTTCAGCAGTTCCGTTGAGCCATTACATTTCCACCATGTACACCTGCACCTGGTCCAATATCTATAATTTGGTCTGCTGCATACATTGTATCTTCATCATGTTCTACTACTAAAAGAGTATTTCCTAAATCTCTTAGTTTTTTAAGAGTTGCTAAAAGTTTATCATTATCTCTTTGATGTAATCCTATACTTGGTTCATCTAAAATATAAAGTACTCCTGTTAAGCCAGAACCAATTTGTGTAGCTAGACGAATTCTTTGTGCTTCACCTCCAGATAATGTTCCTGCACTTCTTGATAATGTTAGATATTCTAAACCTACATCAATTAAGAACTGTAATCTTGAGTCTATTTCTTTTAAAATTAATTCTGAAATCATTTTTTGTGTTTTATTTAATTTTAAATTATTTAGATATTCTTTAATGTGTTTTATTGACATTTCTGTTAATTGATTTATATTTTTACTTCCTATTTTTATTGATAATATTTCTGGTTTTAATCTGGCTCCATTACATGCATGACAATGAGAATTTGTCATATACATCTCATAAAATGTTCTCATTCCTTGTGATTTTGTTTCTCTATGACGTCTGTCTAATGTTGGAAGAACTCCTTCAAATGGGGCTTTAAACTTTCTTGTTCCAGCATAAGATTTATATTCAAAATCAATTTCTTCATCACCTGTACCATAAAGAATTTTTTCCATAAACCAACGTGGTAAATCCTTTATTTTCTTATTTTTTATTTCAACTCCATAATATTTTGCAATACTTTCAAAATACATCTTAGCCATTGTATCGCCTTTTTTCATAGTACTTGCACCAAAAGCTTTTATTCCATCATATAATGTTTTATTTTTGTCTGGAATGATTAGATCTTCATCCATTTTCATAAGATACCCTATACCTGTACACTCAGGGCATGCACCAAATGGATTATTAAAAGAAAACATTCTAGGTGTAAGTTCTGGAAAGCTAAATCCACAATCTGGACAAGCATAATTACAACTATATAGCACTGGCTTTTGTCCAACAATATCAATTAAAACCATATTATCAGCATGTTTTAGAGCAGTTTCTACTGATTCAGTTAATCTACTTACTATATCTTCTTTTATAACTAATCTATCTACAATTAACTCAATTTCATGTTTTTTCTTTCTATCAATTTGAATATCATCTGTTAGTTCGTAATTTTCTCCATCTATTCTTACTCTTACAAAACCTTCTTTTTGATATCCTTCTAATTGTTTTGTATATTCACCTTTACGACCTCTAACAACTGGAGCAAGTACTTGTATCTTTGTTCCTTCTGGTAATTCCATAATATTATCTATAATTTGATCTATACTTTGCTTTTCAATCTTTTTACCACAATTAGGACAATACGGAACTCCTATTCTTGCATATAAAAGACGAATATAGTCATATATTTCTGTTACTGTCCCAACTGTTGAACGTGGATTTTTAGATGTTGTTTTTTGATCAATTGAAATTGCAGGAGATAAACCGTCTATTCTTTCAACATCTGGTTTTTCCATTAATCCTAAGAATTGTCTTGCATATGAAGATAAACTTTCCACATATCTTCTTTGTCCTTCTGCATATAAAGTATCAAAAGCTAATGAAGATTTTCCTGAACCAGATAGCCCAGTTACTACAACTAATTTGTCTCTTGGTATTTCTAAATCTATATTTTTTAAATTGTGTTCTTTTGCACCTTTTATTACTATTTTATCATTCATGATTTTACCCCCAAGACATTATACTATATTTTAATTGTAAAAAAAAGAGTTTGGTTTGGTTTTATTTAAATAAGCTGATAAAAATGCAAATACATCTTTATCAGCTTTGAATTATTCTAAAATATTCCTACTATATTTCCATTTTGGTCAATATCAATGCTTTCTGCCGCTGGTACTTTTGGAAGTCCTGGCATTGTCATTATTTTTCCTGCTAGAACTACTATAAATTCTGCTCCTGATTTTAGTTCTACATTTCTTACATGTATATTATAATTGTCATTACATTCTAAATTTTTAGGATCATCTGAAAAAGAATATTGTGTTTTCGCAATGCAAACTGGTAATTTTCCATATCCTAATTTTTCTATTTTTTCTATCTCTTTATTTGCTTCTTCAGAATATTCAACATCTTGAGCTCCATAAATCTTAGTTGATACCTTAAATATTTTTTCTTTAATAGTATCTTTATCATCATAAGTAAATTTTAATTCTTTTGGATTTTCTACTATTTTAACTATTTTATTTGCAATATCTGTTGCTCCTTCACCACCTTTTGCCCATCCTTCTACTAAGCTTAATTCAACATCTTTTTCTTCTAATTTATTTTTTAAGAATTCTATTTCTTTTTCCGTGTCTGAAGTATATTTATTTAAAGCAACTATTACATTTAATCCAAATTTATTTTTTAGATTATCTATATGTCTATATAAATTATCTAATCCTTTTTCAATTCCTTCTATATTTTCTTCTTGAATCTTTTCTTTTCCAACTCCACCATGATATTTAATAGCTTTGATTGTTGCAACTAAAACAACAGCATCTGGCTTTAGTCCTGATTTTCTACATTTTATATCTAAGAATTTTTCTGCTCCTAAATCTGCACCAAATCCAGCTTCTGTAATTACATAATCTGATAGTTTTAATGCCATCCTAGTTGCAATTATACTATTACATCCATGTGCTATATTTGCAAAAGGTCCTCCATGAACTATTGCGGGAGTATGTTCTAAAGTTTGTACTAAATTAGGTTTTATAGCATCTTTTAATAAAACTGCCATAGCTCCTTCTGCTTTTAATTGTTTGGCATATATAGGTTCTTCATTATTGTTATATCCTATTATAATATTCCCAAGTCTTGTTTTTAAATCTTCTAAATTTTCCGATAAACATACAATTGCCATAATTTCTGATGCAACTGTAATATCAAATTTATCTTCTCTTGGAACAATTTTAGTTTCTCCAGATAAACCTGTATTTACTTGTCTTAATTGCCTATCATTTAAGTCCATACATCTTTTCCATACAACTCTTTCAAAACCTAATTCATTACCAAAATAAATATGATTATCAATCATTGCTGATAATAAGTTATTAGCTGATGTCATTGCATGAATATCACCAGTAAAGTGGAGATTAATATCTTCCATAGGAGCTATTTGAACTTTTCCTCCACCTGTTGCTCCTCCTTTAATTCCAAACACTGGTCCAAGTGATGGTTCTCTTAATGCTAATATAGATTTCTTTCCTATTTTTTGTAATCCATCTGCTATTGCAATAGAAATGGTTGTTTTTCCTTCACCTAGAGGTGTTGGGCTCATTGCTGTTACTAAAATTAGTTTTCCATCTTTATTATTCCTAATTTTTTCATATACTTTGTCAGATATTTTAGCTTTATATTTTCCATATTGTTCAATATATTCTTCTTCAATATCTACTTTTTTTGCAACATCAACTATTTTTTCTAATTTTGTATTTCTTGCAATTTCTATATCAGTCATAATAAATCAACCACCTTTTATATATATAATCAACTTTAATCATACTATATAAATATTTTAATTACATCTCGGCTCAATACATACATTAAGAATTTCTAATAAAATTTTTGGAACCTTTTTCACTTAGTCCTCGCTATCGCTCGACGCGAACATTATTCCAGAAATTTTAAAGAAATTCTAAATATATTCCAATCACATTCGCTGTAATGAAAATATTTATATAGTATGATTCTAACACAGTTATCAGACAATTAGTCCAACAACAACTCCAATTAATGCACCAACAAAAACTTGAATAGGAGTATGACCTAAAACCTCTACTAATTTTTCTGAAACTTGTACTCCTGTTAAACCTGGAGTTTCTATTAATTTATTTAATAAAGCTGCTTGCTTTCCAGCTGCTCTTCTTACTCCACATGCATCATACATAACAACAAAAGCTAATATTAGAGCCACTGCAAATATAGGTGTATCTACTCCTTGATATTTTCCAATTAAAGTCGCAAGTCCTGCAACTACTGCAGAATGAGAACTTGGCATACCTCCTGCTCCCATTATCCTTTTGAAATTGAATTTTTTTGTTGTTGCTAAATCATAAATTAATTTAAATAGTTGTATTCCAAACCATAGAAAAAATGGCGTATAAATATATTTATTTTGTATAAATCCTAATAAATTGTTCATTTTAATTTTCCCCTTTATTTTTATTAATCTTCTTCAGTTGTAAAATTTTCTTCCTTTATTTCTCCGTCTTTATTTAACAATATTGTTATTTTCTTTTCTGTATCTTCCAATATCTTGTTACATTCCTTAGAAATTTTTATACCTTCTTCAAATTTAGATACTGAATCATCAAGATTTAAATCTCCATTTTCTAATTCTGATACTATTTTTTCTAAATCTTCTATATTTTCTTCAAAACTTTTTTTCATAAAATTATTTTCCTTTCAAAAAATTGTATTATTGTACTTTTGCTTTTCTTTGTCCATCTACAAATTTAATATCAATAATATCTCCTTGTTTTAATTCATCTTTACTTTTTATTATTTTTCCATCTTTCTCAGTTATAGAATATCCTCTATATAGAGTTTTTAATGGACTTAAAGTATCTAGTTTGGCAACTAATTCAATATACTTTGTTCTTTCTTTTTCTTGTTTTGTTTTTATAATATTTTCTAACTGTTTTATAAAATTATCAATTTTTAAGTAATTATCATTTATTCTTCTTAACGGATCTTTTAAAGCAGTACTTGATATGCATTTTTCATATCTTAATTTCATTAATTCTAATTTTTTGATTAATGAATTTCTTAATCTATCTTGATATGTATCAATTTTTCTTTTTAATTCATAAGTATCAGATACTGCAAGTTCTGCAGCTGCAGATGGTGTTGGTGCTCTTAAGTCTGAAACAAAATCTGCAATTGTAAAGTCAGTTTCATGTCCTACTGCTGATATTATTGGGATTTCTGAATTATATATACTATGTGCTACAATTTCTTCATTAAAAGGCCATAGGTCTTCTAAAGAACCTCCACCTCTTGCCAAAATCAATACGTCTGCTAACTTATTTCTATTCATAAACTCTATGCCTTCTGCTATTTTATCAGAAGCACCTTCTCCTTGAACCGGCACAGGGAAAAGTCTGATATATACATTTGGATTTCTTCTTGTAGATACATTAATTATATCTCTTATTACAGAGCCTGTACTAGAAGTCAGCACACCTATTACTTTTGGCATAACTGGGATCGGCATTTTATGTTCTTCATCAAAAAGTCCTTGTTTTTCTAATTTATTTTTTAGTTCCTGGTATTTTGTATATAAATCACCCAATCCATCCTCTTCCATCACTTTAGCATATACTTGATAAACTCCATCTCGTTCAAATACAGAAACACTACCCAAAATCATAACTTTCATACCATCTTTTGGCATGAAAGTTAATTTTGTAGCATAAGATTTAAACATTATGCATTTAATTAAAGATTTTTCGTCTTTAAGTGTAAAATACATGTGTCCAGTATAATGATTTTTAAAGTTTGATATTTCACCTTTAATTAATATATTATTTAAATATTCATCATTATCAATCTTATCTTTAATATATTTATTTAAATCAGATACACTTATTGCTAATTCCTTATATTTCATAGATTTATTATAACTCCTAATCTAAATTAATTTAGAAAATAATTGGTTTTTGGGTAATTATTTTTTTAACTTTTATTCTTTTATAATACTAGCAAGAATACCATTAACAAAATTTTTAGAATTATCTTCTCCATATTTTTTTGCAAGTTCAACTGCTTCATTAATAACTACTTTAAATGGTATATCTTTATATTTAATTTCATAGATAGCAAGTTTTAATATTGCTAAATCAACTTTAGAAATTCTATCTATCTTCCAATCTTTTTTAAGATTTTTTTCTATTTTTTCAGTGATTACTTCTTTATTTTTTTCAATTCCATTAACAGCATCTTCTATGTATTCTATTGCTTTTTTATTATCAATGCCATTACTTTCAATATATAATTCAATTTGTTCTTCTATAGGTTCTTTTTTTTGTATTTCTAAACTATATATTAGCTTAAATGCTTCTTCTCTTACTTCTGACCTGTTCATTATTTATATCATCCCTTCTCAAGAACTTAATATGTTTGAAAAAATTATGATTTCAATTATTATTTAAACTTTCTACATTCTATCTATAAACCCCTTTAACTTTGATTTAACTAAATCCTTATTATATTGTACATAGTTTCCTATAAAAGCTCCTAATAAAATCACTACAATTGCTAATATTAAATCATGTAGTCTTGTTATTAATATTAAAATTGCAATTACTATTCCTATTATTGCACCTCTATATTGATTCCAAAATTCTTTAAATCCGTTCATATTATTTCCACATTCCTTTCTTTTAATTAATCAGCTTGTCCTTCTGTTTGTTCTCCTATTTGTTTTTCTACAACTTTTTTAACTGTAATATTTACCTCTTTAACTTCTAAATCTGTTGCATTTTTAATTTTTTCTTTTATATCTTTTTGAAGATTTGCAGATAAATCTTTAATTACAGCGTCTGAACTTACTGTTAAATTAACATATACAATAACATTATTCTCTTTATCTAAATCAATTCTAGTTGTAACTTGTTCAGAATTTTCAAAATTTAGAGCTACTGAGTTAACCAAATTTTCTATTGTTTCTTTTGAAATTAGTAATTTACCACTTTCATTTTCTAATAATACACCTTGAGTACTTTTTGTTTCCTTACTTGAAGAATTGCTAAAAAAGATACATTTTATAGAAAGTAAAATAAATAATAAACTTACTCCTAAAATAATTTTTCCTGATAAATCTCCTATAATTATTTTTTGTATAATTCCTCCAACTAGTCCCATATCAAGCCATCCAAATACTAATAAACATAATATTATTGATAATATTAACATTATATTAGAATATAAAAATAGTGTAATTTTTTCTATAACTTTCATTTTAAAACTCATTCCTTCCTATACAATTACAATTTTTATTCCTCATTTTTCACTTCTTCTGTAGCGTTCTCTGTTTCTTCTTCTTTTGCTGTATCTGTGTTTACTCCTTGTACATGTACATTAACTTCTTCTACTTTTAATCCTGTCATATTTTCAACAGCTTTTTTTACTCTATTTTGAATTTCAAAAGCAACATCTGGAATTCTTGACCCATATTCCACTATAATATTTACATCTATTTTAGTAGTTGTTTCTGTTACATCTACTTTTATTCCTTTCGCCATATTTTTCTTACCACTAAAAACTTCTGATATTCCACCCGCAAATCCTCCTGCCATGCTAGCTACTCCTTGAACTTCTGATACTGCAACTCCAGCAATCACTGCAACTACATCATCAGATATTTTAATTCCTTCGTTTTCTGTTTTTATCTCATTTTCTAATTCTACGATTTCTTCTTTATTTTCGTTATTTTCTTCATTCATTTTAAAAACTTCCTTTCTTTTTTACTCATTAAGTATATCAATTTTTTCCTTTTTTTACAACTATTTTGGATGAATTTTTATAAAAAGGTCACAAAGGGGCATTACCCAATGGGTAATGCCCCTTTTATAAATTTATTCAAACATACTGTACTCTTCTATATAATTTCCTCTTAAAAAATCTCCTATTGGCATTCTTTTAGCATTCTCGCCTTGTATTTCTAATACTTTTAAAATTCCTTCTTTAGTTTTTATAAATAATCCATCTTTTGGATCTGAAACTATTACTACTCCATTTTTTAATTTATCTATTCCGTCTGCCATTATTTTTTTTTCACTTGCAATATCCACTTTCCAAAACTTTATTTTTTTACCATCCAAAAATGCAAATGCCCCCATTATTGGGTTTAATCCTCTTACTAAATTCTTTATTTCTTGTGCTGTTTTGTTTTCCCAATCTATTTTTGCCATAGATTTATCAAGCATTGGAGCAATTGTAAAATTATCTCCCTGTTTTTCCCTTGGAGCTGTTCCATCTTCTATTTTTTCTAATGTCTTTACTAAAAGCTTTCCTCCAATTTTAGAAAGTCTATCCCATAATTCTCCTGTTGTCTCATCATCTCCTATTTCTACTTCTTCTTTTAAAATCATATCTCCTGTATCCATTCCAACATCCATATACATAGTTGTGATTCCTGTTGTTTTATCGCCATTTAATACAGCCCATTGAATTGGTGCAGCTCCTCTATATTTTGGAAGTAAAGACCCATGGACATTTATGCATCCTAATTTTGGTATATCTAATATTTCTTTTGGAAGTATTTTTCCATAAGCTACTACACATATTACATCTGGATTTAAGGCTTTTATTTCTTCTATAAATTCAGTATTATTCTTTACCTTTAATGGTTGATAAACTTTTAATCCCTTTTCAATCGCAAATTCTTTAACAGGAGATGCTACCATTTTCATTCCTCTTCCTTTTGGTTTGTCTGGATTTGTTACAACTCCTATTATTTCATGTCCAGCATTATAAATTGCATCTAAACTTTCTTTTGCAAAATCAGGTGTTCCCATAAATACTATTCTCATTTATTATCAGTCCTCTCATAAAAAATTGATATATTATGTATAATATACCAATTTTTTTTAATTTTTACAACTGTTTTTACTTTTTAAGGTGTTAGTTTTTTATTCAAGACCACACAACAGCTTTTAGTACCTACAACAAAGAAGTATTAATTTCCTTTTCATAAATACACAGGCAAGCTACACAATAACTTACCTGTGTTTTTTATTGGATACAATATGAATTTTTTATTTGATTTTCCATGTATTTGTTCCATCAGATTCAAGTTGTACATCTGAGTTTAACGTAACAACTGGACGAATCCCTAATAAATCACCCGAAGGATCATCATTTAGTCTTTGCATTATCTGGCTTTTGACTGATTTGCTTGAAACCCTAAATACACTATACCAGCTATTAACTGTTGAAATATTAACACATCTAGAAGAAATCCAATAAGATGAACCATTTATATGGAATATATTATAGTAATTTGAAGAAATATAATCCTGTAATGCCATTTCTTTAGACCAAGATGTTTGAGTCGTTAATATTTGATTTACTCTTGAATAGTTTCCACTAACTAGATTATCTTGTTCGCTTAAATCTAGTGTTCCTATATTAGTATTTCCATTTATTGCTTTACATCCAATTTCACTAGTATAAATATTAGAACAATTTTTTGTAAAATTAAACTCTTTTGTTCCTCCATATATAATATTTGAGTTTTCACTAACATAATGTGTATAATCGAATTGTGTTTTATTTATTTTTTCTTCAATATCCTCTATTTTTATATTTTTTGATGTTCCTTTATTACTTCCATATAATGTGCTACATGCTTCATCTATTAAATAAACTGCATTATTATAACCACTATAACTCCATAAGTATATTTTTTTACTACTTGGTAAGGCAGAAATTAATCTTATTTGTCCATCTTTTATATCTAAGAATTTCCAGGTTAAATTATCTCTGTCTATATTTGCATTCTCTGTTGATGAACTATGTCCTGAATAATATTGTAAATCTGTTCTTAATTGTGCTAATTTATCACCATCAACTACATTTTCTGCATTATTTAATATAGTTTCATATTTTACAGTATCACCAACAGATAAATTTTGACCAGTTTCGACATTTGTGTAACTTCCATCATCATTACTAATCCATGCTACTTTATCAACATTTCCATTTTCAAATATTATGAATGCTTTTCCACTTAAAATAACTGTTGCAGGAAATGTTGTTATTTTCTTTGTATCATCATTTAAATCTATTTCACTATCTTTATATGTCAAACCATTTATTTTTTTCAAATTTTTATTAAGCTGTTCTTTATCAATTTTTCCATCTAAACCATAGCTTCCTACTACTTCTACTTTTATTTTTTCTAAAGCTGTAGTTTCTTCATTTGCTTCTTTTGCATTTGTTGCTTTTTGTAGCAATCCATTATCTCCCGTTAGTGTTGCTATTGTTACTCCAGCTAGGATTAGAAGGACAATAATAGTGATGACAAGTGCAATTAATGTTATACCATTATTCCCTTTCTTTTGATTTTTCATTTTCAAAATCACCCTTTCTTTTTTAAAGAATATAAAATACTCAAAAACAAGACTAAAAAGCTATATATTTTATAGGCTTAGTCTTTTTATATTTACATCATTTATTTTTTTATTATCGTCTAAATATACCTGTGCGTATATGTATGTTACAACCATAAGACTTTCAGCAATTTTTATCTTTTGCATTCCATATTCCTCTTTTTCTTTTACCCTTTATGTTTCTATTTTATACTACTTTAAATAAGAATTCAATAGTTTTTATAATTTGTAATAGAATTGTAATATTTTTATTGCAGTTTAGCAATATATTTCTATTTATGTGCAATGTTTTCGATAATTTGATAAAATCTATTATTTTTCAGGTTCTATATATTCTAATGTACCTGGTACTATTTTATCAATAAAAACTTCTCCATTTAAGTGGTCTACTTCATGGCATATTGCTTGGGCAAGTAATTCTTTTGCTTTTACTTTTATTCTTTTACCATTTCTATCTGTATATTCAGCAGTTACTTCTGCTGGTCTTATTACTTTTGCAAATTCATTTGGAAAACTTAGGCACCCTTCATCAACTTCTTGTTCTCCTTTTGTCTTTAAAATAACAGGATTAATCAAAACTATAGGTCCATTATCATCATATAAATCAATAACAACAACTTTTTTTAAAATACCAACTTGAACTGCAGCAAGACCAACGCCATTGTATTTATGCATTGTTTCTATCATATCATCAATTAAAACTTGTAATTTATCATCAATTACTTCAACTTCTCTAGATTTCTTTTTTAGTATTTCGTCTCCCTCATATCTTAAATTTCTAATTGCCATTTTTTATCTTTCCTTTCTACATCATATTATTAGGATTAACATCAACCACTATTCTGATATCTTTTAAATTTTTATTATAAACCTCTTTTAAACAACTATTTATTTCATTATTAATATTTCTATCCATATTAGCTTTTATTATCATTCTCCATCTATACTTATTTTGTATCTTATCGATTGGAGCTGGCATAGGTTTGAATATGTTTAAATTCTTGTAATTTAATTTTTGTTCTAATTGATTATAAATAAAATCACTTATCTCTTTAATTCTTTTTTCACTTTCAGAACTAAATCCAATTACAATTATATCGCAAAAAGGAGGATATTTCAACTGCTTTCTTAATGTTATTTCTGTATCATAAAACATTTCATAATTTTGCTTTTTTGCACATTGAATACTAAAATTATCTGGATTATAACTTTGGATTATAACTTTGCCTGGTAATTTTTCTCTACCTGCTCGTCCGCGCTACTTGTGTAAGTATCTGAAATGTTCTTTCATTTGCTCTATAATCATCTATATTTAAAGAACTATCTGCTGCAATAACACCTACTAATGTTACATTTGGGAAATGATGCCCTTTAACTACCATTTGAGTTCCAATTAAAATATCAATATTCTCATTTTTGAATTTATTTAAAATTTCTTCATGTGAATTTTTCTTAGTAACAGTATCTACATCCATTCTTATTGTTTTTACACCGCTTAAATTGTTTAATTATTTCTTGTTCTAATTTTTGAGTACCTGTTCCAAAATATCTAATCTTTTTGCTTCCACATTCAGGACAAATAGTAACTAACTTTTCCTCGTAGCCACAATAGTGACATTTCAACTTATTCTCATAACTATGATATGTTAGGCTTATATCACAATTCTTACATTTAGCTGTATATCCACAATCTCTACACATTATAAATGTTGAATATCCTCTTCTGTTTAAAAATAATATTGTTTGTCTTTTTTGTTTTAAGTTTTCTTCTATTTGTAAATATAATTCTCTACTTAACATTGAACGATTTCCATTTGCAAGCTCTTGCTTTAAGTCTATTACTGTGACTTCTGGTAAATTTGAATTATTTGCTCTTTTAGTCAACTTTAGAAGTTCTATTTTATTAATTTCTGTTGCTTTATAATATGTATTTATATCAGGTGTAGCACTTCCTAATAATAAAGCACATTTATTCTGCTTTGCTATATATTTTGCAACCTGCTTTGCATCATATTTAGGATTTGATTCTGATTTATATGAGCTGTCATGTTCTTCATCAATTATAATAATACCTAAGTTTTTAACTGGTGCAAAAATTGCAGATCTTGCACCAATAACTATTTTAGCTTTTCCTTCTCTAATTTTATTCCATTCATCATATTTTTCGCCTAAAGATAGCTTACTGTGTATAACTGCTATTTTTTCTTTACCAAATCTAGATATAAATCTTTCTAACATTTGTGGTGTTAATGATATCTCTGGTACTAATAAAATTGCTGTTTTTTCATTTTCTATAGCATTCTGTATTAGCTGTAAATATACTTCAGTTTTCCCGTGAACCTGTTACTCCATAAAGTAAAAAAACCTTATATTCTCCTTTTTCCATTTGTGCTTTTACTTTTTCATATGCTAGTTGTTGTTCATCAGTTAATTTTAAATTTATACTTTTTTCTATATTTTTTCCTTCTAAAGGATCTCGCTCTATTTTCTTTTCTACTATTTCTAAATATCCTTTTTTTACTAATGTATTAATAATTGCTCTTGAACAATCTGTGTACATTTCAATTTCTGGTATAGTTACACCTTCATTTTGCTTTACAAAGTTAATTATTCTCTTTTGTTTTTCAGATTTTATTCTACCAATTTCTATTTCAAAATCTATTTCTTCTATATCTTTTTTTAAATAAACTACATTTATTTTTTTATCTTGTACTTTGTTTTCTTTTCCCCTTGTTCCAGGAGTTAGCATAAGCTTTATACAATCTGATACATTGCAAAAATACCTCTTCGCCATCCATCTTGCTAGTTCTATTTGTTTTGCTGTTAAATTTTCCTCTAGTTTTGCAATATCTTTTACTTCATAATCTGATTTTTCTTTAATTCCAACAACAAAAGCATTTTCTAATTTTTCTCCCCTACCAAACGGAACCAAGACCTTACTTCCAATAACTATAAGGTCTTCTAAATCTTTTGGTATTCCATAGTCAAAAGTTCTATTTAATTTTTTTGCTGTTCTATTTATTATAACTTCTGCAATCATCATTACTCCTATGTATATTAGAATATTATTTTATGATATCTTATAACAAATAAACACACTATGACTTTTTAATAGTCGTAATGTGTTTGCTTACATTTAGTCATTATTTAATCTTGCTTCATTTTCTATTATTGTCATTATTAGTTGCACTGTTTTCTCAAAATCATCGTTTTTGATCATATAATCATATAAACGTATTTTGTTCTCTTCGTAGTCTAATCTTCCTAGTCTAAGTTCAATTTCATCCTCGGTTAAATTATCTCCTCTATCAATTAATCTTCTTCTTAATTCTTCTTTTTCTACTCTTAAGAATATAGTAACTAGTTTTGTTTCATCCTTTAATAATTTTATTAAATTTTCTGTTCCATTAACTTCTATATCTTTTACAATTATTTTTCCACTAGCAATTTTTTCATTAAGTAATTTTCTTGATGTTCCATAGTAATTTTCATGGTGTAAATCATATTCATAAAATTCATTATTTTTTATTTTTTCTTCAAACTCTTGCTTTGTAATAAAATGATATTGTACTCCTTCTTCTTCTCCATCTCTTGGCTTCCTTGAAGTAAAAGATGGCAATGATATCACATTATCCATTCTTTTTATTAGTTCTTTTTTTATTGTATCTTTTCCTGCTCCTGATACACCAGATAAGATTACTAGCATATTTCAACCTTCCCTTCTGCTATTTCATTTGCTGCTAAGGTAACTGGTGATTCTTCTTTTACATTTGTCTTAGGCTCTGCACCATCAGCAATTTGTCTTGCTCTTCTTGCTGTAGCAATTACTAATTCATATCTGTTATCAACTTTTTCTAATAACTCATTAACAGTTGGTTTTACTATCATTAAATTCATCTCCTATCTTTATTTTGTGATTTCTGCTAATTGTTTATTAATTTCATCTTGTGAAATTGTTTTATCGATTCTTCCTCCAACAGTTTCTGGTTGAACTGCAGATAATATTATATGCCCTGAGTCCATTATTAAAACTGCTCTTGTTCTTCTTCCGTATGTAGCATCTACTGCTGTTTTTCCATCTTTTGCTTCTTGCACCATTCTTTTTATTGGTGCTGATTCAGGGCTAACAATAGCCACAATTCTTTCTGCTGAAACGATATTTCCAAATCCTATATTTACTAATTGCATAAAATCAAATCCTTTCTATTCTATATTTTGAATTTGTTCTCTTATGTTTTCTATTTCTGTTTTTAAATCTATAACTCTATTTGTTATATCTAAATTATTAGCTTTTGAACCTATAGTGTTTGTTTCTCTATTCATCTCTTGTACTATAAAATCCAATTTTTTTCCTACCGCTTCATCTGAACTCAAAAGATTTTTAAATTGTAATATATGACTATTTAATCTTGTTATTTCTTCTTCTACAGAACATTTATCTGCATAAATTACAACTTCTTGTGCAAGTCTTTGTTTATCAATTTCTTGATCTTTTAAAATTTCTTTTATCCTTGTTTCTAATTTTACTACATATTCTTCAATAAGTCCAGTAGAAAATTTAGATATTTCATTAACTTTTGCTTGAATATAATCTAATCTCTTTAATAAATCCTCTGAAATTTTACTTCCTTCAGTTTGTCTCATACTTATAAAATTATCTATTGCATCATTTAACACTTCAATTACTTCTTCTTTTATTTTGTCATCATCTTGTTCATTTTGAATGTTTAAAACATCTGGGTATTTTGATATCTCTGTAACTTGAATATCTGATAATATTTTTTCTTTTTCTGCTAGTTTTTTTAATTCTTCAATATACGCATGTGCAAGCTCTGTATTTATTTTAATTGTTCTTCCTTCTAATGAATTATTATTAAAAGTAATAAATACATCAATTTTTCCTCTTTTTACTTTATTTGAGATTTCTTTCTTAATAGTGTCTTCTAAATAACTTAGTTGCCTTGGCATTTTTACTGATATGTCTAAGTATCTATGATTTACACTCTTTATTTCTATTTGATATTCTCTTTCATTTTTAGAAATATTTCCTCTTCCATATCCTGTCATACTTTTAATCATGTTCTTTTCCCTCTCTTTTTAGCTTCTTTTTTTATAGGTTCATCTTTTTTTACAATCTCAGAAATGTCACTTAAATTTCTTAAATCATCTCTTTTTTGTTTTGTAAATATAATTATTTCTTTTATTAAAAAATAGATAGCAATTCCTCCTGCTGAAAAAAACATATAATGAATAAAATCACATTTAATTAAAGCAACCATATGCATTATTGATAATGAATAAAATGACATTACTAATAATTCAATTGCTGTTATTGCGGTTTTTCCTTCATCAAACTTATATGCCTTTTCTAGCCCTAATAAACCTAATACTAAAAAAACACCCGCAAACACTTCTATATCTTTTGATAGTCTATCAATATTCATTCTTGTATATGCTAATGATAATATAAGAACATAAGCAATTAAACAAATAGCTATAATTAAATCTTTAGTTATCTTCTTCATTTTTTGTTCCTTTCTACATATCTAATTCATACATTATATTACTTAATATGTTTAGTGAAGCTGTTTCAGTTCTAAGAATTCTTTTTCCTAATGTAATAGTTTTTGCACCATTTTTTTGTAGCATTGCAATTTCTTCTTCATCTATTCCACCTTCAGGGCCTATTATAACAGCAATATTTATTTCATCATTAATATTATAAAATTCTTTTAACTTTTTTAGTTCTTCTTTTATTGTTGTTTTGATTTCTTTTTCATAAGCTACTAATACTATATCATATTCTTTTAATAAATTACAAATATTTTTTATATTTATAATGTTATTTATATGTGGTATAATATTTCTTCCAGATTGTTTAGCTGCAACTTCAGATATTTTTTGCCATCTGTCAATCTTTTTTTGTTTATCTTTATCGTTTAATTTCACAACACATCTCTTCATTTCAACAGGCGTTATATCATATACACCTAATTCAACAGATTTTTGAATTATTAATTCCATTTTATCTGCTTTTGGAAGTCCTTGTATTATAGTTACATGTACATTTGATTCTACATTGTTTTGTATTACTTCTTTTATTTCACATTCAATAAAGTTTTCTTCTATTTTCAATATCTCACATAAATAATCTTTCTTATTTGATGTATTACATATAGTTAAAATATCATTTTGTTTTTTTCTTAATACATTTTTTATGTGATTAACATCATTTCCTATTATTTTTATTTTTTCCTCTGTTACTTGATTATCATCGACAAAAAATTTTGGCATAATGTTCCCCTCTTTTTATGTTTTCTATTATACCATAGTTCTTGGATTAATTTCAATAAAATTATGTTTTTTAATATAAAAAGAGCCCTAGATATTTATTTATCTATGACTCTTAATAAAAATTTATTTTTCATTAATAATTTTCAGCTTTTATTTCAAAATATGCTTTTGGATGATTACATACTGGGCATATATCAGGAGCAGATTTTCCAATTACTATATGTCCACAGTTTCTACATTTCCAGATTCTGTCTCCATCTTTACTAAATACTAATCCATTTTCTAAATTTTCTACTAATTTCAAGTATCTAGCTTCATGTTCTTTTTCTATTTTTCCTACTGATTCAAATAAAAATGCTATATGGTCAAAACCTTCTTCTTTTGCTTCTTTAGCCATTCTGTCATACATATCTGTCCATTCATAATTTTCTCCGCCAGCAGCTGATTTTAAGTTTTCTACTGTTGTTGGTATTTCTCCATTATTTAGTAATTTAAACCATATTTTAGCATGCTCTTTTTCATTGTCTGCTGTTTCTTGAAATATTGCAGCAATTTGTTCATATCCTTCTTTTTTTGCTTTACTTGCATAATATGTGTATTTATTTCTAGCCTGTGATTCTCCTGCAAAAGCATCCATTAGATTTTTCTCTGTTTTACTTCCTTTTAATTCCATTAATAATCACTCCTTAATCAAATTTTCTTCATTTTATATCATATGTTTTTGAATGTCAAGAATTTTTCAGGTAATAGGACTTATAATGTGTTTTTCCAAATTTTATTATAGTTAATTTCAAGATATATCGTTAAAATAAATATATTAAAAAAATCTGTTCTAAAATTCGAACAGATTTATAGTTGGCACGATTGGTATAGTAGTTTACAACCAATCATCAATAGTAAATATTAATATCAATCACTGATAATAGTATAGCATAATTTATTAATCTTGAAGCATTTCTTATCATCTTAAATAAATTTTATAATTCCTATGATTAATAAAATAATACCACAAGCAATTACTATAAAACCATTTTTCTTAGTTTTAGCAACAGCACTAACATCATTCTGTAATTCTTTCTTAGTTGAGCCTTTAGGATTAATAACCATAACTAATCCTAAAATAAACATTATACCGCCAAAAAATAATGGCATTAAATCATACATTAAATCCTCCTCAAATATTTTTATATCAAATCTATATCAATAAATTTAGAAGTATGTGTCAAGTGATAGTTGGTAACCGTCCTTTCAGTTGATTTTCTAGGCGTGTAGCCATTTCTACTTTCAGAAAAAAATTTTTAAATTTTTTTATTTTTTTCTTTTTTTGACATCACATACTAAAATTCTTAATACAAAATTATTATATAGTTTTTTTTAGATTTTTGTCAAGTCATTTTTAGATATTTTTCTACTTTTTTTGTTACTATTCAGACTAGAAGTTAAAAATTTCCCAGTTGTTCATGTTTCAACTGGGTTAATTTCATATAATTTTCTAAATTCACTATAATAATCTTTGCATTGTTTTTTGAATGTTATTATTACACTTTTTATATTACAATACCATTTGCATGTTTCCATATTGTTGAAATAACCTGAAATTTTTTGTTTCATCTTCACATGCCTTATATCTCTTTCTGATAAATTATTATCAAAAGGCACGTTAAAATCACAGATTTATAGTTGGTACCGATGGTGGGACTCGAACCCACATGGTTTCCCGCATGATTTTGAGTCATGTGCGTCTACCAATTCCGCCACATCGGCACATATGTGCCTTCTGAATAAGTTATCTGTAACTCAGCTACAACTTCAAACAGCTAACCTAACATCAGCAAAAAATATGTACTAATATATATTAGCACATATTTTTTTAATTGTCTAGATTTTTAAATTATTTTTCTTCCTGTTTTTTTGGCTCTGTATCATATTCGTATACATATACTGTCTTTATATTTGCTTTTGAAAAATCATTTTTATTATCTTCAAATTCCAAAATCTTAAATGTTGTTTTATTCTTTAATAACAAATTTAATTTGTTAACATCTATCAATATCTTACTTGATAGATCCTGTCCTACTGGTAAAGTTTTATTTTGATTATCATAAAAAATACTGTTTGTATATGCAATTCCATTTGTTCCTTCTTTTAGGTTAAACTTATAAAAATATATTTTTTTACCATCTTCATTTAAATTTTCTTTAATTTCACTTTCTGGGTTTACATTAAATATATTGATTTTTCTATCATCTATTTTTTCCTCTGTTATTGCCTTATAGACTGATAAATTTTCTGGAATTACTGTTTTAGATAAGGCACTTTTTATATATGCAATTACTCTTTCTAGCGATAGTTTAAAACTTATTTGCTTTGTATTTTTATTTATTTCCAGAATGTTATATTTGTCTTTATGGAGCTCTCTATGTTTTTTATTGTTTATTTTTGATACTTTAGTTGAATCTTGGTTCATTCCACCAAAGATATCAAATTCTTCATTTTCTGATAATGTTTTTTCATTTATTGCTTCTTTTTTTATTTCTTTTAAAGCATTTTCAATATCTTTAGGAACATAATCATTCATTTTAATTTGGTTTATCAATTCCAAAACATTTGTAGTTGTAATAAATATACTATCAGCTTCTTCCTTACTTAATGATTTTCTTTGCATTTTATCCATAGTTTTTCCAAACTGTTCTAAATCCTGTTCATAATCAAAAACTTTAGTTATTTTTTTAATTATATTTACCTCTTCTTCCTCTCCTTCTGGTAAAGTCGCCATTTCATCTTTATTACTATACTTCCAAAATTCAAATATACTTTTTTTATGACTATCTATTTCTTCAATAAAAGCTGTTGCATTTTCAATTTTCTTTTTCATATTCTTGTTTTTTAATTTTAAGCTATTTATATCCATTACTATATTTTTTAATTCGGTTTCTTTTTCTTCTATTACCTTATATAGCTCTATTATTTCTTCAATATTATAATTTTTCTTTTGCTTTTTCTTTTTTGTTTCCTTATTATTATCTTCTACTTCTGTCTTTTCTGTTTGCTCTCTTGATATTTTTTGTTTTTCTTTTATTTTAGTTTTATTACTTTTTTTGCTATATTTAAAATAATATTTAAACTTACCAAAAAATGTTTTTTTACATTCTAAAAATGTTGATATTTGTTTTTCTTTTGCTAAGTATTCTATTTCTTGCATGGCTATTTCTGATTTTAATTTTTCAAGTTTTTGTTTATTTTCTATAATTAGTTCATCTGCAACTTGTTCTTTATCTTCTCCAACATGATATTCATCAGTAAGCCACTCAGCAATATCCTCAAATTCTATTTTTTCATCTTCTAAATAAAATTCTATTTCTCCATATTTGTCTATATTTGTAGTAAAATGAAAGTAATGTGGAAGTTCTGTTTGTAATATAAACATTGCTTTTAACAACTTATAAAATTTAACTGCTTCTTCTTGATTTTTTAATGTTTTTTTATAGTAGCTTTTTATTTTTTGATATACTTCTGTTTCTCCAATTACTTCAATTGATAAATTATTACTTTTATCATATACTTCATAGACTAATGGCCAATCTTTTGTAAACAGCCATAAATAATTTTCTATATCTTCAAATTCCGATTTTTTTAAGTAATTACTACTATATTCTACATTTCTTATTGGGACAAATATTTTTTCCGCTCTATTTTTTTCAATTTGTTTTTTTAGTAAATAGAAAAATGTTGAGTAATCTGCATCTTCAGTTGGAACTAGCATAAAATATTGATCTGTATTTTCTGAATAATATATTTGCCATAAATAATTATGTTCATATTTTACTTTAAAAGGTATCTTTTTATTTAATATTTTTTGTTCTTCTTCAATTCTTTCTATTTCTTCAATATCAAGATTCATTAGCATATTCAAAAATGTAGTATGTTTTATTATGTTTTCTTCTTTTTTATTATCTAAATATTCTTCTAAGGGTCTTGCTTTTTTATATTTTTCTTCTATATCATCTAATCTATTTGTTGGTGATAATAATATTTGTATGTTCTTTACAGGAACATATCTATATTGTTTATATTGTTTTTCTTCATAAAACTTAGGAATTCTATATTCTAATGATTTGTGATTTTTTAATTCTTTAGGAATACTATCTAAGTCTAATCCTAAATACTTTAATTTTTCTTTAATTCCGCTTTTTTTATTTACTAATTTTGTAGGCAATTCTAATACTCCTTTCGTTAATTATGTATTATTTTATTATACTATAAAAGTTTTCAAACTCATATCCTTTTTCTCTTAATGCTGCAATAATCTGTGGTAATGTTTCTGCCGTTACACTTTTATGTACTGCATCATGCATAAGTACTACTATGACATTTTTTTCTCCTACTGTTTCTGAAAGCCTTTGTAATTCAAATTCTGGAGATAAGTCATTTGTTTCTGCATCTCCATTTAGTGCGTTCCAATCAATATTTACTATATCATTTTGATTTAATAATTCTTTTGCTTCTGATTTTAATCCGAGCATATTTCCCTCCTGGAAGTCCACCTGGAAATCTAAATAAATGTGAATTATATTCTGGATTTCCTATGGCATTTCTAATTTTCTCATTTGTTTGATTATATTCTTCTAATACTGCTTCAGTTGAAGAATATATTTTTGAATACACATGAGAATATCCATGGTTTGCTACATAATGTCCTTCATCATACATTCTTTTAACCATTTCTTTTCTATAATCAATATTTGAACCTAATACAAAAAATGTTGCTTTTACTTTTTCTTGTTTTAAGATATCTAATATTGATTCTGTAACTGGCGATGGGCCATCATCAAATGTTAAATAGGCCACTTTTTTATCTTGCTTATAAATATTTTCAATGTTCTGTCTTCCAACATCTGTTAAAACAGGATTTCTTTCTTTTTTTATTCTTTCTTGTTCTTCTGCTAATTTTCTTTGTCTTTCTTCTTCTTGATGTTTTAATGTATTCAATTGTGCTTCATATTGTTTATAAGCTTTGTGTTCATTAATAATTACTATTATATTTTTTGTTGTGAAACAAACACAAATTAAAAATATAATAAAAATTAAAATTATAAAGATTTTTTTTAATTCAATTTTTTTCTTGTTGTTAAATTCATAAACATTTAATTTTTCTTCGTCTTTTACCATGTTACATCCTTCTTTTATTTTTACATTTTACTTTTTATTTCGACATTATTATATACTATTTTTTAAAATTTTAGTAGTGTATTTTTAAAAAAACTCCAAATAATTGGAGTTTTTTGTTATTTTTTATTTTCTCATTGCATCTTTTATATATTCAATTTCTTCTTCAGCATTTAATCTCATAAAGATTGGTTCACCTTTTTCAATAACTTTTGTGTTTTCTGTTTTGTCATATTGTTTTAAAGTTTTCCATTTCTTTAAGTCTTCATCATTAATTCCTATTTGTTTAAATATATTTTCTGCAGTATCATTCATAAATGGTTTTATTAATATTGCAATTTTTCTTAAAGACTCTATTAAATGATACATACATGATTCTAATTTTTCATTATTTTCTTCCTCTTTTGCTAATGACCAAGGCATTGTTTCATCAATATATTTGTTTGTTCTAGAAATTAAAGTCCATATTTCTTGCAGAGCATTTGCTATTTCATATTCTTTAAATTTTTCTTCAAATTTATTAATTTGCTCATTTGTAAATTCTTCAAATTCTTTGTCAACTTCATTTACTTGTCCATTATATTTTGGAACTTGTCCTCCAAAATATTTATTTACCATAGATACTGTTCTGTTTAAAAGATTACTTAGGTCATTACATAAATCAAAATTATATCTTTCAACAAATGATTCTGGTGAAAATACTCCATCTTGTGCTACTGGTAATTCTCTAAGTAAGAAATATCTTGTTGCATCTAAACCATATCTATTGATTAAAGTTTCTGGATATATAACATTTCCCTTTGATTTTGACATCTTACCATCTTTCATCATAAACCAGTTATGAACTAAAATAGTTTTTGGTAATGGTAAATCTAATGCCATTAGGAATATTGGCCAATATATTAAATGGAATCTTGCAATATCTTTTCCAACTATTTGTAGGTCAGCTGGCCAATACTTTTCAAATAAAGTATCATCATCTGATAAATACCCTAAAGCTGTTATGTAGTTTGTTAAAGCGTCTACCCAAACATATATTACATGTTTTGGATCTTTTAATACTTTTACTCCCCAATCGAAAGAAGTTCTAGATACACATAAATCTTCTAATCCTGGTTTTATAAAATTATTTATCATTTCTGTTTTTCTATAAGCTGGTTTTACAAAGTCTGGATGTTCATCATAGTATTTAAGTAATCTATCTGCATATTTTTTCATATTAAAAAAATATGATTCTTCCTTCATTAACTTAACTTCTCTACCACAATCAGGACATTTTCCATCTACTAATTGAGTTTCAGTAAAAAATGTTTCACAAGGTACACAATACCAACCTTCATATTCTCCTTTATAGATATCACCTTGTTCCATAAATCTATCAAATATTTTTTGAACTATTTTTTCATGTCTTGGTTCAGTAGTTTGAATAAAATCATCATAAGAAATATCCATCTTTGCCCACAACTCTTTTGCCATAGCTGCCATTTCATCCACATATTCTTTTGGAGACATTCCTTTTTCTTTTGCTTTCTCTTCAATTTTTTGCCCATGTTCATCAGTACCTGTAAGCATATATGCATCTTCATCTTTAAGCAAATGATATCTTTTTATACTATCTGCTAATACTGTTGTATATGCTGTTCCTATATGAAACCTTCCGCTTGGATAATATATTGGTGTTGTTACATAAAATTTATTATTCATATTTATCACATTCCTTCCTTCAAGCATAAATCAGTTTTGAAAAGAATTGTGTTCCAATTTTTTTCAAACTAATAAAATATTCCACAGAATATTTTATTTCTATGGAATATTTTACCATAACTAATTATAAATATCAAGCTATTCGCCTTTAGTTCCATTTATTTTAAGTAACTTAAATATTTCAACTATAACTACTGGTGCAAATATTAAGCATACTAGTTCTAATATATTTTCTGTTGGTAATACTGGTATACTAAATATATTTCTTAGTGCTGGTACAAATAATATTATAAGCATTAAAGTTGCAGAAGCAATTGTTGCAAGTATAAGTTTACTATTATTAAATATGTTAGTTCTAAATAACGATTTTTTATTATCTCTAACATTAAATACATGTACTAATTCTGATAATGCAAGTGTTGCAAATGCCATAGTCTGCCCAACCTCTATTTTAGATTGATCAAGTGTTAATCCTTCTATTAATGTATTTGTTGTAGCTAAACCTATTACAAATGCTACTAGAGTTAATAAACCAATCATAGCACCTTGATAAACTACTCTCCATGTCATTCCTTTTGTAAATACTCCTTGATTTGCTTTTTTAGGTTTTCTTTCCATTATTCCTTTATTTGCTGGATCAAAAGCTAAAGCTAAAGCTGGAAGTGAATCAGTTACTAGGTTTATCCATAGTATATGTATTGGTAATAAAATTTCTAAATGATTTATATCTGTTATTCCAAATAGGCTTGCAAATAATGGTGTACAAAGTGTTGCTAAAAATAATACTATTATTTCTCCGACATTACTTGAAAGTAAGAATTGTATTGCTTTTAATATATTATCATATATTCTTCTTCCTTCTTCTACTGCAGATACTATAGTTGCAAAATTATCATCTGTTAAAATAACATCTGCCGCTTCTTTTGCAACATCAGTTCCAACTACACCCATTGCACATCCTATATCTGCTGTTTTTAACGCTGGGCTATCATTTACTCCATCACCTGTCATAGCAACTATTTCTCCATTTTTTTGCCATGCTTTTACAATTCTAACTTTGTGTTCAGGTGACACTCTTGCATAAACAGAATATTTTCTTACATTTTTCTCTAAATCTTCATCAGACATTTTTTCTAAGTCTGCACCTGTTATTGCTTCTTCTTCGTTTTCTAATATTCCTAATTTTTTAGCAATTGCTGTTGCTGTAATTTTATGATCTCCTGTAATCATTACTGTTTTTATTCCTGCAGTTTTACATTTTTCTACTGCTTTTTTAGCTTCTTCTCTTGGTGGATCTATCATACCAACCATACCAATAAATATTAAGTCTTTTTCAAAATGCTTAATATCTTCTTTTGTTGGTTTATGATCAATTTCTTTATACCCACAAGCTAAAACTCTTAATGCTTCTTTTGCCATGTTTTTATTATGTTCTTTTATTATTTTTGAATGCTCATCTAAATCTTCTTTTACTTCTCCGTCTTTAATATAACCTTTACATATTTTTAGTAGTTCATCTACTCCACCTTTAGTATAAACTATATATTTTCCATTAACTTCATTTACTGTTGTCATCAGTTTTCTATCTGAATCAAATGGAATTTCTTCTATACGAGGCATTATATCATATATACTAGGATCGAAATCTAATTTAAAAGCCATATCAACTAGTGCTGTTTCTGTTGGATCACCTGTTAATGTTCCATCACCAGATATTTTTGTGTCATTACATAGCATATTTGCATATACAAGTTTTTTAACATCTTCGCTATTATCAACCTTTACGTATTCCTCTAAATCTTTAGTTTCTCCATTTATGAATATTTTTTCAACTGTCATTTTATTTTGTGTAAGTGTTCCTGTCTTATCTGAACAAATTACTGTTGCACTTCCTAGAGTTTCAACTGCTGGTAATTTCTTAACAATAGCATTTTTTTTGACCATTTTTTGAACACCAATTGCAAGTACTATTGTAGATACTGCAACTAATCCTTCTGGGATTGCCGCTACTGCTAAACTTACAGCTGTCATAAACATACTAATTGGATCTTTACCTTGAATTAATCCTACTATAAATATAAAGGCACATATAGCTAATGCTACTATTCCTAAAGTTTTCCCTAATTTATTCAATTTATCTTGTAATGGAGTTGTTTGTTCTTCGGTGTTATCAAGCATTCCTGCTATTTTCCCAACTTCTGTTGTCATTCCAGTTTCTACAACTATTCCTTTTCCTCTACCATAAGTAACTAAGCTAGAAGAAAATAACATATTTACTCTATCACCAATTCCAGTTTCTTCATTTTCAATTTTTTTGTTGTTTTTTTCAACCGGCATTGATTCTCCTGTAAGAGATGCTTCTTGTGATTTTAAATTTACAGCCTCTATTATTCTTAAATCTGCTGGAATATAATCACCAGTATCTAAAACTACTATATCCCCTGGTACTAATTCTTTAGCAGGTACTACTGTAACCTCTCCATTTCTTATAACTTTAGAAGCATGGTCTGTCAGCTTTTGCAAAGCCTCTAATGATTTTTCAGCTTTTGATTCTTGAGTTACACCAATAATTGCATTAACAATAACCACTATTAAAATAATTATAGTATCTGTTATTCCTTCTCCTTGCGCAATACCAACAGCACCTGATACAATAGCTGCAATAATAAGTATAATAATTGAAAAATCTTTAAACTGTTCTAAAAATTTTATAATTAAAGATTTTTTCTTTTTAGCTTTTAGCTCATTTAGTCCATATTTTTTCCTTCTTTTTCCCACCTCTTCTGTAGTTAAACCATTATTAATGTTAGTTTCTAAAATTTTTTCAACATCTTCTACATCATTGTTAAACCAATTTGTTTTATCCATCTAAAAACAACTCCTATCTTATTATATAACAAGTTAAGGAAAGAATTGTGCTTTTGGCAAGGCAAATAAATGAGAAACATCCGAGGCGTGCTTTTTGCACGTCGCAGGATTTTCGAATGCAATTTAACGAAGCCAAAACGCAATTATTTCTTTAACAAAAAAGACTTTTAAAAGGAATAAACTATCCCTTTAAAAGTCTTGCTTACTATTTTTTATAGCTTACTAACCAGATATTAAAAATATCGCGACTGTTGATTAGTAATAAAAAGCTACTCCCTTTTAACTAATTTTAAATTGGTGACCCCTACGGGAATCGAACCCATGATTCCACCTTGAGAGGGTGGCGTCTTAACCGCTTGACCAAGGGGCCTTAATAAATAATCCTTATTATTTATACCATTTTTTTGATAATTAGTCAACGAAAAAACGAATCTTTTTGTGCTTTTCTATACAATTTCTGTTTTTTCTAGAATTTCTTTTAATCTTTTATTTTGTTTGGTCAAATACAAATATCCTATTAAAGCCTCAAAAGCTGTTGAGTACATATAATCTTGTACATTACAATTTTTAGGCAAATGATGATTTTGAGTATTTCTAGCACGTCTTACTATATCATGTTCTTCTTCTGTTAAGTCATCATGAATTTTTTTCAACAATTCTGCTTGCGCTTGTGCTTTTACATATTTAATAGATTCTATATGTAGTTTATGTGGTTTTAAATTTGTTTTATTTACTAAATTTGTTCTAATATATACCTCATACACACTATCTCCAACATATGCCCATACAAGTGGAGACAACATGTTTACTTCCTCTTTTTCTCTTTCTATTTTTATAAATTCTTCCATATTTATTCCATTCCTTTTATTTAATTATCTGATGGTGTTTCTAATGTTATTTTCCCTAATTTTCCATTTTTGAATTCGTCTAATATTATTCTTGCAGTCTTTTCTTCATCAATGTTACCACCAGATATCATGCATCCTCTTTTTCTTCCTATTTCTAGCATTATCTCATATATGTTAACATTCTCAGGTTGTTGTTGATTTAATTTATTTTCAATATATTCTTCTGAAATTCCATATCTTTCTATAATATTATTTCTGTAGTTTTCTAGCAAATATTTTACTAATTGATATGCAATTTCTACTCTAGGTAATATTTCTTCTTTTATAGTTCCTGTGAATGCTAAATTTAGTCCTACTTCTTCACTTTCAAATTTTGGCCATAAAACTCCTGGAGTATCTAATAATTCTATTTTATCATTAATTCTAATCCATTGTTTTTGTTTTGTTACTCCTGGTTTATTTCCAACACCTGCTGTTGTTCTTTTTGATATTCTGTTTATAAAAGATGATTTACCTACATTTGGTATTCCTAATACTATTGCTCTTATTTTTCTTCCAATTCTTCCTTTTTGAGCTTGAATATTTAATTGTTCTTCCATTATTCTTTCGATTTCTTTAATACAATTATCTATTCCTTTTCCAGAATTTGAATCTGTTAATACAGCTGGAATTCCTTTATTTTTTAAATAAGAAATCCATCTCTGATTTTTACTTTCATCTGATAAATCACATTTGTTTAATACTATTATTCTTTTCTTTTTAGCTGTAATATTTACTATATCCGGATTTCTACTAGATATAGGTATTCTACTATCTAATAATTCTATTACTATATCTACTATTTTTATATCTTGTTCTATTTGTCTCCTTGTTTTTGCCATGTGGCCTGGGTACCACTGAATTCTTGTACTTGGCAACTTTTCTTTTTTATCTTTCATATTACTCACTTTCCTTTTTATTTATATCTGATAATTATTATTGTACTAACTTATGTTGTTCTATACTCCACGCAGGAGTACAAGCCATAGATACTTTGCAGTAGTCTGTTTCCCAATAATATTTTTCATTATTATTAATTAATATAGCATCTCCACCTGAAAATTCAATGCATCATCTTCAAAGCATAATTTACCTGAACCATCAAACACATAGATTAACTCTTTACTAATTAAATTAACACAAAAACCATTTTCTGGATATCTCCCTGTAATGGTGGCTAATCCCAAATCAATATCTTTATCCCCAAATGAATATTCTATTGTTTTACATTCATCGCTATTTGAGCCTTTAATTGCATCATTATTTTTTATTATTTTCATAACCAATACCTCCCACATATTACTATATATTCATTTATCTCATTTGTTCTCAATATTACTAACAATTCGATATTATTCATTATCTATTTTCTATTAAATTTATTTTTTTCATGAAATACGAAATAATCTCTAATCAAAAAAGTAAGTATTTTCAATAGTTCTAAGGAACTTTCTATAAATTGGTTTCTCGCACTGAATCCTTGTACTTGCACAACTTTTTTCATTATTCATTTTTTCACTTCCTTATTTTTTTAATTAAATACTCTATAAATTGTAATTTGTCGCTATTCTCTTTTTTATTTTACTTCAAATGGCTCACTAAATATTGTTGATAATCCACTATATTTAACGATTCTATAAGTTCCTGAACTTAACTCTCCATATAATTCAGACCAATCAAGTTGCATTTCTGTAATTCCATTATCATTTGGTTGCATTGCTATTTCAATCCAGGTAATTCTTTCTTTTGTAATTATATCTACCCATTTATCATTATCCCCTGCTTTTTGAATTGCAAAATTCATTCCCCAAGATACTGGATTTTCATTCTTATCCTCTATTACAATTGTTGCACTTGTTTTATTAATTGAGTCTTCCTTTACAGTTATTTTAACATTTTCAGTTTTCCATTGGCTCGATTCTTTATTAGGCTCTTTTTTATTTATATCAAAATCATTATTTTTTATATCAATTTCATAAATCTCTTTATTTCCATTTGAATCTTCAAGAATCAAATTAGTTTTTCCTGTTTTCTTAAATTTTGCTTCAATTAAATAATCTTCAAGTCCATCATCATATTTAATAGATACATCTCCATAGCTCGAATCTTCTAAATAAACTGTATATGTGTTATCAAATACAGCTCCTGCTTCACCATTGTTTGTTAAAACTACAGTATTATAAGTAGTATTATTGAATAATGCTATTATACTCATAGTTAATATAATAAAAGCACTTATTATAGTTCCTGCAACTTCTACTTTTTTATTGCTAAATATGCATATTGGATATAGTAATAATGTTATAATACAAAATAATGTACTTAATAAATGATAGGGAAAATTATATATTGTTTGTCCTAGAAATCCACTATAATGAAATCCTAAAAATATAAGCATAGGTGTTAATATAACTAGTCCCCACCACTTATCTTTTTTCATAAAGTATCCAATAAATCCCATAGGAATTGTGCAAATAGTCCAAATAATCCAAAATCTATAATAAGTTAAAAATAAGTTACTATGATTTATTACATCTTGAATTAGATACACCAACGGTTGACTTATTAAAAAGAACGCAAAGCATTTTAATGCAGAGTCATTTGCTGACTTACTATTCATAATAATTAGTATTCCAAATAAAATCCATACTTCAAATGATATTGTTATATCTGCAAAAGATGTATCTTTGGCTATTGGAAGCATAGCCATGATTGCAGTATATGCACCTGCTATAATAGCAAATATTATTAGTTTTTTCCATGTTAATTCAATTCCGCCAAATACTTTTTTTATTCTTTCCATAAATTAATCTCCCCTATAACTTCTATTTATTTTTCACTTTATTCTAAATTTATAAAAACATGTAAAAATCTCAATGTTAAAAATTCAGTATTATCAATGGTTTGAGTATAGTTTTCCTAAAATCCCCGTATCGCAGTTGATGTTTGTACTTGGCAACTTTTCTTTTTTATCTTCCATATTACTCACTTTCCTTTTTATTAATCAAACTATATACTATATTCAAAGCAACACTCTTGATATTGTTTTTCTCCTATAATTGTTTCTTTTTCTTTTATAATTTTACCGCCCATTTTTGTATAAAACTTTTTTGATGGTTCATTATCTTTTAAACACCATAAAATCATTTTAGATTTATTTTTCTTTTTAAATTCATTTACAACATAATTAAACATTTTTGTTCCTATACCCGAATACTTTAATTCTGGTTTTACGTATAATGCGCATAATTCACAATCTGCTTTTTCTATTTCAGGTGAAAAACTATTATCAAATGCATATCTGCAAAATCCAACAACTTCATCATTTAATTCTGCAACAATAAAACCATTTGTCATATAATTTCTTTCCATTTTTTCAATTCTTATGTCATATTCATTGTTTAAATTGCTTAAATATGTATTATCAACTATATCCTTATATGCAGATTGCCACCCTTTTATTTTTATATCCACTACTGATGGCAAATCATCTTTTCTAACATTTCTTATTATAACATCCATACATAACTCCTTTTTTATCAATAAAATGTAAAAATCTCAATGTTAAAAAATCAGTATTATCAACAATTTGAACCGACCTTTCGATAAATACGGATATCCCAGTTAATGTTTGTACTTATAGGCTTTTCTTTTTTATCTTCCATATTACTCACTTTCCTTTTTATTTGGTAATGATTTCATAAGCATATCAAAATCACTTTGTAGTTCTTTCATTTCTCTTTCTCTATAAATTTGAAATTCTTTCTCTGCTTTTTTTATTGCTTCTTCATGTGATATTTTACCATTACCTTCTAATATTTTTCTTCTATTTAATAGTATTTGGTTATCTAATTCTTCTACCCAATCTTGCATTTTCATTGTTCTTTGTTCTAACGCTTGTAATTCTGCAAAATCTAAGAATTGTGATACTAGTAAGTTTAATCTTTGTAATTCAATTTCTGATAAATAGTTCTTGGCAATTTTTACATCATCTATTGTAACATAATCACCCTTAAAATTTGTCATACCAACATATGGCTTTTCATTATCTACTCTATCATAAATTAATTCTGCAGCTGTATGTTCATGTACTGCATAATGTAATTTGTTTTGAACCGTTGCAAAAAATTTTTTTGTTATATCTGCTCTTGGATCATAATCTATGCTTGTTGCATATATATCAGTTACTTGTTGATAAAAGTTTCTTTCGCTTGAACGAATATCTCTAATTCGTTGTAATAATTCTTTAAAATATCTATTACCACCTTGTTTTAGTCTTTCATCATCCATTGTAAAACCTTTTTGTATGTATTCATGTAGTCTTTGAGTAGCCCATATTCTAAATCTAACTGCTATTTCTGACTGAACTCTATATCCTAAGGCAATTATCATATCTAAATTATAATGGTCTATATTTCTCTTAACACTTCTTGAGCCTTCATTTTGAACTGTCAAGAATTTCTTTACAGTTGAAATTTCTGGTAGTTCTTTGTCGGCATAAATACTATTAATATGTTGACTTATATTTTGCTTAGTCGTTTTATAAATTTCTGCTAATTGATTTTGTGTAAGCCAAATATCTTCATCAGTAAATGTAACATTTACTTTAGTAATTCCATCTTTATCTTCATAAATTAAAATTTCATTTTTATTATCCATAATTGCCTCCTTTTTTTATTTTTTATCAAAAAATGTAAAAATCTCAATGTTAGAAATTCAGTATTTTCAATGGTTTGAGTATGGTTTTCCTAAAATCCCCGTATCGCAGTTGATACTTGTACTTGCACAACTTTTATTATCATTCATTTTCTTCACCTTTTTCATCTATTTTCTTTGATTTTAATTGTTCAAAATCTCCTGTTTGACTTATTATAGTGTATCCTTCTTTTTTTCTTAATTCTATTCTTTCTTCTTTAGTTCCTTTAATTACCTTATCAGCAATATCTATATGTAAAATTCCATCTAAATGGTCTATTTCATGACATAATACTGTTGATTCAAAACCTTCAAATTCATCTTCATGCTCATTTCCTTCTATATCAAAATACCTTACTCTTATTTTATAAGGTCTTTTCACTTTTCCATTATACCATATTTTTACTTCTCCTTCATACCAAGAGCATGATGCACAAGCTTCCCAAAATGTTGTTAAACCCTCTTTTGATATAATCTCAGGATTTATTAATACTTTAGCTTCATTATAATCCTTCGTTTCTTCCTTTCCCTCGTCTGTTAATCTTTTATTTAATATTTCTAAGTTTGTATTTTTTACATATACTATCCTTTTAGGAATTCCTAATTGAACTGCAGCCATAGCCATTACATCATTTTGCATACAATAATCTTGAAGAACTACAATATTATTATGAAGTTCTGGATCACTAATGTCCACTTTTTTAGAAGACTGTCTTAAATATTGTTCATTATTTTCAATTGTTATAGATTCTAATTTATCCATAATTTAATTCTCCTTTAATTTATATTTTATATCTATTAATCCATCTTTATTTAAATATATCATATTTATTAAATCATATATATTTTTTCTATTCAACTTATCTATCTTAATACTTAGTCTATTATTAATTTCTTCACTTATTTTTTCTTCCAAAACATCTTTTCTTATAGAATGATTATTATCGCATCCTCTTTTTCTTACATAAGATGAACATGCATAATAAATATATTCTTTACTTTTTTTGATAGTTAGATTGCTCTCACATTCTGCACATTTTAAATATCCCGAAAAAATATCATATTCATCATTTGAATTCGTTTTAATTGAATGTTTTAGTCTATCTTCATCCATATATTCTCTCCAATATTATATTTTTATCAAAATATGTAATATTCTTAAAGTAAGAAAGTCTGTATTTTCAATACTTTTAGCTAGTTTTCCATTAATCCGTCTCTCCCAGTTAATGTTTGTACTTGGCAACTTTTCTTTTTTATCTTCCATATTACTCCCTTTCCTTTTTATTTCTGTTATCAATTTGTTTTGTTTCTTCTATGTATTTATAATTTAAACTATTGCTTTTAGATATAGCAGATTTTTTAGTTTCTTTTTCATATAAATCTTTTGCTCCTTTTGCAACTCCACCACCACGTTTTGCTACATTTAGATTTTCCTTTAAACCTTGTGGATGTTCTTCTCTTGCTATATCTCTTGTTGCAATCTCTCCTATATTAGTAAGTGCAACTTCTATATCTGTCATATTATCTCTTAAAGATTCCTTCCTAAGTCCTTTTAACTTTTTATACTCGCTAGCTTTCATTCCAGACCAACCTTTATATATTTCATTTGTTAAAAGTGCATATTCTATTGGCTTAGTTATTCCTCCCTCTTTCCAAACATCAGTAAGTTTAAATCTATCTACAATACCATTTAATCTTGCTTTTATCCATTCATCACTATATCCTTTATTACGATAATATTGTACGGCTCTATTAACTGCAATTTCTGGATCAAATACTTCATCAATTCTCTCACTTCCTAAATTTGCAAGCCAAACTTTAAAAGGTTCTGCTTTGCTACTTGGAACAGAT
This sequence comes from Clostridia bacterium, assembly GCA_036307105.1. GTDB lineage: Bacteria > Bacillota > Clostridia > TANB77 > CAG-508 > CAG-269. Next base: position 40,079 of record JAXJYD010000047.1, on the reverse strand, counting down.
TCAATAAGTCTAAAAATATCACGAGTTGTCATTGCATCTCTTAAACGCATTTTTCCGTCTGGAGCTAACATTTTCAACTGACTACAATTTGTAGTCACTTCACTACCTTCTTTTTTTAATCTACTTTTTAAAACAGACCAATATTTTCTTGGTTCAGGGCTATCTGTTAAAGCACTTATAACATCTACTACACTAAAATAATATTCTTCTTTTTCACTATCCCATATACTTCTAATTTCCTTATCTTCAAATAAATTTGAAATTGTGTCTATTTTGTTATTATCCATATAGTTCCTCCTTTCTAGGCTATTTTATTTCCGTCGAAATCGACGGGTTTATATTCAATTTTATTAAAATATGAAAGATGAAAATTTGTAAAGTGTTCATTTTTGAACACTTTTAGCTAGTTTTCCATAAATCCGTCTCTCCCAGTTAATGTTTGTCCCTGGCAACTTCTCTTTTTTATCTTCCATTTATATCACTTCCTTATTTGCTATTTTTTTATTTATTATTAATTTTTTCTAACATAATATTATATACATCATTAATCGATAAATTTGTTGTATCTATTTCTATTGCATCTTTAGGTTTTATAAAATTCTTTCCCTCTATATCCAACTTATCTCTTATAGTAAGGTTACTTCTAATAGTTTCAATATCTATACTTTTATTTGAATTATATAATCTGGTAACTCTAGTTTCAAAATTTGAATATAAATAAAATTTAAAATTTGCATTAGGAGCAATTCTTGTACAAATATCCCTTCCTTCAATGACTACATCATTTTTATTTGTGTATTCTTTTTGAATTTTTCTTACTAGTTCTTTTATTTCTGGAATAGACGCCCATTCAGTAGATTTAACTGAAATAGTTTCAGTTCTAATTTGTTTTGTTACATCTATTCCATCTAAAAATACTTTCTCATCTTCAAAATCAATATTAATATGTTTTAAATGTTTTATAACATTTTCAATATTATGCATATTCAAATTTTTATTAATTATTTCTAAAGCAATGCATCTATAAATTGAACCAGTATTTAGATATTTCAAATTTAAATTATTGGCTAACATCTTTGCTAATGTTGATTTCCCATTAACTCCTAACCCATCAATAGCAACAATCATAAAATTCTCCCTTCATTTCTTTTTTATTAAAACCATATTTATATAAAAATACTATTTATCTATCAACTTTTTTCTATATTTTTTTAAACATGTAAAAATCTCATCATTAAAAATCTAGTATTTTCAATAGTTTGAGTGGATTTTTCATAAAATCCCCGTATCGCAGTTAATGTTAGTTTTATTATCATTCATTTGGATCAACTCCTTTTTTCTTGAAATAATGTATATAGCATCATTACCATCTTCACCTATTACATTATCTCCCGATTCATGCTTTTCAGTTTCATATATAATATCAAAATTACTTTCATTAAGGTTCTTTTTAAGTCCTTCTAAATTAAATTTAATAATCTACATTTCATCAAGTCTATTTTTATAATAATAAAAAATAATATATAATTTAAATCATAATAGTTTACTTTAATAGTATATATGTAATATCCCCATGATAATTAATGTGCTTCATCTTATCAGAAAGAATCTCTTTATTAAAATACCACTTTTCATTAGGTAATCCAAAAGCATTATAAAAACCATCAGTACATATTAATATACTATCTATATCATCCTTTAATACACTTGTTAAAATACCATTTTTTATTGAGTTAAAATTTGTTGAGCCAACTGGATAACCATCCTTTTTATTTGCATATTTTCTGTATTCTTTCCATATTGGTAATTTCATTCTATTTTTTTCATTTTCACTAATATTTAGTTTATTTATTTCCTCTATCTTATTAGACCAACGCTTTTTAAACTTATCAAATCTATTATCATATATATTTTTAATATCACCATTTTTATATAATATAGAAATTAATGAGTCACATAAAACATATAAATAGTATTTATCATTTTCTTCTTTTACAGATGCAATAGTAAATGTAGGTAATTCATACTCACTATACATTTCAATATTATTTATTATTAAATTGCTTTTTTTAATGGCTTTTATAAAATTTTCTTCTATTATACCTATGTTTTTTAAATTCCTTTTTAATAATTGCATGTATTCATATAAATCAGAAGTATTACTAAATATTTTATCATTAAATAAAGGTGTTGCACCATCAACTACATAGCAAAAACCACCTATATAATTTGATATATCATAATTATATAAATCATTACCTTTTTTTGTTTTTCTATCTAAAATTATCATTTTATATCACCTTTTTATTATATAAAATATTATTCATATAAGAAATTAATTCATTTTTAAATAGTTCTTCATAGTTATTATATTTATTAATATTATTAATTCATGAAACAAACATTCTAATAAAAATTCTTTATCATAATAAAATCTTTTTTCTTCCTCCCACCATTGTATTCCCCTTATATAATACATGTTATTTATCTATACCAAGTTTTTCATATATATCTCTTTAATACTATTAAAGTATTCTTCTGGATGAGATGAGGCAATGCTAATAAACATAAATTTTGGATTTTCTTTATTAGATAACCTAACAATTTCTTAGTCAATTTCTTTTGTTTCATATGATAGTAAAATTTCATTTTTATATCTAGGAATTTCTCCTCCACCAATACATACTAATTTTTTCATTAATTTACCTCTATCTTATAGTTCTTTTTCTATTAAAATATGTAAAAATCTCAACATCAAAAATTCAGTATTATCAATGGTTTGAATATGGTTTTCCTAAAATCACCGTATCGCAGTTAATGTTTGTACTTAGCAACTTTTCTTTTTTATCTTCCATATTACTCACTTTCCTTATTTCTTCTCTAATCAATACTGTCTACATTTTAACATAAAAGCAAGTGATTTTCAACTTATCACTTGCCTTATAAATTACAATTTATTAATATCCTAATATATCCTTTTATCACTTTTTTCCATAAATTTCTCAAATGACTTTATTGTTTCTTCTCTATCTATACTTTCTAGTTTTAAAATTCTACTATCATTAGAATTATCAGTTAAATTTTTAATAAAATTATAAATAAGATTATCTCTAAATCCAATATTTGCAGCATCTTCTTTTGTATTTCCATAATAAACCTTTTTAATATTTGACCATATTATTGCAGATAAACACATAGGACAAGGATAACAAGAAGTATATAATTCTGCACCAGACAAATCATAAGAATTTATATTTTTACATGCATCTCTTATAGCCATTATCTCTGCGTGAGCTGTTGGATCATTATGTACTAAAACATGGTTTGAGCCTTTTCCTATAATTTTCCCATCTTTCACAATACATGCTCCAAAAGGTCCTCCAACATTTGTTTTTAGGTTATTATCTGATAACTCTTTTGCAATTTTCATATATTCATTCATATAATATTTCTCCTCCATGAACTACTATTTATCACATTTTTGCTCTTAATTTATAATGTCCTATAATTATTTTTATCTGCTCTTTCGTCTAATTTCCTGTCAAACTTTTCATTATCATAAAACCAATCCGTCTTTTTATCTTTTGGATTTGCTTTTCTTGCTTTATCCATTAATAAATCTAATAGTGTTACAATAGGCAATATTACTCCAATTAATGACATTAATAGATTAGCATATAAGTTTATATCTATTCCTGTTTCAACTGCAGAAATAAGAAAACTTATATTACTAATTATATCTGTTCCAAAATATATTCCATATGCTAATAAATATATTAATGCTCCTATCATTTTTCTTTTTATAATAAATACAAGACACACTAATACTACAAATAATAAAATGATTTCTACTTGTGTATTTAAAGGTCTAAGAGCTCCCATTTCCCAATTAAATTCAGCAGAAACTGCCATTATTACTCGAAATATCCAAAACATTACTATAAACATTATAATCATCCAAGTTGAAAACTTTTTCATTTGTTACCTCCATTAACCGTTTTTTGTGTTTAATACAATTTTAAAAGATGAAAGCAAGAATGTTTTATTCTTTCTTTCACCTTCTTGCTTTATTATAGCATTAATCTACAAAATCAAAATCATCTTTGAATTTTTCTTTAAATATATCAAATACTTTATTTAAAATATCCTCATCTTCTACACTTACATATGATTCTTCTTCAGCATTTTCATCATCGTTATCTTCTATTTTTAATATTACTACTTCGCCCTCTTCTTCTTCGCCTTCTTCAGTAACTGGTAGTAATACTACGTATTCCTCATCGTCTAATTCTACTAAATCTAAGAATTCAAATTTTACCTCATTTCCATCTTCGTCATTTAGTATTACTATATTATCTAATTCTTCTCCTTCATAATTTTCGTTCATAATTTTCTCCTTTCAAAATTTATTTATTTTTATTTTAAACTATAACTATAATATCTTATTTCTAATTTTTTTTCAATGTATTTTTTAATTTATTTAAATAAGTTTCTAAAATATATACTGCAGATATAGTATCTACTATATTTTTCTTTTTATTCTTATTAATATCTAAAAAATTCATTGTTTTGTGAGCTTCTACTGTTGTTAATCTTTCATCAATTATTTCAATTTTTAAATTATTATATTTACATTTTAATTTATGTACAAAATTTTCTGTTATTTTTGCTCTTTCAGAGATTGTTCCATTCATATTTAGTGGCATACCTACTACAATTGTATCAATTTCATATGTTTCAAATATTTCATCTAATCTTCTTAATATCACTTTGTCTGATCCATTTCTTTGGATTGTTTCCAATCCTTGTGAAGTTATATTTAAAGGATCTGTTATAGCTACACCAACTCTTGCTTCTCCATAATCAATTCCTAAAATTCTCATTTTTTAATTTTCTAATCCTATATAATTTTTTACCATCTTTTCAAGCAATTCGTCTCTTTCTATTGTTCTTATTTTATTTCTAGCATCATTATGACTTGTTATATATGTTGGATCTCCAGATAATATATATCCAACCATTTGATTTATAGGGTTATAACCTTTTTCAACCAACGCCTGATAAACTTCTTTTAATACCTCTTTGCATTTTACATTTTCTTCTTTTTCTAGATTAAAATGCATTGTTTCATCAAATTCCATTATCATAATCCTCCTATTTTATATATTAGTAATATCACTTTCATTTATATCGGCATTATCTAAATATTCTTCTAGTTTTTTCAATACCTCTTCTAATCCAGTACCTTTATAATATGAAGATATTACAAAATTCAATTTTGGTATAGCTACCATTTGTTTAATTGTAGTATTTTTAGAATTAGCTTTAACATCTAATTTAAAATCTTTTAACTCTTCATCTGTCAGTTCTATTTTTGTGGTTTCTATTTTTTCTTTAATTTCATTTAAAAAATCAGCAACTCCACTTGCCTCTGCTCCAGAAAAAGCTATTACAAATTTTGGTCCCATATATCTAACGAATATATATTCTGAAGATATATTATCCTTTATATATTTACTAATTTCAGTTATTACTTTATTTCCAAGTTCTCTACAATACTCTATATTTATTTGTTGAATATTTATTATCTTAAACATACATATTGTTGAAATTGTATACTGGTCTATTACTTTTTTACCTTCACCATATAGATACTCTTCTGAATATAATCCAGAAAAAGAATCTTTTCTAACAATTGATTCTAAAGTCTTTTGATGTACAACTGTTTTTAGAACTGACACTATATTTTCCTTAATAACTTCTAAAACTGTTATATCTACATTATCAAAATCATGTGGTGTTCCACTTTCAATTATCCAGTATCCAATATATACGTTATCTATATAAAGAGGAAAAAATATTGCTGATTTTGCTCTTCCGAATTCCATTTCTTGATATGGTAATTTTTCATTTTCATTGTTAACTGTTACATATTTAGGAGTTGCAGATTGAATGCTATCTTTAAACATCTCTAAAGTATGTAAAGATTTTAATGAATTCCAATGTCTTTCATCAACATTTGAAGCTCTTACTTGATATTCTGTCCCATCAAATACCACTATTGTAGAATATTTTATTTCATATCGTTCAATCAATATATCATTTATTTTTTTTATTTTATTTTCTACTGAAGATGTTTCTCCAATGGCATTCATAAAATCTTGAACCACATACAAGTTAGTAATTCTTTGATTCATATTTTTGAATTTTTGTATTTTTTTATGTATTGTGATATTGTAAACTATTAATCCTAATACTATTAAAATAAGTATGATTACTGTTGCTATATACACTTGAATTTTTCCTCCCTTATTCTTAATAATTATTTTTCATTTGGTTCAATGTATTATTAATATTTGGACTAAACGTATTGTTTATTTCATTATATTTTGAATTTGATGGATTATATTTATTAGCAGAAGTCGAATAAACCATATTTGATAATGATTTAAGTGATTGCATAAATACTTTCGAATATCCCTTTAAAGAAATGTTACACTCTATAATATTTTCTAGATATTTTATATAGGTTTCTTCTTCAAAAGGAATAGAAATATATTTCATTAGACTTCTGTCAAATAATTCTGTCATAAATGACATTGCAGGATCATTATAATATGCCATTCCACCAATAATTGTTTTTTCATTTATCCCCTTTATTTTTACTGTTTTATTTAATACAACTCTTAATTTTTTTTCCTCAAGAATATTTTTAGCTTTTAATTCTCTTAAAAAAGCTGTTAATGGCTGTATAGTTAGTATATCTAAGGTTTGTACTAAATAAGTTTCTTGTGATTGTTTAAAATAGTTAACTGGTGTTTCAAAGTCCGTATCTATAAGAATCAATGAATGTTGTTTTAGTAAAGTTTCAAGAATTTTATCTACATTTTTAATTTCTTCACCCTCATTAGGAAGTGAAGTATATACAGTAAGGTTTTTATTTACGTGAATTCCATTTGCAATACCATTAGCTAAATTTTCAATACTATGTGTTGCAATATTCCTTAATTCTTCCTCATTTTTTGTATAAATATAATATGAATTTCTGTTTTTAGTTGTATCCAATATAGCTGTATTAACACCTAAGGATGATATTAATTGTGCTAGATTGTTCACAATAAAAGATGTTCCATTTTTGCTAGTTCCTAAAAATGTAACAATTTTTTTATCAGGTGTAATTAAATAAGATAAATCTATTGAATCATATATTTTATTATGTTCATTCTCATTTATATTTGAATAATTATTATCCAGTTCACTTGTAGTTGTTAATAATTCCGGCAAAATTTCTTCGGTTTTATCATGAGGTAATATTGTTTCTTTATCATCTTGATTTGATTCTAAAGATAAACCTGGTAAAAATTTCTCTTCTTCCTCATTTTTAATTGTATTTGTATTTAACCCCGGTAATATATCTTCATATTCTTCATAACCTTGATTTTTTTCTAACCCTGGTAATAATATTTCTGTATCCTCTTCTTTAAAATCTTCAAAATTTTGGTCTAAAGGTAAGCTTTGTAATATATCTTCTTCACCTTGTTCTACTGGATTTTTTCTAGGTCTTCCTCTTCCTCTTTTTACTTGATTTGCAGGTTGTTCCTGAACTGGATTTTTTCTAGGTCTTCCTCTTCCTCTTTTTATTGGTTTAATGTCTTTTGTTTTTAATTCATCATCAATTTCAGGAAGTTCAATTTCTTCAAACTGCTCCATCAAAGTTTCTGGCTCTTGTTCCATCAAAGTTTCTGGCTCTTGTGTTTCTTCCATATTCGAATCTAATGACTGCATTGGATTTTTTGTTCTTGCTAACTTTTTAATACCATTCATGTTTATAGACGAAGGAATTACTACAGGCTTTGAAATTATTTTCTCATTAATTTTAGAGGTTAATAATTTCTCGCTTGTTCCTTTCTCATCATTTTCAAGTTTTCTTAATTTGTCTGATACCTTATTATTAAAGGACATTATTTGTTGATATTTAGGTGAGCTTTCTTCTAATACTGCTCTAACATTTAGTGGCAGAAATTTACTTATAATTCTCAATTGTGTGTCGTTATATTGTTCTGCTATATTGTTAAAGCTTTCTATATACCTATCTTCGTTTTTTCCTAATCTTTTATAATGAGCTAAAATATTTTGAATTTCTACTTCACTCACATCATTTTCATTTTCACTACGATACTTAATATCTTCTGATTCTATTCTATAATAATTTTTTGCATCTTTTTTTGAACGTGGTCTATTTATTAATTTACATACTTTATCAACACTTCTGTCATTTCCAATTAAAGCATTATATATTCCAATCCCAAAAAGTTTTACAAGCATTTCTTCTGATTGAGTTCTTCTATCTGAGCAAATAAGTATAATTGGTATGTCTCTTCCGCTTAAATTTGAAGCTTCATCGCTTATACTATCTAATTTATCAAAAATAAATTTGTCTATTTGATCATATTGTGTATGTGTAAAAGCCTCTACGTCTTCACTTATAACAACTCTGTCATAAGATTTATCTTTTTGTAATTCTTTTAATATTGCATTAAAGTAATATACATTTTTATAAGAAATTATTTGTTTATATTCTTTTTGATACTTTTTTACAATAGATTCTGAAATTTCTTCATTACTTACAGCAAATAATACTTTCATTTGTTACCCCCTTCCAAATTTTACAAACACTGCAAATGCCAGTGGTAATATTTGGCAAATAATTAATAAGGTTACAAAGGTTACAATTAACCCCATACCTTTTTCTAATGTATCTAATTTTCTTATACCAATTATATATTGGTGTATTGCACCAATTGCAATACCTAAGAAGCAAAGTGGAATACTATATATTCTTACTAAATTCAATATATATGCTACAGTTCCATATGCATCTGAACCATATTTTTGTTTATAATCCTCCAGAGAATTGGATGCATTTTGTTTTAATTCTACTATTTTGCTTTCAGTTGTATTATCTATTGCTTTATCTTTAGCAGCATATGTATTACTAAAACATAAAAATAATCCAAGTATTAATATTAAAACTGTTACAATTATTATTCCTTTCTTCATTTATATAGCTCCTTTCTATAATGTTTTTTACCTAAACTATCTCTTTAATCACTATTCCGTTATATCATACAATAAATTGTAAAAAATATCAAGGAATTTTTTACAATTTATTATATAAATATTTTAAATGATTATATACGCTATTTGCCCAATTTGAATCTGTTGCATATCTTTTATTAATTCCACTTAAAGTAGCACCATTATAATATGTTCCTACTGCTTTTTCTCCTCCATATATACTAGTTCCTTTTGGGTTTAAATAATATTTAACAAATACTCTTGCAATTAAGTCAATGCTTTCAGAGTAATTAGAAAAACTATAAGCTCCATTGTATGGATTTGAATCATATGCACCATATCCAAATAAATTATTTTTGTTTTGTGAAATTTTAGAAGTTCCCCATGCGCTTTCATGTATTCCAACTGCTGCAACAAAAAGGCCATTTATATTATACTGTTTTTCTATATAATAAAAATACTCCGCATTGTTTATAAAAGTTTTATTTACATCTTTTGAATCTGTTAAAACTTTTTTAAACTCTTCAAGACTTAATCCACTTGGCTTATTTAGAGCCATTTCAAAACTTATATTTTTATTAGTTGTTGTTTTATTGTTTTCGTTCTTTTTATCTTTTTCAAATTCATATCTAAATGTTGTGTTTTCTATTTTTATATAGCCTATATTTCCATCTCCTGATATTTTATACCAATCTTTTTGAATTTCTAATATCTTTACTTCTTTTCCATTTGTTAAGGTTGCTATTTTTTGAGAATCTTCATTTGGCTCTACCATTATACTAGCTCTATCTGACGAAATATTAACTCTATCTCCTACTTTTACTTTATAGCTACTTGTATATTTACTAGTTCCAACTTCAACAATTTTATCAACAGATGCTTTTGTAACTTTACTTCCAACTTGTTCTTCTGAAACAACTTCTCCATTTTCGTATACTCTTTTTTTAGTGATCTGTTGCTTTCCTTGTCTTCCTTCTTGTTTAACCTCAATTACACCTTTTGGCAAATCACTATTATTTCTATATTTTGTAATATATTCTAGATCCATCTCTTCAATATAATATTCTTCTTTTCTTTGTACGCCAATGTTTTCTTCTATTATCTTATCTAAATCAATTTCTTTTGCAATACTAATTTTTGTATTATTTACTTCATTTATAATAGAACCTGTTTCCTTAGCCCAAACTTCATTTTTTGTAAAGTAATGGTTATAAAGTATGGTTACATTTAATAAAACAATGACAGACGCAATAAAAATAATAATTCTTTTTATTGATAATTTAAATACCTTTCTTTTTTTATCTTTTGCTCTCATAAAATCACCTATAACAATTTTACATTTTCCAACTTTTTTTGTCAATCAAAATAACTATTTTTCATAAAAATTTGCTTGATTTTATTCAAGTTTTATACTATGATATATGTACATTTACAAAGGAGAAAATTTTGAACAATAATTGTAACACAATTCTTTTTCAAATTAATTTTTTTATTAAAGGAGAGCTAAAAATAATGATAAAAAAAATATCAATAATTATGTTATTCATACTAATAAATATTACACTTACTTTTTCAGTGTTTAACAGATATATTATAAAGAAAAATTTAGAAGACACTGTTTTACCATTTGCTATAAAAAATGAAAATCCTATATTTAAAATTGATAAAATGACTTTGTTTAGTGGTTGTAATGCAAAAAACAAAAATGCTACAATTAGTAATTTTACAATTGAAAATTTATATCAATATACAGATATAGCACTTTTTATCAAAAGCATATCTGAAGAAAAAAATTCTGAAAGTACTTTAAAAAAAGTTTGGATTAATAATTTAAGGTATAATTCAAAACCCGAAGTAGGAGAAGTTAATTTATATTATAAAAATATTAATAATTTCGCTAAAAGTTATCTTATAGAATCTAATCAAATTAATGATTCTTTAGATTTTGAAATAACTTCAGAATCAGAATCGAATTTGGACAACCCTATTCTATACAATAATTTAGCAAACCCTATAGTTATAAGCTATATAAACTCAAATATAAAATCAGATTATACTATAACAGATACTTCTATACCAATTACATATGATGGTTCATTATTAAAAAGATGTAATGTTCCTTTAGATTCTTTAAATTGTAGTTTTTCATTTGATATATATATAATTAACAATTTAGATCAAGAATTTAAATGTACTGCATTTATAAATATACCTTTAAAAGAAAATGAAAAATCTATTTATGATGGTAATATTATTCAAAAATTAAATACAAATTTAAATTTTTATAGATATAAATAATTGAAAGGAATGAGTTTTTAAATGAAAAACAATCTTAGTGTAGCAGAACAATTAAAAAAGAAATATCATAAGACTGAGGAAGTTACCAATTTTAAGGACATGCTTTATCGTTCTGGTGATATATATCGTTCAAGGACTGCTTTTAAAGTAAAAGATGAAAATGGTAATATAAAAAGCGTGACTTATGAAGAGTTTAAAAATGATATTGTTTATGTGGGAACCTGTCTATTAGAAAAAGGATTTGAAAATAAACGTATAGCCGTTATAGGAAAAAACAGCTATAAATGGTGTGTTTCATATTTAGCTGCTTCAATTGTTGGTATTGTTGTACCTTTAGACAAAGAACTTCACACAGATGATATTATTAACTTTATGAATGTTTCACAAACTGCATGTATTTTAGGTGATAAAAAAATCTTAGATAGCATTTCTGATAATATAGAAAAAGTTGAAAATCCAGATACAGAATTCGTGGTTTTTGAAAAAAACTATGATAGAATATTAAATGAAGGTAAAGTAGCATATTTAGATGGTTATAAAAAATTTGATGATATAACAATAGATCCTGATGAATTAAGAATTCTTTTGTTTACATCAGGCACAACTGGCAATGCAAAAGGAGTATGTCTATCTCAAAGAAATATATGTTCAAACATATTGTCTATATATGGAATTGTAAAAGTAAGAAGAAGTGATCTATTTTTCTCTGTTCTTCCTCTTCACCATACTTATGAATGTACTATAGGATTTTTACTTCCAATTTATAGTGGTGCAAGTATAGCTCATTGTGAAGGCTTAAGATATATTGCAAAAAATATGCAGGAATTCCATCCTTCTGTTATTTTATGTGTTCCTTTATTATTAGAGAATGTTCATAAGAATATTGTTAAAAATATGAATAAAACTTTACCTGATAAATATAAAAAAGAAAATAATGAAAATCCATATTATGATTTACCTTTTATTATAAAGAAAATTGTAAGAAATAAAGTTAAAAACACTTTAGGTGGAAGACTTCGTGTATTTATAGTTGGAGCTGCAGCTGCAAATCCTGAAATAGTTGCTGATTTTAGAGCATTACATTTAAATACTTTACAAGGATATGGTTTAACAGAATGTTCACCATTAGTTGCTGGAAATACAGACTTCTTCCAAAAGGATGATAGTTGTGGACTTCCTATTCCAAATGTAGAATATAAAATTGAAAATCCAAATGATGAAGGTGTTGGAGAAATTATTGTTAAAGGTCCAAATGTTATGCTGGGATATTACGAAGATGAAGAAAAAACTAAACAAACAATTATTGATGGTTGGTTCCATACAGGAGATTTAGGAAAAATTGATAAAAACGGTTATCTATACATAACAGGTAGATGTAAAAGTGTTATAGTTACTAAAAATGGAAAAAACATTTATCCAGAAGAAGTTGAATATTATTTAAATGATAATCCTCTTATTTCTGAAGCTCTTGTTTTAGGAGTTCAAAAAGAAAATGATGATGAAACTTATATTAATGCTCAAATATATCCAAATATAGAAGCTATTACAGAACATTTAAAAGGAAGTGTTCCTACTAGAGAAGAAATTTGGAAAATAATTTCAGATGTGGTGTCAAATGTTAATAACAAACTTCCTAATTATAAACATATTAAAAGCTTTGGAATACGTGATAAGGAATTTGAAAAAACTACAACTAAAAAGATTAAACGTTATGGGAATAATATGAAGGTAGATAAATAATAGCTGGTTTATCCAAATATGAAAACAATTTAATACTGTAATTTGTGTAGATAACGTCTGCACTTTTTATTGTATATAAAAAAAACAATACCCAAAAAGTATTGTTTTTTTGGTGGCTTGAAGTGGAATCGAACCACTGACACGAGGATTTTCAGTCCTCTGCTCTACCAACTGAGCTATCAAGCCATATATAAAAAAATGGCGACCTGGAACGGGCTCGAACCGTCGACCTCTAGCGTGACAGGCTAGCGTTCTAACCAACTGAACTACCAGGCCGTAAAACATGGTGGTCGCTATAGGGCTCGAACCTATGACCCCCTGCTTGTAAGGCAGATGCTCTCCCAGCTGAGCTAAGCGACCGTTTTGCTTTCGACGAAATTTATTATACTAATTTTTTTGATTAATGTCAATACTATTTTAAAATTTTTTCCAGATTTTTTACCAATTTTATAAAAATTTGCTATATTGATATAGTTACAGGATATAATTATTATAATTTTGATTCTTTTATTTTATATTTTTTGTGAATTATATAGGTTTATAGATAATTCCTTTAAAAATTCATATGAATTAAAAGGATTTTTTTTATGAAAATATTAAAATATGAAACAAATATTAATAACAAAGTAATTCACGATAATCTAGATAGTTATGTAATTGTTAGCTATTCAGTATATTTATAATCACTTCAAATATTAAAAAAAAAGTAAATCCAAATTGCATATAAAACTTACATTTTGGATTTACTTAGTTTAAAAATTTTCTACATCAATATTTTTTTCTTCTAATATCTCATCTAATTTTTTAAATTCTTCCCAATCTTCGCTCTCTACTTTTCCATATTTAACCGTATGCGTAATTGTGTTTGGATACATATAAACATTATGAGGTACATTTTGAGATACTATAAAAGTTTCATCCTCATTTATTTTATTAATATAAAGTTTTCCATTTATGTATTGAACTAATAAAATACTTCCTTTTTGTACAATATATATTTCTTTAGCATATTTATGATAATGACTCTTTTGCCAATATCCTTTATTTCCACCTTCTGCCCTAATATATGCAGTCTTATCTTTTATACATATCTGTCTATATCTTTTTTCACCTGTTTCCATAACTGTATATTTATTTTTCATCCCATTTTTTATTTCATCTAATAAAACAATCTCGTGCATAGCATATCCCCTTTTCTATTATATTCTTTTCACATAAAATTTATTCCATATAGCCTGAATTTTTATTTTAACATAATTACCAATAATATGTAATTTCTTTTATATATTATTAGTTTTATTTTATGAAAAAATAATTTGCTTTTTTAACTTAAGAACAGCATACGCACTCCACATGTGTGGTTAATCGACCATTGATAGGTCAAGTTAAAGTTGATTGCTCACCATGAACATGTTAGATGCCGTTATTCATTTCAACATTAATCTGTTTCTATATAAAAATGCCATTTACCCCTATATACAAAATACCGCATAAAGTGGTACAGATTTTATATTATTTTCAAATCCAAAATTCTTTTCAGAAATTCTAATTCCATATCGAGGATTATATGTTTTCATATATAAATCTAAACTCCTTGCTTTAACATGAATATTAGTTTTTACCTCTATTGGTATAATATCAGTATCTTTTTGAATTACAAAATCAAGTTCTGCTTTTCCATCAGATTCCCAATAATATAATTCATATCCGTTTTTCTTTAATTCTCCTGCTACAAAGTGTTCTGTAAGCGGTCCCATTGAAATCATTGTTGGTTGTTCACTTAAATCAATTTGATAAAGTGGATAACCAGCTTTATTAACAAATAAACCTACATCATTCATGTATAATTTAAATGAAGCTAAATCTTTATACATCTCTAATGGAATTTGCGGATTTACTTTATAAACTTGATTTACTATTCCACCTTTTTTTAACCAATCTATAGCTTCTCCAAATATACTTGCTGTTCCTCCTCTTGAAACAACTTTATATTGGAATTTTTGATTATCTTTTGCAAGTTGTACTGGAATTGAATCAAATGAAGCTATTATTTTATTTGATAAACTATTGTCTGCATATTTCGTCATATCTCTTTGATAATCTGATAGTATTCCCGCTTGAACATCCAATGTTGAAATTATCTTTTTTTCATCTAAATACATTTGCACCACAGCTGGCATTCCACCAATAATTAAATATGTTCTATATAGTTTTAAACATAATTCATGAATATCTTTATCCATTCTCTCATTACTTTCAAAATGATTATAAATTTCATGTATTAAATTTTCTCTTCCAATCGCTACTAAAAACTCTTTAAATGATAATGGATACATATTTAATGTTTGTACTTTACCCACTGGAAATGAATATTGTTTTCTATTCATAGCTACACCTAGTAAAGAACCTGCTGCAATTATATGATATTCGTTTGCATCTTCACAAAAATATTTTAATGAAGCTAAAGCTCTTTCATTATCTTGAATTTCATCAAAGAAAATTAATGTTTCTTCTGGAATTATTTTTTCTCCATAAAAAAGCTCTAACTTGTTAATTATATATTTTGCATCTATGCTATCTTCAATTTGTGAGCCTATTTCTGTATTTGTTTGAAAATTAACATATATTAAATTTTTATAATATTTTTTCCCGAATTCTTTTATTATATAAGTTTTTCCAACCTGCCTTGCTCCATGAACAATTAATGGTTTTCTACTTTTTGATTCTTTCCAATTTATAAAATCTTCTAAAATTTCACGTTTCATTAGAATTCCTCCTTTAGTATAATTATACTCTATAAGTTCGAAAAAGTCAATTTATTGTATGATTTTTTCGAACTTATACGTACTTTTACCGTTTTTCTGCTATATTATTATTAAACTATATTTTACTTATATGTTTTCATTTTTATTCGTATATACTCTAAGTAAATAAAAATCCCCCGGCTTAGCCGGGGGTATTTTACTCGTAACGCCTAAAAGGCTATTTTACAAGCAGAGCCTCAAGGCTCATAGCTGTCTCGACGCATGCGTCTCTTATGACCCGTTAAACGGGTCTTTATATTCTTTTATTGATATTTGATCATACATCATATCTTCTTGCAATTGATTTTTTACATATTCTGCAATTCTTTTTGCGTTCTTACCCACCGTGTCTACATAGTAGCCACGGCACCAAAAACTTCGCTGGCCAAATTTGTATTTCAAATTTGACCACCTCTGGAAAATTATGAGGCTGCTTTTCCCCTTTAATATTCCCATAAATTTTGATACTGATAATTTTGGTGGTATTGATACAAACATATGCACATGATCTGGGCAAACTTCAGCCTCTATAATTTTCACTTCCTGCCAATCACATAAATCTCTCAGTATTTTTCCTATTTCCATTCTCTTCTGCCCATAAAAAATTTTTCTCCTATATTTAGGCGTGAACACTATATGATATTTGCAATTCCACTTTGTGTGTGATAAACTTGACATTGTATCATAGTTAGCACTTTCATTTTTAGTTTTTCTACTGAATATATTATTCATGATACGCAACTCCCTTCATTTTTTATTTTATCAATTATGCGTCGAAACATATTGATATTTTATCATGAAGGGAGTTGCTATGCTACAAAGCTAAAGCCAGCGTCACTACCGGCATAGCCGGAAGATTATATACATTTAAAAAAATAAAGCATAAAAATGCTTTATTTCGAGAAAAACTTTAACTTATTTTTTATTTTTAAAATCACAATTACCATTATTTTAATGTATTTACAAATTTTTCTATATATTCAATTTGAGTTGGCATTATATTATCTGGCAATTTATCAATTGGCACCCAAACCAATTCTTTGCTCTCTGCATCTGGTTTTAGTTCACCTTCATATTCGTTAATTTCATAAACAACGTCTGTATAATAAACTTCGTCATTATTTGGATAAACCATATGTACTCCAGCCTTAACATCAAATAATTTCGGATTAAAAATATCTAATGATGTTTCTTCTTTAACTTTCCTTTTAAGTGCTTCTTCCAAAGTTTCACCCAATTCAAGTGCTCCTCCTGGCACGCACCACATTCCATTATCTGTTCTTTTTTCTAATAGAATACCTTTTTCTTTATCGTATATAATGCACATTGCTGCAGTAACCATTATTGGACTATGTCCAACATATTTTCTTATTTCTTGAATATATCCCATATAATTACCTTCTTTCTTTATTATTAATCATCTAGCCTTTTGTTATAAAATTATTTTTGACCAATCAACCTTTAACCAGGTTATTCACAAAGATATCAATTTTGTCTATTTTTCATTAGTTTTTTACCTTTTTTATAACTATTTTTATTGGATAGTGAACATATCGCAAAACCAGTATTTTCAGTCATTACCTTAACTTTAGAACTGAACAACACTCAACATGGGTTGTGTATGGGGCGTTGCATAGTGGTTTAACCATGTATATGGTACCAGGAACATATCTACGCTCCCTACACTCCAATTCATAATAATAATAATAATAATTAAATTCATTAATAGTATTATTTTATAGTCTTACTCAAGAACTTTTCAATTTCCTTATTAAACCCTGTTGGATTTTTACCTGCAATGAAATGATTTCCTTCAACAATAGATAACTCTGATCCTTTGATACTGTCAGCAATTAATCTTGAATGTTTTTCTTTGATAAGATCTTTTGATCCAACAATAACTAATGTAGGTACTTTAATAGAATGTAATTCTTCAGTTTTAATATTAGGTTCATTCACCATTAATCCTAGTATTTCTGTTTTTAGTTTTGCTTCTTCCGATTTATTTTGGAATAATCTAGATATTCTATATGCTATTTCTATTGGAATTTGAACACTTCTTTTTACTCCTTTAGTATCTAAGTCTGCTCCATTTAATATTAAAGCTCTAATTTTATCTTGATGTTTTAGTGCAAATTTAATTGCAATATTTGCTCCATCAGAAAAACCTAATAAAATAATATTATTAATGTTTTTTTCTTCAAGAAATGCATTTAAATCTTCTGCAAATTGATCCATAGTGAATGGAGCGGTTCCCCTTGGTGATTTTCCATGTCCTCTTGTATCTACTGTTATCATTCTATATTGGTTAGAAAAGTATTCAATTTGTTTTTTAAAATATTCTCCACTTTCACCATTTCCATGTAATAAGACAAATGGAATTCCTTGTCCTTTTTCTTGATAATATAAAGATATATCCAACACTTTATTCCTCCTATTCTTTAAATTTCAAAATTGCGATTGACTCTATGTGGGTTGTGTAGGCACCGTTACAGTGTCATTTAACCATGTATAATGTTCGATTGATATATCAACGGTGCATACAACACTTCTGTAAAATTCTAATAAAAAATAGTGTCTGTTCTATGAGCTATTCCACCTTTTCCACGGAAATAGTTCCAAATCAAATTGTCCCATACAGCTGAATTAATGCTCTTATTATTTTTATTTTTCACATATTCAATTACATATAATGTATAAGCTCTTATTTCAACCTCATATTCTGAGTTTTGTGGTATTTCCTCGTAATTATCTATTTTTCTTGCTAACTCGTCATTATATTCTAATATTCCCTCTAATCGTAAACCTCTTGGAATAATATAATCTGCACATCCTAATACTGAATCAATATTATTAATATTATTATGAATAGTTTCGGACAAATCAAATAAATCATGTACTAATAAAGTTGCTCTTTTATAAAAATATACATCTTCACCTTTATATGTACTAACATCGTTAAAGTTTTCGAATGCTGTTATAAAGCTATATAATTTGTCTGTTGACTTTATATTAAACAATTCTTCAAAAAAAACTTTGTTATCATTTATTCTTTTAGCAGAGTAAATCAAAGAATCATATCTTTTCTTTAAATTTCCTTCTTCAATTTTAAATATACTAATTAAATCTTCATACTTCAAATTACATACATATTCTGGATTTAATAATTGTCTATTTTCTATTGCTGCATCTATAAATAAATCCATCATAGCAGTTGATTTCTTTTTATCCTTATACTTAAAAATAGGCTCTTTCCAAAAGCAGAAATTCATTGACTCAATAAAAAAAGCAAGTAAAATTATTTCTTTCTCTGTAAATACACTTTTATATTGACTCCATTGATGTTTATTAAATGTAGAACCTTTAATTTCATCAGCCCATTTTTCTAATTTTTCTTTATTCAATTTTACATATTTTGAATTTTCAACAACATATTCAATTTGCTTTATTCTTTTTTCTTGTAACATGTATTTTCCTCCTTATAGATTATTCTTTAATTTAAGAATAGCGACGTCAACATATGAATTAACCATGTATATTGTTCCATAGATATGTTTCCCTACCACACATTTTATAATAAAATTTTATTTTTTCTGAATTTTACTAAAGTATATATCATTTCTTTTATTTTTTCAATTAGTTATTTTTTATCTTTTTTACTTTCTAATAATTGGTTATTATCAATGTATTTATAATTTAATTGATTTTCTTTACTTATTATTGTTTCGCCTAATTTTCCTTCTAAATCTTTACGTGCTATTTTTGCAACTTCTCCTCCTGATTTAGCTATCTTTCTGTTTTCTTTTAATCCTTTAGGTTTATGTTTCTTTGCAAGTTCTCTTGTTGCTATTTCACCTAAATCTGTTAACGCCACTTCAACATCTGTCATATTATCTCTTAAAGATTCTTTTCTTATATTTTTATGTGCTTTATATTCTGAAGCTTTCATTCCAGACCATGTTTTATATATATCATTTGTTAAAATAGCATATTCAAAATTTTCTGTTATTCCATTTTCTTTCCAAATATCTGTTAATTTCTTTCTATCTAATATTCCTTTTAGCCTTGCTTCTATCCATCTATCATCATATCCTTTATTTCTGTAATAATCTATTGCTCTATTTATAGCTATTTCTGGATCAAAAATTTCATTAATTCTCTCTTTCCCCAATGAAGCTAGCCATAGTTTAAAAGGCTCTGCTTTTTGACTTGGCACAGATTCAATTAATCTAAATATTCCTTCTGTATCTAAAGTATCTGTTTCTCTATGTTTTCCATCTTTTGCTTTCATTTTCAACTGCACGATTTTTTCGTGCAGTTGACTTCCTTCTTCAATTAATCTACGTTTTAAATCACTCCAATAGTTTCTAGGAATTTTACTTTCTGTCAAAGCACTTATAACATCAACAACACTAAAATAATATTCCTCTTTTTCAGCATTCCAAATGCTTCTTATTTCTTTTCCCTCAAAAAGGTTTGTAATTGTATCTAATTTATTATCCATAATATATACCTCCTTTAATTTGCAAGAACTTTTGTTTGTATTATATCATGAATTACTTCTTTATTCAATAATTTGCCAGAAAAAAACAAAAGAAAATATCGACATCTTTCGACATCGATATCATATTTATAATTTAATAACTTACTTTCTTTGAATCTTATTAACATAGTCTTTCGCATTCATGATTAATAGTATAGAATAAGATATTGTAATGATTATTGGAATCATTGTAAACCATACATTTACATTTCCATTACTATTTATCGAAAAAATTAAGAAACAAATTGTAAAACCACAACATATCATTTCTAATGTAAACAATATTATCGCTCTAAAAATTGCTTGTCTTTTTTGCTTATTTGCGTAATCGGCAACTTTTAATAGAGTTTCTTTTGCATCTTTATCCATTTTCTCACTTTTCCTTTCACCATCAATTATTTCTCTAACATCTACATCATAGTAATCTGCCAATTCAACTAGAATTCCTATATCAGGCAAGGTGTTTCCATTTTCCCAGCGAGAAACACTTCGTGAAGATATTCCATACATTTCAGCTATTTCCTCCTGAGTTTTACCTTTTTCTTTTCTCAAATCCTTTAAAAATTTTCCTATCTTCTCCTGACTTATCATAATACGTTCCTCCTTTCGAAGTTAATTATCTATCACTAAATTCTAAAAAAACACGTCATAAAGTGAGAAAATGACTTTTTCCATAAGACAATTTTGTCTAGTTATATTATTCCCTATATTTTAAAACTGAAATTACCTCGCAATGGCTTGTAAATGGAAACATATCCACAGGTTTAACAGATTGAATATAATATATATCTTCTAACCTAGATAAATCTCTAACCAATGTAGCAGGATTACAACTAATATAAACTAATTTTTTAGGTTTAATCCTTAATATATTTTCTATGCTTTTGTTATCAAGCCCTTTTCGAGGTGGATCAACCATAACAATATCAGGAACTATATTATTTTTATTAAGCAAATCATCTAATACTTTTTCTACATCTCCTGATATAAATTCGGTATTGTTAATATTATTTATTTTAGCGTTTTCTTTTGCAGCTTCAACTGCTTCTTCTACAATTTCTATTCCATATACTTTTTTAGCATATTTTGACATAAATAAAGAAATTGTTCCTATTCCACAATACAAATCAAATACAACATCATTTTTTGTTATATTTGCACCTTCTACTCCTATTTCATATAGCTTTTCTGCTTGTATAGGATTTACTTGGTAAAAAGAAAGTGGTGAAATTTTGAAAATAAATTCTCCTAATTTGTCTTTTATATATCCATCTCCATATAAATTTATATTTTCTTTTCCTAATATAACATTTGTATTTTTCATATTAATGTTTTTTATAATAGTTTTTACATTTTCAAAATTATTTTTAATTTCATTTACTAATTTTTCTTCATTTGGAATTTCAAGACCATTGATAACAATTATACACATAATTTCATTTGTTTTAATTCCTATTTTAGTTACAATATGTCTTACTAATCCTTTTCCAGTCTTTTCATTATAAATACTAATATTGTTTTTAGTAATAAAATCAAACACAAATTTAGCAAGTTTTTCAGTTTTTTTATTTTGGATTAAACATTCTTCTATTGGTATAATTTCATGTGTTCTTTTGGCAAAGACGCCGATTACTGGCTTCCCATTTTTATCTATTCCAACAGGATATTGTGCTTTATTTCTATAATGATATGGTTTATCCATTCCTAATGTTTCATCTACATTTATTTTTGTTTTCAATGTTTTATTAACCAGACTTTGGACTGCATTTTGTTTCATTTTTAAAGTTTCTTCATATTTAATGTGTCTTAAATCACAACCTCCACAACGTTTATATGTAGCACAATCGCTCTCTATTCTTGCATCTGATTTTTCTATTATTTCTAGCACTTTTCCAAAAGCATGTGATGATAAAACTTTTACAATTAATATTCTTACTCTTTCTCCTTTTAGGCTATTTGGAACAAATATTGTAAATCCTTCTATTTTTGCAATTCCTTCACTTCCAAAACCGTTGTCTATAATATCTACTATATATTCTTTATTTTTTTCTACTAGCATGCCACTTTTTCTCCTATTCTTACTATGTTTTGCATTTATTTTACCATAAAAAGTCTAATATATAAAGGATTTTTAAAAATAAAATCTCGCACCATAAGTACGAGATTTTATTTATTTTCTATATAAACATCATCATAAACAACGGATAATGTTCAATTCCTAATTCATCTACATATATATTTGTATCTTTCTCTAATTTAATATATCTTTAAACTGTTTTATAATTATCTACTATAGAGTTTAAAGATTTTGATTGCTTATTATTACCTGATTTTACTTCAAGTGCTGTAACTACTCCATCTATATTTAATATAAAACCAATTTCTAACTGACTTTTCTTTTCGTAATACATAATAGTATCGTATCTTGTTTGTATTTCTTCTGCACATATATTTTCAAGTATAGCACCTTCATTTATATATAATTCATCGTTTAATAAATATTTTTGAATACCACTTTCATACATTGATACTAGTCATTTGCAAGTTTTTACTATGACTCTTGTTAGTAATATACAATTTATTCCTACGACTTCTTTATAAGTCATATTATTATTTCCCTTCCTTATTTTGTAATATCAAATGGGCCTTCTAAATCAAATGGTTGTTTTCTAGTAGCCACTGCTGATTTATCAATATGTGCGAATAATTTTTCCATATCCTTTCTTACTCCACTATGTCCTGTACACACTAATAAAATATTTTTATTAGATATTTTTTCTTTCAATTTACGTAGAGATTTTTTATTCAGCTCTGGATATTGTGTGAAAAAATCAAAAAAACTATATCCTCCCTCTTCATTAATAGCAAGACAATCTCCTGTTATTAATATCTTCTCATCAACAACATAACATGTATGTCCTAATGTATGACCTGGTATCAATATTGCTTCTACTTTAATCCCATTAATGTTTATAATTTCACCATCACTAATCAACTTATAGTTATTAGAAATTTCTACACAATTTTTTAATTTTATTCCAAATTTTTTCATTCTAAACTTACTCTTAGTTAAATATTGTTCTTCTTCTTTTCCCAAATATACTTGTGCATTTGGATATATATTCTCCCCCTTTACGTCAATGCCTCCAGCGTGGTCTACATCTGCATGTGTCAAAAAACAACATTTAATATCTAATTGATTAATTTTTATCTTTTGAAATTCATTTTTTATGTTCTTATAATTTAAATGTCCTGCATCAAATGCAATTGTTATGTTATTTTTTGTATAAAAATATAAATTAACATCATTTTCCCTAATACAAGACACTCCTTCCTCAACATAACTCGTATTAGTTGGGTTACAGTATTTTTTTCCTCTCATTATATACTTTTTAACATAATCATCAAAAAAATATAATATTCCCATATTACTCATTTCCTTTCAAACTTGATACCATATCTATTTTCTTAATTTTTCTTGCTAATAGTTTATTTGTTAAATAAGATACTATAAATGTTCCGACTGCTGATATTATATATGAAAAAGGATAAATCATTGCATTGAAATCATAAGTATCTCCTATTGCTTTAGCAAATATATAATCAGTCATAAATAAATTCTTGTTTCTCATTAACAATTCTTGTAATAATTCTTTAACTTCTTTTTGGTCTAATTCATTTGGAAAGTCTCTATTTATTTCATTTTCAATATCTTTATCCCATAGTTTAGAAGAATTAAATCTATTTTTTATTTTATCTAAAATATTAGTAAACCATTTTCTAATAGGATTTTCTTTATACTTTACTAATTGATTATTTTTATCCATTATTCACCTTTTCTATGATTTTTTTATACATAAATTATAGCATTATATTTTTTATTTTACAATGCATATACAGAATATTTAAAAAGTGTTTGACATATACTAAAATTGATGTTATAATAACATTAGCTAGCAAATCAAATGAAGTCACAAAGGTTTGCACGAGATATGTTCCCGCATATCTCTTTTTTTATTCTAAAATAAGAAAAGAGCAGAGTTCCCGCTCTGCTCACAAAGATTATTCTTTGTTTGTGTCTTAGCTTTCATCATTATTATTACTTAAAAGTAATAATACGATTAATCGCCAGATTAACTCAAATGAAGTCACTCTAGTTGCACCTCCTTTCGCAAAGTATTTCCTTTGAAAAAGGATAGTAACATAATACAACATTATATTGCTAATTTCAAGCGAACATTCAGAATTTTTACAAGATTTTTTAGTATCTATCATAATTCTTTTTCTTTACTTTTGAATCATTTTCTAAATCTCTTTTCATTTGTTGTTCAATTTTAATTACTTCTTTAATTTTTGGAATATCTTCTAAAATACCATTTGCTGTTTTTAGTTTATCTCTATATTGATCTAAAGCAGAAGTACATTCATTTCGCTTTTTCTTATATTCTAATATAAGTTCATCATACTACCATTAATAAAAGTAGGCGTAACCTTTGAGAACTCACATATAAATTCTAGTCTTTTCTTTAAATTTTCCTCAAATCGTAGTTCTTCTTTAATTATCTTCATTTCAAGCACCATCCTTTCTTTTTAGGATATTGGATGATGTTTTTTGGGCAAAGAAAAAAATCATCCAACTTACTTGAATGATTTTTAATCTATCTGTTAGTTCGAACAGATACGTCATTGGTGCGGATGAAGGGACTCGAACCCCCACGCCGTTGGCACTGGTTCCTAAGACCAGCGCGTCTACCAGTTCCGCCACATCCGCATATATAATATTTACTCGACAATGTATATAATAGCATAATTATACTAACATTGTCAAGTGCTTTTCCTCATTTTTTACCTATTAAAAAATAATATTAATCCACCTATAATCGCAATAATAAATCCTAATATTTTAAGTCCTTGGCTTCCTTCATTTTGGTCACCAAATCCAAAAAACTTTTTTGTTATTAGTCTAGCATCATATATAAGTATTATTCCTCCGAATATCATAACTAAAGCTATTAATCTTACTATAATCTGAAACATTTCATCAACATCCTTTAACTTTATTCTAGTATAATATACTATTTTAGACACAAAAAGTCAATATTCAAAATTTTCCAATTTAATACCACTAATCAACATAAAAGCATAACGTATAAATATTTGAATAGCATCGAATGTGGTTAGAGTATATTTAGAATTTCTTTAAAATTTATGGAATAATGTTCGCATCGAGCAAAGCAAGGACTCAGTGAAGAAGGTTACATGAATTTTATTAGAAATTTTTAATATATGTATTGAACCGAGAAGATATGAAAATATTTATATATTATGCTTTTGTATTTTCTATATTTCAATTCTTTTCATAAATTTTTCTTTTATTAATTCTTTTAATAGCTTATTTTCATTTTTTTCAAGTTTTGGATCATCTAACAATATTTTAACTGCAACTGATTGAACCATTTTTAAAGTTTCAATATCTTCAAATAAATTTGCAATTTTAAATTCAGGAAGTCCATGTTGCATTGTACCAAAAAAGTCTCCTGCACCTCTTAATTCTAAATCTTTTTCTGATATAACAAATCCATCATTTGTTTCACACATTACTTTCATTCTTTTTCGTACATTTTCACTTTTACTTTCAAATTTTAAAATACAATATGATTGATATTTACCTCTTCCAACTCTTCCACGTAATTGATGAAGTGCTGCTAACCCAAACCTTTCAGCATTTTCAATCACCATAATATTACTATTTGGTACATCTACACCTACCTCTATTACAGTAGTTGAAATCAAAATATCGATTTCCTTATTTTTAAATCTTTCCATGATAGAATCTTTATCTCTTGGTCTCATTTTTCCATGTATATATGCAACTTTATATTGTGGAAATATTTCTTTACTGTAAATTTCATATAATTTTTCTACAGATTTTAAGTCCATATCTTCATTTTCTTCTACTAATGGACATACAATATATGCTTGTCTTCCTTCATCAATCTGCTTTTTTATAAAACTATTCACTCTATCTGACATATTTTTTCCAACAGCATATGTTTCTATCTGCTTTCTATTTGGTGGTAGCTCATCAATAATAGATATATCCAAATCACCATATAAAATAAGTGCTAATGTTCTAGGAATTGGAGTTGCTGTCATTACTAATACATCAGGATTATGTCCTTTTTCCGCAATTTTTGTTCTTTGTTTTACCCCAAATCTGTGTTGTTCGTCAGTAACTACCAGTCCTAAATTTTTAAAAATAACGTTTTCTTCTATAATTGCATGTGTTCCAATTAATATATCAATTTCTCCATTTTCTAATCTTTTTAATATATCTTCTTTTTTCTTTTTTGTAATTCCAGATACTAATAGCTCACATCTTATATCTAATTTTTCTAAGATATTTTTAAAATTTTCCAAATGTTGTGTAGCCAAAATTGCTGTTGGTGCCATAATTGCTGCTTGATATCCTGATTTTACAGCTTTATATGCAGCACACATTGCTACAACTGTTTTTCCGAGAACCTACATCTCCTTGTAATAATCTATTCATAGATTTTTCAGATTCCATATTTTTATCTATTTCTTCTAAAACTCTTAATTGAGCTTTTGTTAAATTAAAAGGTAAAGTATTTATTACATCTGACATTTTGGCATCTTTGTTAAATTTGATACCTTTTTCTTCATTCATATAACTATTTTTTAGTTCTAATAAAGCTAGCTGAACTGATAGCAATTCTTCAAATACTAACCTATTTCTTGCAATATTAAAATCTTCGAATTCATCTGGGAAATGGATGTGTTTGGTTGCATCATTTATATTTTCTAATTTATATTCATCAAGTAAATATTGTGGTAAAGTTTCTTCTAAATTACCATATGTTTCTATAATTGCCGCTTCCATTATTTTTCTTATATTGTTTTGAGATAAATTGTATGTAAGGGGATAAATAGGTATAATTCTTCCAGTATTTTGTGTCTTTTCTTCTATATCAAAAACTGGAGAATTAAACATTACTTTACCACCTTTTTTTGTAACTCTACCAAAAAATTTATATTTTTCTCCAACTTTAAACTTTCCTTTTAAATATGTTTGATTAAACCATGTAATTGTTGCAGAACCAGTTTCATCTCTAACAATCACCCTTTGCATAGTTTTGCCTTTTAGTCTAACATTTGTCATGTTATTGCATATAACCGCTTCTATTAATGCCTCTTCTCCATCTTCACACTCACAAATAAATTTAGGTTTACTTCTATCTTCATATGTACGTGGATAATATGTAATTAAATCTTTTAATGTAAATATTCCTAATTTGTTTAATAATAAAACTCTTGCTGGTCCTACTCCTTTTATATATTTTACATCTTTATTTAAATCCAACATAATTTTCCCTTCTATTCTAAATTTGACAGATTCTCAAGCTTAATATATAAATATTTGAATTACATCGAATGTGATTGGAATATATTTAGAATTTCTTTAAAATTTATGGAATAATGTTCGCGTCGAACATTATTTAACCTTATATAATTTAAAATCTAGTCCATCTGCACTTACCAATTTAAAATCAATACCACAATGTTCACCTTCTACTGCATCTCTTATAGAATTACTATGTAAATGACCATAATAACATCGTTTTATATTATATTTCTTCATAATTTTAACAAAACCACTTAATTCATTATTTATTAAATTGGATTTAATAATTGGTGGATAGTGCATAAACACTATAATCTCTTTATCTTCTCCAAATTTATTTATACCATCTTTTATAGATAACTCTAGTCTTAAAACTTCTCTATTTATTATTTTATCATCGTCGGATGTTCCCTCTGTTTTACTCCATCCTCTAGTTCCAACAATGATTTTATCTTCAAATACATAAGAATTATTATGGATAAAATCTATACTTTTAAAATTATTTTCTTCTAAAAAATTCCTCATACTTTTAAGAGTTGTCCACCAATAATCGTGATTTCCTTTTAACAATAGTTTCTTTCCAGGTAATTCATTTAAATATTTAAAATCCTCGTCTGTGTCTTTTAAATACATAGCCCATGAAAAATCACCTGGTATTACTACCAAGTCATTTTCAGTTACTTTTAATTTCCAATCTTTTCTTATCTTTTCGAAATGTCCTTCCCAGTTGTTACCAAATATGTCCATTGGTTTATTTTCTTTAAAAGATAAATGTAAATCTCCTATTGTATATATTGACATCTGTTCACCTCTTTACAACTTTAAATTTGGTATTGCATTTAAGTTTAATTCATCTCTTTTCCCAGATACAAAATTATAATATCCTGCTGAAGCTATCATAGCAGCATTATCTGTACATAATTTTAAATCTGGCATATAAACTTTTATTCCCTCTTGTTCTAATTTCAAAAATTCATTTCTAATATATGAATTTGCTGATACTCCACCTGCTAATGTTATTTTCTTTATTCCAGTTTTCTCAATTGCTTTTTTTACATTTTCCATTAATGTTTCTGTTACATTTTTCTCAAAGCTTGCACATAAATCAGCTTTATTTATATTAGGATTTTTATGATGCAAGTTTATAACAGCTGTTTTAATTCCACTAAAACTAAAATCTAAAGTATCTTCATCAAAATGAGTCTTTGGAAGTTCGATATTTGCTTGTCCTTCCTTTGCTAAATTATCTACTTTAGGTCCTCCTGGATATCCAAGTCCTACTACTCTTGCTACTTTATCAAAAGCTTCTCCAATTGCATCATCTCGTGTTTTTCCTAGTACTTCAAATTCTATATAATTTTTAACATGTACTATTTGTGTATTTCCTCCTGACATCATAACACAAATAAATGGTGGTTCTAGTTCTTTATATGTAATATAATTTGCTGCAATATGCCCTTGTATATGATTTACTCCCACTAATGGCTTATTAATTGCAAAACTTAATGCTTTTGCATAAGAAAGGCCAACAAGTAATGCTCCTACTAAACCAGGCCCATATGTTGGAGTTATTGCATCTATCATATCAAAAGTTATATTTGCTTCTTCTAATGCCTTTTTTGTTACTCTAGAAATTGCCTCTATATGGTTTCTTGATGCTATTTCTGGTACAACACCACCATATTTTTCATGAATTGGTATTTGTGTATCTATTACATTTGATAAAATTTCTCTTCCATTTTTTACAATTGCTACTGATGTTTCATCACAACTTGATTCAATTCCCATTGTTAATATATCTTTTTCCATAAAATATTATATTCTCCCTTTTAACAAAACTAATGGTTACAGTTCAGTAACATATCTGTTTTATAGTCCGCGCAAGTAGTAGTTTATAAAAATTTTGCAATGGTTCGTGGGGATCGTTCAAGAATGTTTAAAAGTTCATTAGAGCTTTTGTTAAAATTCTAAGAATGGGGCAAATAGAAAAATTTTTATAAACTATCACGTTAAGCAGGACAAACAAAATACTAAGTTACTGAACTGTAACCAAAGCTGATATTTTTATCTAATAATAAAAGAACCTAAATTCATTATTCCAGTAGATATAAGATTTATAACTGGTGAAATTATAATCCCAGTAATTCCTGTTATCCATAACACTACAAATAAGATTGAAAATAATTTTTCATTATTAATAAACCATGTTTTAGCATTAGTTGGTAAAAAAGGCATAATTATTTTAGAACCATCTAATGGTGGTAATGGTATTAAGTTAAATACTCCTAAACCAATATTAATTGATATTGTAGCTGAAATTAATAATAAAACAACTTTTCCAACTGTTGATGTCACAAATGTTATTCCTGCATATTTAAATATCGCATAATAAATTAAAGTAAATACTATTGCAAGAATAAAATTCATAATTGGTCCTGCTGCAGAAACTAATGCATCTGCTTTTTCCATGGACATTTTTCTTGTATAATTTCTAGGATTAACTTGTACTGGTTTTCCCCATCCAAATCCTGCAAATAATAACATGAGTGTTCCTATTGGATCCATATGAGCAAATGGATTCAATGTAAGCCTTCCTTCATTTTTTGCGGTATTATCTCCTAATTTATAAGCAACAAATCCATGGGCAAATTCATGGAATGTTATTGCAATTAGTACTCCTGGTATACTAACTAATAATCCTAATAATGCATTTGGATTAGTTATATAATTTGCTACTGTTATTAATACCATTATTGCTATTACAATATATATTATTCTTTTATCAAATGAAAAATTAAACATATCTTCTCCTTTGTCTTAGTTCTGCGGTTTCATTGTTGGAAATAACAATACATCCCTAATTGATGCACTATCTGTTAAAAGCATAACTAACCTATCAATTCCTACTCCTAAACCACCTGTTGGAGGTAAACCTATTTCTAAAGCTTGAATATAATCTTCATCCATCATAGCAGCTTCTTCGTCACCAGCTTCTTTTGCTTCAACTTGTTTTTTGAATCTTTCATATTGATCAATTGGATCATTTAATTCTGAGAATGCATTTCCATATTCACGTCCACCAATAAATACCTCAAATCTTTCAGTCATATTTTTATTTTTAGGACATTTTTTTGCAAGTGGTGATATTTCTACTGGATATTCATATATAAATGTTGGTTGTATTAATGTTTTTTCAACATATTCATCAAAGAAAAAGCTTATTACATCTCCTCTTGTTTCTTTTGTTTTGTCTGGAATTTCTATTCCTCTTTCTTTTGCTAAAGCAACAGCTTCTTCATCTGTCATTATTTTATTAAAATCAATTCCTGTTACTTCTTTTATTGAATCAACCATTGTAATTCTCTTCCATCCAGGTGTTAAATCAATCTCTTGACCTTGATAATTAACTTTAGTTGTTCCTAATACTTGCATTGCAACTGTTGAAAACATCTTTTCAACAAGATCCATCATGTCATTATAATCTTGATATGCAGCATATAATTCTAATTCTGTAAATTCTGGATTATGTCTTATATCCATTCCTTCGTTTCTAAATACTCTACCCATTTCATATACTTTATCAAATCCACCAACTATAAGTCTTTTTAGATTTAATTCCAATGCAATTCTTAAATACATATCTATATTTAAGCTATTATGGTGAGTTGTAAATGGCCTAGCTGTTGCACCACCAGAAATTGTATTTAAAACTGGTGTTTCAACTTCTAAATATCCTTCAGTTTCTAATACTTTTCTAATTTCGTTTATTATTTTACTTCTTATTTCAAAACTTTTCTTTACCTCTGGATTTACTATTAAATCTGTATATCTTTGACGATATCTTAAATCTGGATCTTTTAATCCATGGAATTTTTCAGGAAGTGGTCTTAAAGATTTAGTAAGTAATGTTACCTCTTTTGCATGAACTGATATCTCTTCTGTTCTTGTTTTAAATACAAATCCAGTAATTCCGATAATATCTCCTATATCATAAGTTTTAAACAGTTTATAACTTTCTTCTCCTAAATCATTTATACTAACATAACTTTGAATCTTTTCATTACAATCTTGAATTGTACAAAAAGACGCTTTTCCCATTATTCTTTTTGCTATAATTCTTCCAGCTATTGTTACATCTTTTTGTTCAAATTGTTCATAATTTGCTTTAATTTCTCCAGCAGTATTTGTTCTATTAAATTTTGTTATTTCAAATGGGTCTTTTCCTTGTTCTTGTAATTCTTTTAATTTTTCTCTTCTTATTTGCATTAGATGATTCATATCTAATTCTTCTATGTTGTTATTTTCATTATTATTCCCTTGCATATTAATCTCTCCTTTTTGTTTTAGCTTTACATATTATACTCTAAAAATGGCTATTTGTAAAGGTTTTATAAGTCATTAATGATTAGACTCTCTGTATTGTTTCCTGTTTTAAAATCGCCAGTTCCTTGATTTGTATAAAATTCGTTATTAACTAAATCATATAGACCTGGTTGGTTATTTTTTATTCTATAAACCGGTATAAATTCTCTGGATATATTATTGCCTCTTCGTATTATAAACTTGTATAAACGTATTTCTGAATATCTATTTGCTGCTTGATTTTCCATTCTAGCAAAAATATAAATATTCGAATTTTTATCTTCTACTACAGTTGTATTATTATATGTTATTTTTTTTTCTCCATTTACCCATATTCCATCCTTATTATGGATATATTTCTTTGGTCCCTCAGCTAGATTCTCTGGACACGTTATATCTATATTACTTCCAAAACCCGTATAAGCAAAATTAGTATTTGCTGGATGTAATCCTAAAACTGGAGGTTTACAGCCATATGGTGTTGGATATCCACTACTAATATTTGTAAATAAAAAATCACATTCTATTTCTGTGTCTAATGTTAGATATAACTTTGTATCTATATATTGTGTTCCTGTACTTTCTATATACTCTACCTCTTGAAATTCACTTGGTAATAATGATGGTTTAACAATAATCTGTTTTTCTCTTGATTCAGTATTGTTATTTGCTATTTTTACTCTATAATTACCCACTTCATCAATTATAAAACTATGATTTCCTGCTTGTTTCCAATCGTCTTCATTTTCTTTTTTATATTTAACTTGCCACTTATTTATATTACCACTTTTATAGTCTATATTTGAAACAGTTATTCTATATTTTCCTTCTTCTACTTCATTATATTCTATATTAAAGCTGTCTTTAGATGGATCCCAATTATTAGTATTATTATATTCTACATTATACAAACTATTATTATCTAATTGATTAACTGTATAATATGCTTTTCCTTCATATTCAAATCCGTTATAACTTACAACACTTCTTTTATTAATATTTACAAAAAATTCTCTTTCTACACCTTCAATATTTAAACGCTTTATAGTATCAGTATCAAAATATTTGTATCCATTTTGATCTGTTATTCCAGATGCAGTAAATACTTTATTTGCTTGTTTTTGAATATTAGTATCACTATTAATTTCTACTCCTAAACTATCTACGTATTCATCATTACCATTTCTTTTTTCTTCATATAGTTTATTTACCTGTGTTTGCATAATTTTAAGTTCGGTTGAAAAAGCTGTAAATTGTGCTGATTTTACAACTTGAATTCCACTATATGTTCCAATTGAAGCTAGTATTATTAGTAATATTATTGTAATTACTAATGAAACTAAAGTTATACCTTTATTATTTTCTAATTTTTTCATTTGTCTTTACCTCATACTTTTTTATTTGGCTCCTGTGTTAAAGTTATCTACAACTTTTTCAAAGCTTTAACGATTGACACAAATATCAATCTGTTTTATTTATATATAATTTAGCATATTTTTTAAATTTTATCAATATCTTTGTATTAATTAATTCTTCTATTTATAATTTAATCTAATTGCAAAATAATTCTTAAGTAATTTCAGGGTTTTATTGAAATGTGGTGTGAGTTTTATTTTTAACTCACACCACCAGTTAGCGGCTTAATTAGATGACTCTCCACTTTCAGTCTCAATGATATTTTCCTGCTTATCCTCTTCCTTCTCTTTAGACTTCTTTTCGTCTTGTTTTGAAGTACTAAAAAAGATATTAAACAGAAAAGCAAATCCTAATGCTTGCCAGAAATTGATTTGTACTAATTCAATTTTTAACAACTGGGGTAAAATAGTATTCCAAGAATACATTGTAAGCCCAATAGTAATTAAAATTAAAATTAAATTAATCATACCTGTAAAGATTACAGATAAAATCTTTGAAATTTTTTCTCTTTTACTTCTTTTAAAGATTCGTTCTTTAAAATCAGCATAGTTTGATTTTAAACTTCCAAAGAAATCTGTTCTAAGAAAACTAATTGTAAAAGCAAGTATTACCGCTTGAAACAATGTTATCTCTTCAAATCCAAACATTGCTGGCATAGCCAAATTCCAACATACACTAAGAATTGCACCTTTTAAAACTGCTGCAATTATAATAAGAACAGCAATTAAAGCAAGTGCCAGTAGTGCGAATGGAATGTAGCATAAAAAAAGAAATATGCCATCTTTTATTTTCCGCCATGTACCATTAAATTTTTCACTCATAATTGATACCTCCTTGATGATTTTTTTCCAATACGGTTCGTGAAAAATTTACAATATATAAAATGGCTAAACGCCATACTACATATTTAATATAACATATTTTAGTTGTTTTTGCAACAATATGATTGTAAAAATTACACTCCTTATTTTCTAGATTATAATTATTTAATTATATTTTTTAAATTTCTATTATTTTCTTTTTCTAATTGTTTTAAGCTCTTTTTAGGTGTTGGTAAATCTTCTGGCATTGTCCCGACCATTCTTTGCAATAACATCTCTTATATTTTTTCCAATATTGTAATGAGTTTTATTTGCCTCTTTTTCACCAGAAATATTATCTTTTTTTAATCTTGATTCAGTTTGAGTTATACGAAATAGATTAGCAGCAAGTTCTTCACTTCCCATATTATCTAAAATATCTTCTCTATATCTTAATCCTTTTCTTTTAGCAATATCATCAGCAGTTTCTCCATTATATAATCCTTTATAACCTGCATTATGAAATCTATCAAAATTTTTAACTCCTGCATTTTTTGCTGCTTGATTTAGTGAATAATTACCTTTTCTTGTTAAATTTCTTTGATAAAATCTTTTTTCATCTTCTGTAAGCATACTATATTCTTTTTCACTTATTTCCTGTTTTCTAGTTTGTACTGCAAAATATGTTTGAGCAAGAGCAATTACTTTTTTTCTACTATCACCATTTTGTGCAATCATATAACAAGCATAACGAGATAATTTATAATCAATTTGTTCTCTGTAAGCTCCTGAACCTATTTTAACCATTTTATTAACGTCAGTAAAATGGTCTAACACACTAATATCACTATTATCACAAGATATTTTGGCTTTGTTAATTATTTTTTCAAAATTTTGCCAATTAGAATATTGCAATATTGGCATAAGTTCTCTAGCATACCAATATTCAATGCCATTTTCGTCAATATGCTTAAAATCTTCAAAAGTGTTATTGTTTCTATCTATATCTTTCATTAATATCATCTCCATTTTTAAATATTTTTATTTTTTGTTTTTCGAAATCATTATAAAACAGTTGTTTGTTTTTGTCAATGGTTTTCAACTTATTTTTCCAAATTAATATTATTTACTAAATACATTGCAATTTTATTTTGTTCTACATTATTCATTTCCATTATCTTCGCCATTACAAATAATACTTGTGGATATTTTCTCATATTTACATAGCTTGTTAAATACCCATTAACAATTTCTTTTAATCTTTTATCAAATTCACTATGTATATGTGATTTATTATATTTTAAATTTGTATAGGAACTTTCTGACATACAAACACCAACTCTCAATTTATCTTTAATATCCATTTTATTTATTATTTCTATTACTTCATTTACTTTTTCCATAACTATTAAATCTCCTTTATCTTTTATTCTTATTATTCTTATCTTTTAATTTATTTTCTTTTGTTTTAGTTAGTTCATCTTCTGTTAAAATCCTCTTTAGCGGATTATTTATTAAATCTATTTCATAATCATTAAATACATTTTCTTTATGTAATATATCTTTCATTTCAGTAAATTTATTATCTTTATCTAAAACTTTCATTTGGAATTTTTTTATAATATTTTTCCAGAAACCTTTGAATTTATATAGTTGTTCTTGCAGTTTTTCTTTTTCTTCTTTTATTTTAGTAATTACTTTATCTTTAATAGTAACTTCTTCTTTTAGTCCATTTATTTCATCTTTTTGGAATTCTACTTGTCTTTTTAAGATATTATTTTCTTTAATTAAATCTTCATAGTGTTCTTCCATTTCATTCATTATAATATTTAATTCATTAACATTTTTAATAGATTTTGTTGTATCTTTAACATCATTTGTTAACTCTTTTATTACTTTTATTTCTTCATTTGTAATGATTTTATTTTCTTTATTAAAGGTAGTATTTTTCAAATTATCTATAATTTTATTTACTTTATCTGCACTATTATTTAAGTTATTACTTTTATTATTTGCGACAGATAACTTGTTTATATTTTCCTCTTTTTGCTTTTTTAATTCTCTATAATTAGTCATATTTTTAACAGTTATATCTTGATTTCTTCCTTTTTGTTTTGCTTTTAATGTTGCATTTTGCTCATAAACTTTGTTAAAAGATTTGATACAATTCTGTCTCATTTCTTCCTGAATTTTTGCTAAAGATTCCTTTGTAAATATCCTAGATTTTCCCGTTTGTTTACTCATTCCATTCTTATAACCAGTCTTTACTGGTACACCAACAACATGCATATGGGGAGAAGATTCATCAAAATGTATTACTGCATTTGCTACCTTAAACTCTGGAATAACTTTCATTAAATCATAGATTTGTTCTCCATATACTGTTATCATTTTGTGCTTATATTCATCATCTTTATCTTTCCAAAAATCCATATCTCCAAGTTCTATTATTAACTCACAAGCTAAATCTCTTTTACTATCTTTTGATACATAATTAAAGTAATTTTCTATCCTTCTTTCTTTCCTTTTTTGATTTTTATTGTACTCAATTCTTGCATTTTCAAACTCAATATGGTACAAATTAATTACATCATTTACAACATTATCTGTACCATAAATAACACAAATTTGTTCCTTTTTATTATCATAATCACGCAAATTATGTTTGTTTACTTTGGACAATTGTTGTGCATTTTGAATACTATTATTTGTAAAAGATGTACTTTTTGAAGTATTACTTTTAGCAACTTTCTTTGCAAGTTTTGACTTGTTTTTATCGCTTCCTAAGTGTATAGAATAAGCTAATTCTTGTCCCATAAGATACCTCCTTAAGCAATAATATTTCTCCTTTAGCAATCACTTTTTAGCACGAGATATTGGTTTTCCAATATCCCTAACCCCCTAGGAATTTTGGCATCTCCAAAATTCGGGGGCTCTGCGAGGCATTTCAATTTACTTTTACCAAGTAAATTGAATCAAAATTATCTTCATAAATTTATTTGATTTCTCAAAAAATCTATTCAAATAATTTTGAAATTGTTGCTATAATTTGTATTATTTTTTTAAGTATTGCAACAATTTATTCAGCCTTTTCTTCGGTGATTTTTACTGGCTTTACCCCTACTGAAATTGGAGTAGTATCTTTGGTATATATTACACTTTTGTTATTCTCATCTGGTATAAAATTGAATGCATTATCAACTTCTTTCATTAAAAATTTATCTTCATCTTTTATATATATTATTCCAAATTCATAAGTTTCCATTTTATTTTCTGGGTCAATTTTGTAATAATCTTTTAAAGGAAATACTCTTACAATTGCACTATTTTCTTCTTTAAAATTGAAATAAAATACTTGGTCTTTTACATAGTAAATTGCTTCTGTATAAGATACATCATAATACTGTTTTAATCTCATAATTATACTACTTGCTTCTTCTTCATTTAGATAATTACTAAATCTTATATTGCCTACAACATTTCCAAATATAGCAGGTTTTGTTGTATCAATATAACCTTTATCATATAAATCATTATATGGTTTACAAATGGATTCTCTAAAATTTATTTGCTTAACTGATATTTGTTTTCCTATAATATCTAATTCAATTTCATCTACATACTTCATAATTAATTCTGCTTTTTCTTTTCTTGTATAATCTTTCCATGTTTTAGTTTGTTCTTTATATTCTTTATCTAGTTTAAGTTTGTTAATGAAATCTATATCTCTTTTTAATAAAATATCTTGTGGTGTAAATCTTAATTCTTCTGCAGAATCTGTATCATCTAATTTACTTTGTAATTCTTTTATTGCTTTTTCTACAATATGTTTTTCTTCTTTATATTCTTTAACATCAAATGCTCCATTGATATATGCTTTCTTTATTCTGTCTAGCTTATTATTTTGATTTCTAATTTCTTTTTCTAATTGTTCTTTAGGCTCATCAAATTTCTGTTTTATCATTGGAAGAAAGAATTGATTTACAACAGAGTCATATTGTGTTAGTTCATCTATAAAGTTATTAAAATAATCGTTAATAATATTTTCCTTAAACTCAATCTTGCAGTCATTACAATAATAATAGAAATAGGCTTTACCATTTTTCTTTGTTGTAGCTTTACCACCTAAAATACGATTACATTTTGGGCACTTCAATTTTTGTAAGTATAAGTATGTTAGAGTTCTTTGATAACTTTTAGAATTTTTCTTTTTCTGTACCTGGCATTCTGCCCATATTTCTTTTGATACAATTGCAGGTGCAACATCTTCATAATATGTAGGGTGTTTTGTTCTTTTTCCGTGAACAAAATCTCCTTTATATATTTCGTTCTGTAATATAGAAAGTATTGTTGTATCTCTCCAATTATCTCTGTCTAATACTTTTTCTTTATTAAATAAGTTACTAATTTTAGTATAAGAATAACCTTCATAATATAAATTAAATATTCTAATTACTATATCTTTTGTAGAATAATCAATTACAAGTTTTTTATCTTCTCTTTTATATCCTAATGGAGCTCTATTAGGAATATGACCTTGTTTAATTGCTCCTGCCATTCCTATTTTAGTTCTCTCACTTGTTCTTTCTATTTCATTTTGGCTTACACTCATTAATAATCTTGAAATCATTTTACCATTTGCACTTGTTGTATTTATTTCATCATTTACACAGTCTAAATACGCTTCATTCTCATCTAGAAAAGTCATTAAATTTTCCCAATCATAAATACTTCTTGTTATTCTATCTAACTTTAAAGCTATTATGGTATTAATCTTTTTAGCTTTAATATCATCTTTCAATCTTTCATATTCAGGTCTATAATTTCCTGTTTTGGCACTTATTCCTGCGTCTTCATAATAATCTATTATTTCATATCCTTTAAATTTACAAAAAGCTTCTAATCTTTCTCTTTGTTCTGGCAAACTAAAGCCGTTCGCGGGCTTGATCCTCAGTAGAAACTCTCATATATAATCCACATTTTTTCTTTTCTTCATTCACTTTATATACAACCCCCTTAATTTTATGTGCTATAAAACAAAAGAGACATCAAAAAGCACACAATTGTTACTTTTGACATCTCTTAAATACATTTATTTTAATACTTATATCTTTCAAATATTTTAATATCATAATATATTCTCCTAATAAACATAACTTGTTTGCAGTAGATATTATATCACAATTTTCAGAAATGTCAAATATTTACAAATATTTTTTATATGTTCTTTAAATAATCTTCTAACTCAGATAATTTTATCTTTTTAGCTAAGTTATTTATATAAACATCATTAGAATAATTAAATACTAATAATGTAATATTTTTGACTACTACTCTATGTGGTTCAACATAATAAATATTGGTTTTATCAATTTTTCTAATACTACCATTAATAAATATAGCATTAGCTTTAGCGAACTCACATATAAATTCTAGCCTTTGTTTTAGACTTTCTTCAAATTGCAATTCTTCTTTAATTATCTTCATTTAAAACACCACCCTTCCTGGATGATATTTTTTAGATAAAAAAAATACCATCCTTTTCAGAATGATATTCATATCTCTGTTCATAAAAGTTCGAACAGATTCGTCACTGGCTGGGGTAGTAGGAT
>JAXJYD010000046.1:0-13692 GCA_036307105.1 Clostridia bacterium | reverse complement strand
TCCGTCAGGCTACGATTTCGCTATTGCTTCTTCTCTCCCACACCTCACAATGTGAAACTTGCAAGTCGCTAAAGAGTTCGTCGGTAACTACGCCTCAGTGGACTTTCACCACAGAGCATTGGCATGCCCGTCATACAAAATATAGAAAGCGAAGTACTAAACTTCACTTTCTTTTTTCTTATTTATTGTATCCCATCTTAACATCCTAATATCCTGATACTTAGATAATACTTTTCTATATTTTTCATACTCTTCTTCCCATAGTTCATTTGGAACTTTGTCAAAAGCATTAAATATTTTTTCTGCTTCTGTTAAATATATTATTTGTTCCTGTGATGACATATTTTCATATTGATTCGCAAACTTATATAATTTATCTAACATTTGGTTTGCTTCTATAAAAGACCAGAAATCTTTTACATTCATACCAAATAATTTTATTTGTAATACTGCATATGCAACTAGCGCAAATATTATAAATACTAATATATATATTATTGTAAGTATTGTCATTTTTTCACCTCATATATTTTACTTTTGTTTATTCAATATTTTTCTATAAATTTTTATATTATTCTGTTCTTTGATGTTGAGGATGCTCTTGTTCCGCTTCTTCTCCTACTTTTTCATCCAATTCTTTATAAATTTGTTCTTCTGTTAATTCTTCATTGCCTTTTTCTTCTATATATTTTAAGACTATACCTTCTAAATCTCTTCTATTATATGTATTGCTATAATTTTCCAATAATCTATCTACGCATTTATTTATAAATTCTTGGCTAAAATGATTATGAGTATCATCTGTATTTCTTGCATCAACTCCATTGCATTTTTCTTTTTGTTGTTCCTCAATATTATTTATATTATCATCAACGCTTGTGTTTCTAGACCTATTCATAAATTCTCTTGTTTCTCTTGTCGTTGGTCTTATATTTTGAG
Source organism: Clostridia bacterium (assembly GCA_036307105.1). Classification (GTDB taxonomy): domain Bacteria; phylum Bacillota; class Clostridia; order TANB77; family CAG-508; genus CAG-269. Next base: position 12,753 of record JAXJYD010000046.1, on the reverse strand, counting down.
TTTCAATTGGAATACTTATTGCTTTTTCTCCATCTTGTCTTGGAGTTCTTACAAATTTAGGTTCTATAGTTCCCATTTGTCCAATATTTACTGCAAGTTGTTCTTCATCTTTTCCCTTTATTCTAAAAATAGAATTAACTTTATCTTTTTCAATTTTTGAGCCATCTCTATTCATTGTTTGTACATTTTTAGTAGGATTATTACCATATGCTTGTTCTAATGTATCTATTTTTTCAGCAGAACCATCTGCTTTTATACCTACAAAAGAAAAACGCGTAGTATTACCATTGTCTTGTAATTTTTCAGAATATATAACTGCAATTTTTACATATCCTTTTTCTTCCACATTAAGCAAAGAAGCCATAGTATCTTTATCTGTTACTTTTTGACCTGTTTTAATTTCCGTTTTAGTAGATATTCCCTTTTCTACTTCTTCTTTAGGTAGGCTTAATCCATGGTCCAATAAATATCTTCTGTATTCTTCATCTCCTGGTTCTATTCCTTCTTCTTGTAATTCTTCTATTTCTTCATTAGTCAATTCTTCATGCCATTTATCTAATTCTTTATCCGTATCTATTTCTGCTAATTTTTGAATATCTTCTACATCTATTCCCAATTCACGTGCTAATTGTTCTAATCTTTCATTTTCTATATCATTTAAATCTAGAATTCGTTCTTTGTCAAGTTCTTCTAATTGTCTAACTAATCCATCTTTATCTGCATATTGAGAGCTCAACGTTATAAAGTCAAATTGATCTGAATTACTATCTCCACCAAGAAATTCTCCATCTTCTGTATAATATTTTTCTATTTCAGCTAATCTGCCATCTTTTTCTTCTTTTTGTTCAATTAATAAATAAATGCCTTTTTCTTCACCATCAATTACAATAGTCCCCAAATATTTTACATTAATTACTTCGTTTTTTTGTAATTCTTTTTGATAATCTGAATTAAGATTTATATCTTCCATATCTTGTTTTAGTAATTCTAAATCTCTTTTATCTCTTAATTCTCTCATTTTATCAACTATTTTTTCTTTATCCAAATCTTTATCCATAATATACCTCTATCTTACAAATTCAGCAATTAAATCATAATCACTGATTCCTATTATTTTACATTTCTCAAATTTATTTAGTTTATTTTCTTTTGGATTTTTTAAATTGTTCTTTATATATACTAATCCATCTATGTCAGGTGCATCCTGCATCGTTCTTCCTATATAGAATTTACCATCAAATGAAATATTTTCTATTAAAACATTGTATTCTTTGTTTAACTTTTTCTCCAATTTTTCTCTAGAAAGTTCTTGTTGAATTTTCATAATTTTGTTGTATCTTGCTTTTTTAGCATTACCATGAATTTGATTTGGAAGTTTTGCAGCTGGTGTTCCATCTTCTTTTGAGTATGGAAACACTCCTAATTTATCAAATTTTGCTGTCTTTACAAATTTTTCTAATTCTTCAAAATTTTCTTTGGTTTCTCCTGGAAATCCAACAATTAAACTTGTTCTTAAAGTCACATCAGTTATTTTTTCTCTTATTTTTTCTAATAAACTAACTATCTGTTTTTTGTTTGTTTTTCTATTCATTTTCTTTAATATATCATCTGATATATGTTGAATTGGTATATCAAAATATTTAGCAATTTTATTGTTTTTTTCTACCACTTCTATTAATTCATCTGTAATTCCTTCTGGATAAGAATATAAAAATCTTATCCATTTTATTCCATCAATTTCAGACAATTTAGTTAGTAATTCTGCTAATTTGCTTTCTCCATATATATCTACACCATATTTAGTTGTATCCTGTGCTATTACAATTAGCTCTTTAATTCCTTTATTTGCAAGCATATTAGCTTCTTCTATTATTTCCTCCATTTTTCTACTAACAAATGGTCCTCTAATATATGGAATAGCACAATATGTACATTTATTACTACAACCTTCTCCAATTTTTAAATATGCATAATTTTTTCCTGTTGTAATAGTTCTATTTAAAAACTCATCTTCACTAAACATTGGCATTTTTGGAATTTCAGTTATTTTTGTCTTAGTTGTAGTTTTAGATTTTTCTACAATTTTTTCTTTTACCAGTTTTTCTACTTTATCCCAAAATTCATCATATTCATCTAACTTTATAAATAAATCAACTTCTGGAAGTGCTTTTTGTAATTCTTCATAATATCTTTGTACTAAACACCCCATTACTATCAAATATTTACATCTCTCTTTTTTATATTCTGCCATTTCTAAAATTGTATTAATTGCTTCTTCTTTTGCGGAGTCTATAAATCCACATGTGTTAATTACAATTATATCAGCTTTTTTCTCATCATTTATAATTGTAAATTTATTATTTTTAAATTTACCTATTATAGTTTCAGTATCTATTAAATTCTTACTACAACCTAGTGATATAAATCCTACATTCATATTTGAAAATTCATTCCCCCATAATCTTAATATTTTTTAAGAACACATAACAGTGCAGAAAAGAATTGTGCTTTTATTTTTTTAATCATTCTTTGTGGCTACAAATATGTTTTCTTGTCATCTCAATTAAATCTAGTTTTGTAAACCCTTCAACTTGAGTTTTAGTTCTATCTTTTTTTAATTCTTTTTTCAATAGTTCTTCTATTTTACCTTTATCCTCTTGATTGTTCATATCTATGTAATCTATTATAATTATTCCACCAATATCTCTTAATCGTAATTGTTTTACAATTTCTATTGTTGCTTCTTTATTGACCTTAAATACAGTTTGTTCTAAGTCATTTTTACCAGTATATTTCCCCGTATTTACATCTATCGCTGTTAGAGCTTCAGTTTTATCAATTGTTATAAAACCTCCACATTTAAGCCAAATTTTTCTATTATTTAATTTTTCTATTTGTTTATCTAATTGGAATTCTTTAAATATATTTTTACCTTTTTTTACTTCAATTTTTTTATCAACTAAGTCTAATAATATTTTTTCAATAATATCTTCACTTTTATATAAAAGTTTAGGTTTATTTTGATTAGGATCAACACTTGTTTGAATAATTCTATTCCATTTCTCTTGAATAAATTTTATATCTTCTACTAATTCTTTTTCTTTTCCTTGTGCAGAAGTTCTAATTATTGCCCCATTATTATCTTCTAAATTTTCTTTTACTAATTTTATAAGTCTTTCTTGTTCTTTTTTATCTTCTATTTTTTGAGAAACAGTTATAATATCTGTATTAGGCATAAGTACAATATATTTACTTGGTAAATTGATATGCGTAGATACTCTTGCTCCCTTATTTTCATTACTATCTTTTTTTACCTGTACTAATATTTTTTGATTTGTTTTTAGTACATTTCCAATATCTATATTTTCATCAATTTTTTGTTTTGTTTCATCTATTTTAGGTAATACATCTTTTAAATGTATAAAACTATTTTTTTCTGTTCCTATATCTACAAAAGCTGATTGCATTCCCTTTATAATATCTTTTACAATTCCTATATAAATATTTCCTTCTCTTCTATTAGTTTCATTATCTTCTTCATAATATTCAATCAACTGTCCATCCTCTATTAAAGCTATTTGTTTATTTTCTTTATTTTCTTGTATTAAAAGTTGTGTCATTTTTATATTTCATTCCTTTCATATTGCAATATTTAAGTATTAATTAAATTTATTCATAGCCATATCTATTCCATTTTTTAGTATTTCAATAACAGCTTCTTTGGCTGTTGTAGTTGATTTATCTAATATTTCTTTTTCTTCTTCTGGAATTTTACCAATAACATAATTTATTAAATCATTTTTATGTTCAGGCATTCCAATCCCAACTCTTACTCTTGGAAATTTATTCTTTTGTATATTTTGAATTACTGATTTCATCCCATTATGCGTTCCAGGTCCACCCATTTTCCTTACCTTTATGATACCAGGTTTAATATCAATATCATCATAAATTATGATTATTTTATCATTTTCTATTTTATAAAAATCTATTACCTCTTTAATACTTTCCCCACTTAAATTCATGTATGTTTGGGGCTTTAATATAATTACTTTTTCTCCTTCAATATTTCCAGTTCCATATAATCCTTTAAACTTCTTTTTATTTACTTCTATCTCATATTGTTTTGCTAATTTATTTACTGTATCAAATCCCATATTATGTCTTGTGTTACCATATTTTTCTTCGGGATTTCCTAATCCTACAATTAAATACATTTTTTTACCAACTTTCCAATATTTCTCTAATATATATTTTACCCTTTTTTTTTATTTTTTTCAAGACCTTTTGAAACAAATCGGAACGCCCTTAAATTTATAGTATATTATTATATAAATCACACAAAAAAACACCTCTTTATAGGAAGTGTTTCTTTACTTTTTTATTATTCTGCTGATTCTTCTGTTTCTGGAGCTTCATAAGCTTCTAAAATAGCTTTTTGAATTTTCTCTCTTGTTTCAGCATTAATTGGATGAGCTATATCTTTGAATTCTCCGTTTGGAGTTTTTCTGCTTGGCATAGCTATAAATAATCCATTTTGGCTTTCGATAACTTTAATATCATGTACTGCGAATTCGTTATCGAATGTTACAGAAGCAACAGCTTTCATTCTGTTCTCTGAATTTACTTTTCTTAAACGTACATCTGTGATTTGCATTTTTACGTGCACCGCCTTCCTTAAGTTTTAAAAATATTTTGTACATATTTGTTTAATCTTATGTACAATTATTTTATTCTTCATAAAATATTTTTTTCCTTCTTTTTTTTACAAAATTTTTATTTTGATTTTATAATAGTAACACTTTTTTATTTTTTTTAATATATTACACTATATTTTTAATAAACTATTGAATTTTTAAGGATATAATTATATAATTGTACTGTTATTAAGGAGTTGAATTATAATGCCAAATATAGATAATATAAAAAAATATAAAAAGATCCATATGATTGGAATTGGTGGAGTTAGTATGAGCGGTATTGCAGCCATATTAAAAAATTTAGGATTTACTGTCTCTGGTTCTGATTGGGCTGAATCTGAAAATACTTTAAAGCTTAAAGAATTAGGAATACCTGTTACTATAGGCCATAATATTGAAGAAGTTAAAAATTCAGATATTGTTGTTTTTTCTGCTGCAATAAAAGATGATAATCCTGAAATGATAGAGGCAAAAAGATTAAATATTCCTACTATGGAAAGAGCTGTTTTTTTAGGTGAATTAACTCGTTGTTATAAAGATACTATATGTATTTCTGGAACACATGGAAAAACAACTACTACATCTATGGTTTCTCTTTGTTTTCTAGAATCCTTAAAAGATCCAAGTATTCAAGTTGGTGCTTATTTAAAACAAATAGATGGAAATTATAAAGTTGGAAATAGTGAACATTTTGTAATAGAAGCATGTGAATATGTAGAAAGTTTTCTAAAATTTAGTCCTAAAGCAGAAATTATTTTAAATATAGATAATGATCATTTAGACTATTTTAAAAACTTTGAAAATATAAAAAATGCTTTTATTAAATATGTCAAATTATTACCAGATAATGGTTTAATAGTATTAAATGGTGATGATTCAAATTGTTTAGGTTTATCAAAATATACTAATTGTAAATCAATTACATATGGAATAAATAATAAAAATGTTGATTTTTATGCTGATAACATCACCTTTAATAAAGATGGTTTTGCAAAATTTGATGTATTTAACAATAATAAAAATTTAGGTACTATAGAATTATCTGTTCCTGGAATTCATAATGTTTCAAATGCATTAGCTACAATTAGTTTATCTATTATGTATGGAATTAATTTTAAATATATTAAATCTGCACTATCTAAATTTACAGGTGCTCATAGAAGATTTGAATTTAAGGGAAAAATAGATAATAAAGCTAGTGTTTATGATGATTATGGTCATCACCCTACTGAAATACTTGCAACTATAAATGCATTAAAAAATAAAGAATTTAATAAATCTTGGGTGATTTTTCAACCACATACATATAGTAGAACTAAAAATTTATTAGATGACTTTGCAAATGCTTTAATTAATTTTGATAATATAATTGTTTTGGATATTTATGCAGCTAGAGAAAAAAATACTTATGGAATAACTTCTGAAGATTTAGTAAATAGAATAAAATCTATTGGTAAAGAATCTAAATATATACCGGGTTTTAATGATTGTGTAAAATACGTAAAAGATAATGTTCAAAAAGATGATATTGTAATTACTCTTGGTGCTGGAACTGTAACTCAAATTGGACCAATGTTGGTTGATTAAAAATGAATAGATTATGATAAGCTTAAAATATGCAGTTAATAAATATGTATATTTTAAGCTTTTTAACTTATTGCAATTTCTAACCAACCATTCTATTCTTGCTTTAAAACTTCTACAATTCTTCTTAAAGGTTTAAATTCTTTTTCATATTTATTATCTCTTTTTTGAATACTTCTACTAATGCTTTTTGATAATTCTTGGATTTCTTGTGAGATTTCCTTTGTTTGTTGAGCTATTAACTCGTGCATTTCTTTTCGTATTTTTTCAAATTCTTTTGCACTTTGTTCTATATGTCTATCTAATCTCTTGTCAGTTTCATCTAATCTATTATTTGTTTCGTCTAATCTATTGTTTGTTTCGTCTAATCTATTATTTGTTTCGTCTAATCTATTATTTGTTTCGTCTAATCTATTGTTTGTTTCGTCTAATCTATTATTTGTTTTATCTAATCTATTATTTGTTTCGTCTAATTTATTTGATATTTGATTTACTGTATTTAGAATTTGTTTTAACATTTCTTTTTCCATGTTTATCTGCCTCCTTTTTGATTAATTTTTAAAAAATTTTCTATTTACACCTGTGAAATTTTGATAGTAAAATGATTATACTACCATTTTAATAAATGTGCAATATCTATATAGTTATTATTGAATAATTAGTTAATTATTTGTTACAAAAAAATGAGCTTAAATTTTTAAACTATTGTTAATAGTAAAAAAATCAAAGCTCATTTTTTATTCAACTATTTTTGATTGTTTTAACATTATATCTCCAAATACTGCATAACCTTCTTGTGGAGAATTTACTAACACATGCGTAACTGCACCAATAAATTTACCATTTTGTATTATTGGAGAACCTGACATCCCCTGAATTATCCCTCCTGTTTTTTCTAATAATCTTTCATCTGTAACTTTTATTTTCATACTTTTATTATCATAATTATTTTCTTTATATATGTTTTGAATTTCTATTTCATATTCTTTAGGTTTTTCATTGTCTAAACTACAAAGAATTGTAGCTTTTCCTAATTTAATTTCATCTCTTAAAGCCACTTCCATTTCTTTTGATGTATCTATATTTAAACTTGATAAATTATCTACTTTTCCATATATACCAAATTTACTATTTTTACTTATATTTCCTATGTTTTTTTGATTTTCTATTGTTCCTTGAATTTTTCCAGGATATCCACTTTCTCCTTTTGTTATATTTAAAATTCTAGTTGTTATAAACTCTCCTGATGAAATATTTATTAATTCATTTGTATCAATATCTGTTATTCCATGTCCTAATGCACCAAATGTCTTAGTTGTAGGTTCATAGAAAGTAACAGTTCCAACACCGAGCAGCACTATCTCTAACCCATAATCCTAGCTTATATTCGCTATTACTAGTTTGAATAGGTGTCATACTGCATTCTTTTGTTTGTTCTTCATGTATATATTTAACTTTTATTTCTTCTCCTTTTGACAGATTTATTGTTTCTACTAAATCTTTGCTAGAATCTATTTCATGTTCATCTATTTTTATTATTGTATCTCCTTCTTTTATACCAGAATTTTCATAGGGCTTATATCTTTTATTGTCTTTACCTTCTATTTCTGACATACCTACTACTAAAACTCCATTAGTATATAACTTAACACCTGCAATGCTTCCAACTGGTATTACTGTTGTTTTAGGCAACACACTTACTTCAACATTTTTTAAATCAATATTATTAAATAAACTCACTCTCAAATCTGTCTTTCCAATATTGTTATTAACCTGATGTTTAGTATTAGAGGATGTTTCTATTGTTTCTATATTATTTAATTTTACACTCATTCCAAATAAAGTTTGCATTGTAATATCTTCTCCTTGAAAAACTACCATTTTATCTGGAATATTTTGTACTACAATTGTGTATATAAAAATTACACTTAAAAAAAATACTAATAATAGCATCTTTATAATTTTTCTCATAATTTAAGCTACATCCTTTCGCTAATTTTGCTATTATTAGTATTTACTTTTTTATATATTTATATTCAGTTAAATGTTATTATATTAATTATATATCATCTAAATAGCTATCTTTTATGTCATCCATGTTATTATTCGTTTTATACGAACTGTATCTTTCTCTTCCCAATGCAGTAAAATAAATAGATGCTAAATTTTTATATCCGCTCATCTAATTTAGCCATATCTTCCATATATTTATATATATTATCTGTTATATTTAATCCTGCTTGATTAATTATACTATTATAACTTCCACTATACGCATCATATTTTCCTATATTTGAGTTAAAAAATTGTTTTGAGTTATAATAAATAATATCTCCATTATTATTTTTATTTGATTTAATTTCAAAATCGATATTAAAAAATCCTTGCTCAACATTAACATTAGCTTCTAATCCATTTTCATTTGGTCTATGATATTCTCCATCAGATGTTGTTATATAAATTGAATCTTCACTTACTAGCTCTTTATTTTTAGTATTGGTAATAACAGAATATCCATTATATACTTTTCCTCCAATATTCATCCCTTGTAAAAAGCTAATAATAGATATATTGTCCATTATTTTATCCCATTCATCTTCTTTTAATTTAGGCATCTGAAAATTAACATTATCTGTTTTGCTATATCGATTGTAATTTGCAATTGCAATCGATAAATTTTTTTCTATTGAATATTTAATAACTGACATTCTTTGCTGATTAAAATTAGAATCTGGATCTTCTATACTATGGCTATTGTCATTGAAAAAAATATTATAGTTTCCTAATTCTGTTATAGATTTATAATTTCCATCTTCATCAATTTCAACTGCATTAGAACCTTTTAATTCTTTTAAATTATAACCACTTTTTGTATTTCCATCTAGTGATTTATAAGAAGAATTAAGAACTCTATCTGTGAATTCTCTTGCTTTTTTATAATACTCTATACCTGCTTTAGTTTCTACATTAAATTTTTCTTCTGTATAATGTCTTTCTCCATTAAGTAAAGAAAACCATTTATGTGGGGCATTATTGTCTTGATAATATTTTACTCCGTTTATTTTTACATATTTATATTTAGTAGGCTCACTTATTTCTGAATCTACTATATATTCTTCTAATTCTTCTCCACTTATAATGTCTACATCTCTATATTTGGTGCCATCAGGACTAATATTATTTAAAAGATACCCATAATCAAATACTGTTTTTCCATCTATTGTTCCTTGAATTGTTATATAATTATCTAAAGAATAGCTAATTACAAAATCATCGTCTCCACGTTTATATCTACAACTATAATAAATGTATGGCTTTAATCCATAAACTCTATCTCCTTGCTTATAAGTTGCTTCCTGATTATTTTGATTTAAAATTTCTGCATCTGTTTTATATTCTATATTGTATAATCCATTTACTTCATTATTCTTATTAATATCATCTAGATTATTGTCAAACGGAGAATAAATATAATATCCATCATACATTGTATATACCAATGCTGGAACATATTCTTTTAGTATATCTTTATTATAACCTGATATATTGAAATTTGTTGCGATTGAATTAAAAAAACTGTTTACAGATGCATTAATATCGCGTAATTTTGAATTTGCAATGTCTGAAGAATCACTATTAATTGTATTTAATTGAAAAGCCTTCAATGCATCATAAGTAGAATTATTTAACCTAGTATCATAATCTATCTGTAAACTTAATGTCTTAACTTGACTTTGTACAAATGAAGTTAAGATTAGCGAAATAGGTAATATAATTATAATAAATATTACTGCTAAATTTTGTATTTTCATAATTTATCTTTCCTTTGTATCATAAAATAAGCTTGTAATTTTATTTCATTACAAGCTTGTTTTACAATTATATTCTTATTTTCCTGTTCCATTTGCTGTAACAAAGCCTGCATGTGATGCTGCTATTGTATATGTATCGTTTCCTGTTACAGAATAAAAGAAATTCTTTAATTGTTGTGACAATGTTGTGTTAGTATTTTTTACATTAACAGAAAACAAATCTCCTTCTTTTAATGCTAATGTTTTTTTATCACTTAAAGTATCTAAAATTTGTGAAGTATACATAGAATAATATACATTTTCACCTATTTTAGTAGAAGATGCTTGTACTGTTTTCTTACCTGGATTTTCGTCCAAAATTTTTGCTTCTAATTCCACATCATAAGAATTTCCTGTTGAAGATACACTTTCAACAAATTTGCTATATTTGTCCATTGTGATTTTACCTGTTGTTCTAACATTATCAACAAAATCTGTTGTAGCTGTTTCTACAGTTAATTGAGAAACATCATCTGTTCTGTCAGACATTGTCATTAGTGGAAAGACAAACATTAGAACTGCCGCTAAAGCTATTGCAACTACTGTAATTAATGTATCACCCATTTTTTTCCTCCTTATATTAAGATATATATATTATTAATAATTTTGTATATAAGTTATTACTCTTTTTTCTTGTTCATTAACATTTGACGTTTCTGTAATTCCTGAGAGTTCATTTTGATAATATATACCTAAATATTCTGTATATTGTTTCCCCTTAATTATATCATATAAACCTTCTTCATGCAAGCGAATTCCATTATTTAAATATTTATTGTTTATCTCATCCCAATCAGAACATTTATTTCCATATAGTATAGCTTTTATAAATTCTTCTTTTTGAGAATCGTTAGCTAATGATTCTCTATTTAAGTCTATATAACATATAGATTCCCCATTTTTCTTATATAATTCTAATGGTTCATTTTGTGATGTTTTAAATATTATTTTAAAATTTTCTTTATATGCTTTATATATAGATGGCACAATAGATTCAGCTGATACAACTCTATTAGTTGATCCATTACCTTCTACATATGTATAATTATATTCTTTATCTTTATAATTTAATAATATTTGAGAAGTTTGTCTTACCTCTCCAAAAGCATTAAGGCTAATGGATAATGCAAGAACAAACATTAATACTGCTGCTCCCATTTTTAAAGCTTCTGTTGCATTTTCCATTAGCATCTCCTCCTTAATTTTAAAAACTAGTTTATATTTAAATGTATTAAATTATTTACTTCTGTAATTCTTACAATTTTAATATAGCTTATGCAATTATTAATACTTTGATGGCATTTACTATAAAGTTACTTCTACTTTTTCTATGTCATTGATCTGCTTTTATTATTTTAATAGCATTAATCAATCCCTTTTCATAATACATGTTTACATTCCACATGCTGCCATCCGGTAGAGTCCCCTCAAAAATAAATCCATTTTTATGTAATCCTAATGAAATATAATGTGGAGTAAAACTACATTCAATTATCTTTTCTGTTGCTCCTGAATCATTAGCTGCTTGATTATTAGCATTTACCAACTTTAATAATGCATTTACTTCTGTTCCTCTTTTATTATTTCCTTGATATGTTATAAACTTATTATTAAAAGCCATTATTTCTTGTTCACTCATATTTACTGTTCCTACTGTATCTTGTGCTTGACTAAAAATTAAAATTCCTAATGATATTATTAATATTGCTAATAATATTGCTCCTGCTATTATTAATGCTTTTGATGCATTCTCCATATTAAATTCCTCCTATGTTATTATTCTGATCCTGCTTTTTTTATTGTAATAGTATGGATCAATCCCTTTACATAAGTCATAGATACATCATACATATCACCTTTTGTAACAGATCCCTCTACTGAACCATCTGTTGTATTTGTTGATACAACGGAATCACTAGAACTAATGTTGATTATTTTTTCTGTTGCTCCTGAATCATGAGCTGATTGATTATTAGTTCTTACAGCTTGTATTAGTGCATTTACTTCTGTTCCTCTTTTATTTTTTCCCTCATATGCTGTAAACTTATTGTTAAAAGCCATTATTTCCTGTTCACTCATATTTACTGATCCTACTGTATCTTGTGCTTGACTAAAAATTAATATTCCTAATGATATTATTAATATTGCTAATAATATTGCTCCTGCTATTATTAATGCTTTTGATGCATTCTCCATAATAAATTCCTCCTTTTAAATTGCACTATTTAGATATTGTAATTTCATTTACTATTCCGTTATTATAACTAATTGAAACTTTATATGTATCACCTTTAGTTACATTTCCTTCAACTAGACCAAAATCTGAACTTGTTGTTTCTGTATTTGTTATAACTACACTACTACCCGTAACAGTACTATCTGTTTCTATTGTCACTACTCTATCATTAAATCCATTTGCTATAGCTGCTTGATTGTTTGCTATAACAGCTTGTATTAGCGCATTTACTTCTGTTCCTCTTTTATTTGTTCCTTCATATGCTGTAAACTTATTGTTAAAAGCCATCATTTCTTGTTCACTCATATTTACTGATCCTACTGTATCTTGTGCTTGACTAAAAATTAAAATTCCTAATGATATTATTAATATTGCTAATAAT
>JAXJYD010000045.1:0-33331 GCA_036307105.1 Clostridia bacterium | reverse complement strand
CTCCAAATCATCCATGGAGAAGATACAAAAACTAGCTATCAGAAGCTAGTTTTTGATAAGACATTTTTATTTGCAAACTACTTAGCATTCATATTAAATGTTAAAAATTGAGACATTTTTATTTGCAAATGAACAAAAAAATGAGACATTTTCACTTGCCAGTCACATTATTTTTATTAATATTTTTTATTTAAATATTCCATTTCGGCACATATTCTTCTTCATGTTCTCCGAAGTTCTTGAACATATCCATTTTCTATACCCAGTTCTTCTATGTAATCTTCTATTTCTTTCCACTCTTCTATTGTTAATTCTCTGTTTATTTCTTTAATTTCTTTTGCTTTATAGGTCGGAAAATATTGTGCCATAACACTTATATAAATATCTTTTGGTAAATTTTCTACTATCCATTTTAATACATTTTTACTATTTTCTATATTGTTTGGTAATACTAAATGTCTTACCATAACTCCTTTTTTCATAATTCCATTTTCATCAATTTTTGGAATACCTACTTGTTTTACCATTTCATTAATTGCCTCTGTTGTTATTTCAAAATAATTATTTACTTTGGAATATTTTTTAGCTAATTCATTTTCTGAATATTTTAAATCTGGTAAATATATATCAATATATCCATCTAGCATTTTTATTGTTTCAATATTTTCATAACCATTTGTATTATACACAATAGGAAGCTTTAGTCCTTCTTTTTTAGCAATTTTTAACGCTTCTATAATTTGTGGTACATAACTTGTAGGAGTTACTAAATTAATATTTTCAACTTCATTTTCTTGTTGTTTTAAAAATATATTTGCCAACTCTTCTATTGTAATTTCCTTGCCTTTACCTAATTGACTTATCTCATAATTTTGACAGAAAACACAATTTAAATTACAATTAGAAAAAAATACTGTTCCAGAGCCTTTTTCTCCACTAATACATGGTTCTTCAAAATCATGTGTAGAATACAATGCAATTTTTATTTTAGTAGTTGCTCTGCAACGTCCTATAATTCCATCATTTCTATTAATATTACAATTATGTGGACATATATTACATCTATCAAGTTCTTTTAACATTTCTTACTCCTGTATTTTTGTTACTTTTTGTACAATTAATCTATTATCCTCTTTTTTTAAAATTATTTTCTTTTTGTTAAATCTACTTACATTTTCCTTTACAATTTCTTGTATTTTAGTTTCACTCTCACTACTACTTACTTGTCCTATTTCTTCTTCTGCAATATTTTTCACAACTACTTTTTGCTCATTTGAATAATCTTCTATATATTCTATGATTTCTACTTCATAGCCTCCATCGTTCTTTTCTATATCTGATATAATAAATACATCTTCCATTTGATCTAAAGTTATTTCTGTTGGTATATAATTATCTTTTTCTTCATCATGTACAAAACTTGAATTTCCACTTTTAGGAAATTCTTTATTGAAATTTTGTCCAAATATTTCTTTTGAGGCTTGTACTATCTCATCATAACTTACTTCAAATTTATCAATATTTTTCTTTACAACTTCCCAAATCCATATATCTGTTGCTTCATTTATATCTTCAAATTCTGGTAAAGCAACGTTTGTTACTTCTTTCCATAAATATATATTTGAAATATCTTCTTCAATTTTTTGTATTTCCTGTATGTTTATATTATTTTTACTACCAACAGCCATATTTTTATATATTATCATACTTATTAATATACCTGCTAAAACTACTATTATGATTACCATTTTTTTCATTAGTGTTTCCCCCATTTTAGCATCCACTTTTTTCTTATTTTTTATTCTATCATATCAATTTTTAGCTTTCAATGATTTAATTTAGATTTTTTAAATTAAATTTTTAATAGTGGGTATATATATTACGTCCAATTATTTAGAAATAATATATATACCCACTACTTTTTACTTATTTTGAATTATGAATTAAAATTAATTTGAACTAACTTTCTTTTCTATGCTAGAGATCCTAAAATCATGTGAATACAAGATATCACTATGATGGTCTACACTTTTTCTGTATTTTTGATTTTCTTTTTCATTTCTTATCATTATTTCTTCCATTGATTGTATTTTATCAAAAATAGCAGATATTTTTTCACCATAGGTATATTCTAGATAAGCTAATTTACTGTTTTGTCTTTTCTCTGATTCGTTAATTTCAAAATTTATTTCTTTCTTTATTTTTTTCATTAAAATTTCATTGTTTTTTAATAAAGCTGTTTCTATTTTTTCGTCTATATTTTTATCCATTTTATGCATTAAGGTTTCATTATTTTTTGATAATGCTTTGTCAATTTTTTCATCCATTTTTTCATCTATTTTTTTCATTAAAGTTTCGTTGTTTTTTGATAATGCTTTGTCAATTTTTTTATCCATTTTTTCATCTATTTTTTGCATTAAGGTTTCGTTATTTTTTATTAGCATATCTTCAAATTTTGTATCCATTTTCTGCATTAAGGTTTCATTATTTTTTATTAACATATCTTCAAATTTAGTATCCATTTTTCGCATAAGATTATCATTGTTCTTTAATAATAACTCTTCAAACTTTTTCTCGTTCATATTTTTCGCCTCCTTTCCTGATTTATATTCTGCTAATATTATAAAATGATATTGAATGCTTTGTCAACAAAAATCGTTCGTCAAATTTCGACATTTATAAATCCAATTGTATACTCACCTCTTTCTTACTCCTCATATATGAATAAATCTTATTTTTTCAAAAGTACAACAATTTATTTCCCTATAAATTGTTGTACATATATCTTTCCATATCTTGGACTACTAACTACTCCTATTCCGGTATAATTATAATTACTACTTAATATATTTGCTCTATGCCCTGAAGAATTCATCCATGCATTGACTGCTCCACTATTACTAGAATTTGCTGCAATATTTTCTCCTGCTGATTTATAAGAAATTTTAAAGCTCTTTAACATATCAAAAGGTGAACCATATGTTGGTGATTGATGTGAAAAATAATTATTAGAAACCATATCTTCAGCTTTTATTCTTGCTACTCTTTGAACTTCATTGTCTATTTTTAATGCTGTAAGTCCATTATTAGTTCTTTGTTTATTAATTAAATTAAAAACTTCTTGTTCATCTGCATTCATCAAATTTGAATCTACGGTATTACTAGATATATTGTTACCTGTTGTACCTCCGCTTGAGTTGTTTGAACTTCCTGGATAAATTGCTTTTATATATTGTTTGCTAACAGCTCCAATAAAATCCCCGTCTGTTTGTATTACATACCAACTCCCTATTCCTGCTAATACTCTTACATATTCATTTTTATTAACCGTTGTAACTACTGGATATTTAGTACTTGGACCACTTCTTACATTTAGTTTACTAGCTATAACTAATCCAGTTGAAAAATCTAATTTATAATAACTTTGCATTCCAAATGATGTTGAAACCTTTCCAATTATTAGCATAAATACTATTATACCGCTTATTATAAAGATATTTTTTCTTTTTATTAATGTTATTTTCATAAGACACCTCCTAGTATGATATATATTACATAAGGGATGTCTTATATACATTAAAAGAGATACTTTTTGTATCTCTTTTAATGTTTGCATTTGATTGTTTATCGTTCTTGTTCTTCATTATTGCTCATATTTTTAAAACTTGGTATTGATATTCCTAATTCCAATAATTTTTCTTTTGTATCCTCATTTGCACATATTTCTTCTAAATATTCATCAAATAAATTTAATCCATTTTCTTTTAGATTTTTTCCTATTTCTGAATTAATACAATCCTCATTATTTTTCCCTCCATTATATTGTTTATATATCTTCTTTATTGTATTTGATGCTACGAATATACCTTTTTCTCTAAAAATAACAGTAATTAAATCGTATGAATAACCGTATATTTTTTAGTTCATTTATTAATTTTCCAAAGAATTCCTTAATTTTTTCTGGATTCAAAGGGGGTTTTCTTCCATTTTTATCTTTTTTAAAACAAGTTTTTATTTCTTGTCCTCCATTTTTCATATACTCTTCTACTTCTTTAATTATTTGTTCTACCATTGTTGGTGAAGCTATTTGTCCACTTTTTATACGAATCTTAACTGCTGTAACTCCATATATCAAACCATCCTTTTTGTATAATTCGTAAATTTCTTTATATGTTATACCACAATACGTTTTACTTGGTATATTTTCAGTATCACTCATTCTAATTTTTTCCTTTACTCTATATTTTATAATATTGCGTCAAATTACAAATTTATACATATTTTTGTAAAGCTCTTTTTATATATCTAGCTCCTTATTATGCTGTTTCTTTTTGACTGTTTTTTGGCACTCGTCTTCTTTTCTTTCCGCCAACTTCTACTTTTATTTGTTTGTTATCATTTATAACTGTTTCAGGTCCAGCATTATCTGTTACAGTTGATTTAGTTATAATACATTTTTCAATTTTAGGATTTGATGGAATTTCAAACATAATGTCTCTCATTATTTCTTCTATTATAGAGCGTAGTCCTCTAGCTCCTGTTTTTCTTTCAATTGCTCTATCAACAATTGCTTCTAATGCTTCTTTTTCAAACACTAATTCTACTCCATCTATTTCAAATAATTTTTGATATTGTTTTACTAAAGAATTTTTTGGTTCTACTAATATTTCTATTAAAGCTTCTTTATCTAAATCTTTTAAAGTAGCTATTATTGGAAGTCTTCCTATAAATTCTGGAATAAGCCCAAATTTCAATAAATCTTGTGGTAATAATTCTTTAAATATTTCATATTTATTTATTTCTTTTGAACTTTTAACCTGTTTTCCAAATCCAATTGCCTTTTCTCCGGTTCTATCTCTAATAATATTTTCTAAGCCTTCAAAAGCTCCTCCGCATATAATAAGTATATTTTCAGTATTAATTTGTATTAACTCTTGATTTGGATGTTTTCTTCCTCCTTGTGGTGGTACGGAAGCTACAGTTCCTTCTATTATTTTTAACAATGCTTGTTGAACTCCTTCACCACTTACATCTCTAGTTATGGATGGATTCTCGGATTTTCTAGTTATTTTATCAATCTCGTCTATATATATAATTCCTTTTTCTGCCTTTTGTACATCTCCATCTGCAGCTTGAATTAATTTTAACAAAATGTTTTCAACATCTTCTCCTACATATCCTGCTTCAGTTAATGTAGTTGCATCTGCTATAGCAAATGGAACATTTAAAATTTTTGCAAGTGTTCTTGCAAGCAATGTTTTTCCACATCCTGTTGGTCCTAAGAGTAATATATTACTTTTTTGTATTTCTACATCATCTTGTTTTGAATATTCTTCATGAGCTATTCTTTTATAATGATTATATACAGCAACCGACAAAGTTCTTTTTGCTTCATCTTGACCAATTACATAATCATCTAAAACTTTTTTTATTTCACTTGGAGTTGGAACATCATTTAGTTCATTTAATGTATATCCTGCTTTTTCATCATCATACAGTTCGGCTTCTATTATACTTGCACATAAATCTACACATTCATCACAAATATATACACCTGGTCCTGCTACTATTTTTCTTACACTCTCTTGTGCTTTTCCACAAAATGAACACCTTACATTTTTAGGTGTAGTATTATTTTTTGCCATTATTTTTCTCCCTTAATTTAATTTCTTTTATCCATAATACCATCAATCAATCCATACTTTAAAGCTTCTTCTGCTGTCATGTAATTATCTCTTTCTGTATCTCTTTCAATAGTTTCAATTGATTGACCTGTTCTTTCACTTAAAAATTTATTTAGTTTTTCTCTAGTTTTTACTAAATGATCTGCATGAATTTTTACTTCTGTTGCTTGGCCAGAAATTCCTCCACCACCAATTAATGGTTGATGAATTAATATTTCTGCATTTGGTGTTGCAAATCTTTTTCCTTTTTCACCTGCAGCTAAAAGTGCTGCCCCCATACTTGCTGCCATTCCTATACATATTGTAGAAACAGGACATTTAATATAATTCATTGTATCTATAATTCCCATTCCATCTGTTATAGAACCACCTGGAGAATTAATATAAAGACTTATTTCTTTATCTGGATCTTCTGATTCTAAGAATAATAATTGAGCTATAATTAAGCTTGATGTTGTTGGATTTACATCTTCTCCTAAAAATATTATTCTATCTTTTAATAATCTAGAAAAAATATCATAAGATCTTTCTCCTTTACTTGTTTGTTCAATAACATATGGTACCAAACTATTTTTTTCTAACATATCATTTCCTCCTAATCTATTTTCAATTCGAATAACTTTATTATATCGAATTTTAATCAAATTACAAAAAAGTCGAAAGTAAATTTTAACTCAATTTGTTTTACCCCCAACCTTTCATTCTACTATTTATTTAGTATTTCGATTTGTTATTACTTTTTTATTTTTGCATTTTCTACTAAGAAATCAATAGCTTTTTCAGATTCTATTCCTTGTTTTATGTAGTTTCTTACATTTTCATTTTTCATAAATTCTTCGTCATTTTCTTTTCCATAGTTTTTAGCCATTTCTTTCATTTTTTCTTCTATTTCTTTATCATCAACTTTAATTTTTTCTGCTTTAACAACTGCTTCTAATGCTAATCTTGATTTTATAGCATCTACTGCTTGAGGTTCATATTCTTTTTTCATATCTTCTTCTGTTTTACCCATCATTTGAAGATATTGTTCTAATTTTAATCCTTGATAAGATAATCTTTGTTCAATGTCTTTTAACATATTTTCAACTTCCATCTCAATCATTCCTGATGGAATATCTACTTTTATGTCTTCACATAAAGCCTTTATAACTGCATCTTGAGTTTCATATTTTGCTTTTTCCTTGTTTTGTTCTTCCTGTTTTGCTTTTATATCAGCTTTTAATTCTTTTAATGTGTCAAATTCGCTAACATCTTTAGCAAATTCATCATCAAGTTCTGGTAATTCTTTTTTCTTTATTTCATGAACTTTTACTTTGAATGTTGCATCTTTGCCTGCAAGTTCTTTTGAAAAATATTCTTCTGGGAATTTAACATTTATATCTTTTTCTTCATCAATTTTCATTCCAATTACTTGATCTTCAAATCCTGGTATAAATGTATTACTTCCTATTTCTAATTCATGTCCTTCTGCTTTTCCACCTTCAAATGGTTTTCCATCAACAAATCCCTCAAAATCTATTGTAGCAATATCTCCTTTTTCTACTGGTCTATCTTCTATAGTAATTAATCTTGAATTGTGTTCTTGCATATGTCCTAATTCATGGTTAATATCTTCATTTGTTACATTATACTCTATTTTTTTTATTTCTATACCTTTATATTTACCAAGTTCAGCTTCTGGTTTAGTTTGCATTATTGCTGTAAATATTAAGTCTTTTCCTTTTTCTATTTGTGTAACATCTATATCTGGTCTACTTACAACATCTAACTTATTTTCTTTAATAGCTTCTTCTAATGCAACCTCTGCAACTTCATTAAATGCATCTTCGTAGAAAATTTCTTTTCCATAATATTTTTCTACTATTTGCATTGGAGCTTTACCTTTTCTAAAACCTGGTATATTAAAATATTTTGCACTTTTAAAATATACTTTTTTTATAGCTTCATCAAATTTTGATGCTTCTACTGTTACTTCTAATTTAACTTCATTTGCGTTTTTAGTTTTTTCTACTTTACAACTCATTTTATAATCTTTCCCTTCTTTTCTTTATGAACTCTTCTTGATTGGCTAAAAATTGTTTTACCAATCATTAGTCAAACTTTAAATTCGTTCTTTTTATTAGCCATATTATTATACCACATTTTTAAGCTTTTGCAAGGAATTTTTCATAATTTTCAAAAAATACTTGTTTTTTTTTCTTTTTTATGATAAACTTGTTATTAGTCAATTTATTAAGAAAGAATTTAGGAGGTGCAATTTTAATGGCAAAATGTGCAATCTGCGAAAAAGCAGCAACTCATGGAAACAAACTTAGCATTACTCGTTCACATATAAGTAAAAGATCACCACGTACATGGAAACCAAACTTAAGAAGTGTTAAAGCAATAGTTAATGGTGAAACAAAAAGAATTTATGTATGTGCTAAATGTTTAAAAGATGGAAAAGTAAAAAGAGCTTAAGAGCTCTTTTTTTAGTATATTTATTTATTTCAATATCAGTTCAAAAAATAATTATGCTTTATTATTTCTTTCTATTCTTTTATACCAAATATCAATTTAACAAACCCTCTTAAAAACTTAGGTACTTTTTTTACTACAATAGTCATATGTATCTCTCCCTCCCTTTATTTTAGCAAGCAAGCCATGCAAAACCAACACAAACAACTGCTACACCTATTATAAATAACCAACCTGTTATAGGAAGTAATAAAACAAGTAATATTCCTAATCCTAATCCAATTAAACATACAGCTAGTGTTTTTCTTAAAATATGTTTCATCATTTTTTATTCCTTCCTAAAGTTCACATTAATTTGAATAAGAATTAAGTAAATTTACCAATTATTTTCAAATTATTGCTTCTTTTTGTTTTTTGTATATTATATTACTAAATAAATTTATTTGTTCCTGTTTATGTTTATTATAGAAAAGCTTAATATAATAATTGTAATATTTTTTATATTATCACTCACGTGGACTTTAGATGACAAATATGGGTAACACTATTTTTTATGTTTTTCAAACAAAAATGAAACAAAAGTTGACTGTCCCCATTGTTTCATTGTAAAATAAGTACAGAGGTGAATCTCATGAATAAAAAAAATGCTATAGAACTAATTACATGTTTAAAAAAAGCTTATCCTAATGCAACTTGTAGTTTAGATTTTTCTACTCCTTTTGAGTTAGTAGTAGCTGTTATGCTTTCAGCTCAGTGTACAGATGAAAGAGTAAATAAAACTACCCCGGCATTATTTAAAGAATGTAGAACAATTGAAGATTTTGCAGATATAGATATAAAAAAATTAGAAGAATTGATTCATCCTTGTGGATTTTATAGAAATAAAGCTAAAAATATCAAATTATGTGCAAAACAAGTTTTAAAACTATACAATGGACAAGTTCCTAATACTATGGAAGAATTAACAAGCCTTGCTGGAGTTGGTAGAAAAAGTGCTAATGTTATTTTATTAGAAGTATATGGTATTGCAGAGGGAATTGCAGTTGATACACATGCTAAAAGAATTTCTAATTTAACTGGACTTTCTAAAGAAAAAACTCCAGAGAAAATAGAACAAGATTTAATTAAAATATTTCCCAAACATGCCTTAAAAGATGCCAACCATCTTCTAGTTTATCATGGTAGAAATACTTGTATTGCAAGAAATCCAAAATGCGAACAATGTTGTATTAAAAAATTGTGTAATTATTATAAACAATCTAATTAACTTTTTATAATATTTATTTTCTTATAATATTAAATAATTACATAAATGTACAAAATAATTGATTTTTACTGTTTAAAATAACATACTGCAAATTTATTGGCGTTCCGATTTATTCTTGACAAAGCTTTAATAAAGATATATATTTTAACATATATTATAAAAAATTAGGAGGTTCGAAATGTTAAAAAACAAAATTACAATCATTGCATTAATTGCAATACTTGTTTTCTCTCTAACTATTCCTATTGTAAGAGCAGAAAATGAAACGGATGTTGAAAATCAAATAGTTGTTGCTGAGCCAGAACACAATGAAGATACACATGACCATGAAGTTCATGGTGAATCAAGTGGAACTGTTACAGCAGATATGAAAAAAAGTGATGTTTATCTAATGGGAGATGAAGTTACAATTGATTATGTTGTTGACGGAAATCTTTTTGTTATTGCAAAAACTGTAAACATTAATTCACAAATTGGTGGAGATGCTTTTATAATAGCAAGCCAAGTAAATGTTGGTGAACAAGGATACATATTTAGTAATTTATTTGCATTATCTCAAGAATTAAACGTTTCGGGTGTAGTATATGATTTATATTCATGTTCTCAAACTACTAATATAAACGGATATGTTTATAGAGATATAAAAGTTACATCATCTACTGTTAATGTAAATGGAACTGTTGGAAGAAATGCATTTATTGCTGCTGAAAATATTAATTTTCCACAAAATGCTGAATCAGAAAAGGAATTAGTTTCAGATAGCAAGACTATGATTTATGGAGATTTAAACTATTCTTCTCCAAATGAAATAAAAATTCCTGAAGGAAGTATTACCGGTTCTGTAAACTATTCTAAATTAGATACATCAGAAGGAAAAACTACTGCAAATATAATACAAAATTATATTTGGAATTTAGGTACATTTGTTGTTACAGTTGCTGTAATTTGGTTATTAATATTATGGCTAGCACCAAAATTCTTATCAAAAACAGATTATCTAGTATCAAAGAAAATTTGGCCTTCATTAGGATTTGGAGCTCTAACAACTCTAGCTATAATATTTGCATCAATTATATTATTAATTATAGGTATTACTGCTGAAGTTGCATTATTAGGCATAGGTTTACTTGTCTTATTATTATTTATTGGAGTTCCAATATTTACAATAAGTATAAACCAATTTATATGTAAGAAACTTAAAATAGAAAAAAATATAGCAACATTTGGTATTTTAATTATTACATCTGCAGTTGTTTGGTTAGCAACTTTAATTCCATTTGTTGGAGGACTTATAAATTTAGTAATTAAATTAATAGGTTTAGGAATTATAATAAATTATGTTTTTACAAATAGAAAACAAAAGAATGAAGTTAAGGATAAATAAGTAAACTATATCAATTTAAAAGAGGTATAATTAATTAATTTGATTAACTTTCAAATTAGTTATCTACCTCTTTTTTATTAATTATATTTATTTTTTTAATTCGTCTATTATAGTCTTAAAATTATTTGCAGCAAGTATTGCAGTTCCAGAAACTAAGATGTTTGCTCCTGCATTTTTAACATCAGGTGCTGTTTTTAAATTAATTCCACCGTCTGCCTCAATATCAATTTCTAAATTATTTTCTTCTGTATATTTTTTTAAATCTGCAATTTTATTTACCATATCCTTTAATAAGGTTTGTCCCCCTTTTCCAGGCTCAACTGTCATAATTAAACACATATGAACATATGGCAAAAATTCATAGACTTCTTCCAATTTTGTATTTGGCTTTATTGAAATTCCAACTTTACAATTGTTTTCCTTTATATATTTTATAATATCAAAAACTTCTTCTTTATTTTTACAAGCTTCTAAATGAAATGTTATAATATTAGGCTCTACTGACAAAAAATCATCTATAGCACTTTTTACATCTTCTACCATTAAATGTACATCTAATGGTAAATTTGATATTCTTTTTATATATGATGCATATTCTAGCATTTTTTGATATGTATCTTTTTCTACAAACTTCCCATCCATAACATCAATATGAAAATAATCTGTTTTGGAAGCTTCTAATTCAAAAAATGTAGCTGATTCCTCTCCTTTACTTACTGTAAGAATAGATGTTGATATTTCTACCATTTCTTTCTTTCCTCCTTTTCTTTTAATTCACTATATATATTACAAAATCTTTCATATCTATCTTTATGTATTTTTCCCTCTTCAATTGCTTTTTTTAAACCACAATTTTCCTCTTTTATATGAGTACAATCTATAAACTCACATTTATTTATATATTTGTTAAATTCTCTAAAATACTTTGCTAATTCTTTACTTTCAATCTCTGTAATTTCAAAAGTAGAAAATCCGGGGTGTATCTGCTATATATGTATCTTTTTCTATTTCATATAATCTAGTTTTTGTTGTAGTGTTTTTTCCTCTTTTATTTTTCCTACTTATTTGACCTTCTTCTGTCATTTCTTTTCCAAATATTGAATTAATTAAAGTAGATTTTCCAACACCTGAATTCCCAGAAAATACATTTATATTATGATGTAATACTTTCTTTAATTCTTCAATACCATTTCCTTCTTTTGCCATAGTATTAACTACTTTATAGCCAATACTTTCATATATTGATTTTATTTGTTCAAATTTTTTGTCTTTATCCAAGTCAATTTTATTTAATACTATTACAGCTTTTACTCCCATATATTCAGCAAAAGCCAATTGTTTATCAAGCATTATTAAATCAGGCTTTGGATTTTTACTAGATAATACTAATATCATCTGTGTTATATTAGCTATTTTAGGTCTCTTAATAAAAACTTTTCTTGGATTTATTTTTTCTATAACAGCTTGTTCTTTTTCTTCTTCTTTTGGCAATATTTTTATTTCTACATAATCACCAACTACTGGTGAAATATCTTCTTGTTTAAATTTTCCTCTTACTTTGCTTTCATATATTTTTTCTTTATTTTCTTTTTCTATAGAAGCCACTTTATATAAATTAGATTTATTTTCTATTATTATTCCTTGCATTGTTCCCCCATTTGCTAAAAAGAATGGAAATTATCCATTCTTTTTAGTATTAACTGATTTTTTGAACTAATTTCTTAATTTCAATTATAAATTGTATTTATGAAATATTTACACTATTAGCAGTATCAAAATCAATTGTTTTCGTTGTTTTAGAGCCGCCCGCATTTACTGTAACAGTTTTTGTTCCGTTTCCAGTAACGTTTATTGTTAAATTAGTATTGTTCTTATCTATATTTTGTCTTGTTTCTACTACATTTCCATCTATAGATATTGATACATCTACTGTTTTATTTGCTGTATTGTTAGTACTACTAGATTCTGTATTAGATTCTGTATTAGTTTCTGATGAAGTTTCTGTATATCCTCCTGTTAGCGATTTTACATTTATCACTAGGTTTACAGTTCTACTTTGTTTATAGCTATTTACAGTTATTGTAATACTTGTTCCTTTTTCTACAGTTTTTCCTGAGTCTATACTTTGTTTTAATACTACTCCAGTTGCTTTAGAACTATCCTCTGCTGTAGTTGTTGCAACTACAAATCCTAAAGCTTCTAATGATTTTTTAGCATCTGCTTCGCTGTTACCTATTACATCTGGAATAGTTGCTTTTTCTACACCTGTACTTACATGTATTTTAACGGTTTCACCTGCAAACGTTTCTGTTTCAGCATCTGTTTCTTGACTAATTACATATCCTTCTTGTACTTTTTTACTTGGTTCTTCTACTACTTCTACTTTTAATTTTGCATCTTCTAATGCTTTTACTGCTTCATCTTGTTTCATTCCAATTACTTTTGGAACCTTAGTTTTCTCTTGACCTTTACTTATAACAACTTTTACTGTACTTCCTTGTTTTACCTTGTTAAATCTTTCCATATAAGTAGGATCTTGTGAAATAACTTTTCCTTCTTCAACATCTTTACTATATTCTTCTTTTTCAACTTCAAATTTTAATTTAGCATCTTCTATAGCTTTTTGCGCCTCATCTTTTGTCATCCCAATAACTTTAGGCATTTCAACTTCTGGTGGATTTGTTAAGCTTAAAACTCCCATGGTTCCGCCTAGGCTTATTGCAAATAATAATATTAACCCTATAACTGTACTTAATGCTTTATGATTTTTTATGAACCTTTTAAATTTATTTTCTTTTGAATTTTTATCCTTTTTAGACTCTTCATGTAACCTGCTTGTATTAATTACTTGTGTTTTTGCCGTTTCATCATACTCTAATTCTTCAACAAAATCACCTTCTGGGTTTTTTAAACACATATTTAAATCATCTAACATCTCTGTTGCTGATTGATATCTTAAATTTGTATCTTTTTGAAGAGCTTTCATTATTATTTTATTTACAGACATTGGTATGTTTGGATTTAATTCTATTGGTTCTTGTGGCATTTCTTGCATATGTTTTAATGCAACAGAAACTGGCGTATCAGCATCAAAAGGAACTTTTCCTGTAACCATTTCATACATAACAACACCTAAAGAATATAAATCGGATTTAGCATCTGTTAACCCACCTCTAGCGTGTTCTGGTGAGAAATAATGTACTGAGCCTATTGTTGTTCCAAAAGCTGTAATTGTTGAATTAGATACCGCTTTTGCTATTCCAAAATCTGTTACTTTTGCCACTCCATCTTCAGTTATTATAATGTTATGTGGTTTTATATCTCTATGTATTATATTGTTTCTATGTGCAACCTCTAATGCAGAAGCAATTTGTATTGCGACATTTATTGACCATTTCCAAGGAAGTGGTCCACCTTCCTTTATTATTATTTCTTTTAATGTTTTTCCTTGTATTAATTCCATTACAATATAATATAAATTTCCATCTACACCAACATCATAAACTGATACAATATTAGCATTTGTTAATCTTGCAGCTGATTGAGCTTCTGCTTCAAATCTTCTAATAAATTCTTCATCTGTTGTAAATTCATCTCTTAAGATTTTAACTGCAACATCTCTTTTTAATACTTTATCTGTTGCTCTATATACGGTAGCCATTCCCCCGTTTCCAACTTTTTCGATAATTTCATATCTACTTCCTAATAGCTTCCCCTCTATATTCATTTTTATCTCTCCCTTAATATTCGTTTATATGTAGATTGCTATATATTTTTTATTACAATAACTGTTATATTGTCATAGCCACCATTTTCGTTTGCCTTTTTTACAAGTTCTTTTGGTGCTTGTTCTATATTTCTTTTTGCTTCATTAAAGATTTCTTCTTGTGGCACTAAATTAGTTAATCCGTCTGAATTTATTATTAAAATATCATCCTTTAGGAATCCTTTTACCATTACATCTGGTTCTACAAAAGCATTACATCCGAAGTGCCTTCATTAGCATGTTTTTTTGTGGATGATGTACTGCCTGTTCTTGTGTAATAGTACCATCTTTTACTAATTTTTGTACATAACTATGATCTTGAGTTAACTTTCTCATAAATTCTTTTCTTATTCTATAAACTCTACTATCACCAATATGTCCAATAAATACCTTATTATTATATATTAAGCATATTTCTAAAGTAGTACCCATTCCTTCTAATTCTTTACTTTCTTTAGATTTTTCATATACTACCATATTTGCATATTCCATACTACTTCCAAGTAATTGAATTATACTATCTCTATCTTTTTCAATCTCTTTAAAATTATTCTCTATATAGCTTTTTGCAGATTGAATTGCTAAATTACTTGCAATTTCTCCACCTTTATATCCTCCCATTCCGTCTGCTAACATAAATAATTGTATTTCATCTAGTGAATCAGATATATAATAAGCATCTTGATTCATATCTCTTACTTTTCCGACATCTGATTTAGCATAAGCTTTTATCATTTTTTCACCTCAAATCTGTGTTTATTTTGTCTCATTTTTATTTATGTTTGTTATATCATAACTTTTAGTTTTTTGCAACATATTTTATTATTTTAATTCGACTACTGTAACACCCATTTCTCCTTCTCCATAAGTTCCCATTCTCATTGATTTAACATGAGGATGTTTTTTTAGGAATTGATGTATACCGTTTTTTAATTTTCCTGTACCTTTTCCATGAACAATTCTAACTGTCTGAAGCTTTGCTAAACTACAATCATCTAAAAATTTATCTACTACAAATACCGCTTCTTCAACATTTAATCCTATTACATTTATTTCTGGTTTTATATTCCTTGATTTAGAAATGCTTGTATATCCTGAAGTTTGAACATTATTTTTCTGTTTAGCTACGTTTTCTTTATGTGCTTTTTCCAAATCATCTATATTAACATTCATTTTCATAATTCCAATTTGAACTTGAACTTCATTTGATTTTGAAATATGTGAAACAATGACTCCATTTTTTTCTACTGTTCTTACATATACTTCTAAACCTATCTTTATATCATCTTTGTTTAAAACTTTTGACTTGTCTATATCTTTATTTTCTTTTTGATTTATAATACTTTGTTCCTTTATTTTTGAATTTAATTTATTCCTCAAATTATCAGCATCTTTAATATTAGATTCTTTAATGTTGTGTAATTCTTTTATAATTTCATCTGCATCTTCTTTAGCTTCTAGTAAAATATTTCTTGCTTTAATTTTTGCATTATCAATCAATTCCTTTTCTTGAATTTTTAAAAATTCATTATCTCTTACTAGCTTACTTTCTAAATCTGCTACATTTTTTAATTTTGTTTCAAGTTCTTCTTTTTCTTTTTCAATTATGGCTTTATTATCATAAATACTTTTTAATAGATCTTCAATATTTACTTGATCAGATGTCATTAGTGATTTTGCATAATTGATTATATCTTCTGATAGTCCAAGATTTTTACTAATTTCAAATGCATTACTTTTTCCTGGAATACCAACCAATAATTTATATGTTGGTTTTAAAGTTTCTATATCAAATTCAACAGAGGCATTTTCAAAATCTTCTGTTACTAACGCATAATCTTTTAACTCTTGATAATGTGTTGTTGCAATTACTAGACAAAATCTATCATTTAGATAATCTAAAATACTAATAGCAAGATTTGCTCCTTCTATTGGATCTGTTCCAGAGCCTAATTCATCTAATAATACTAAAGAATTTTTGGTTATGTTATTTATTATATTTACTATGTTTATCATATGAGATGAAAAAGTACTTAACGAATCACTAATACTTTGATCATCACCTATATCAGCAAAAATTTTATCAAAAACATAAATAGATGATTTCTCACTACATGGAATATTTAATCCACTACATGCCATTGCACATAATAATCCAAATGTTTTTAAAGTAACTGTTTTTCCTCCAGTATTTGGTCCTGTTATTACCAATGTTGAAAACTCTTTTCCAAGTTCTATAGAAATTGGTATAACTTTTCCTTTATCAATAAGTGGATGTCTTGCATTAATTAAACTTACTCTTTTCTCTTCATTTATTGTAGGAGTAATTCCTTTTATTTCTTTAGAATATTTTGCCTTTGCAAATATAAAATCTAGTTTTCCAATTAATTCTAAATCTTCTTTTAACTCTTCTACATAAGGATAAAACAATGATGTTAGTTTTTGTAAAATTTTCTCAATTTCTATTTCTTCATCAACTTTTAATTTACTTAAATCATTATTCATTTCAAATATAGAAATTGGTTCAATAAAAACTGTTGATCCTGCATTTGATATGTCATGTACGAATCCTTTTATTTCAGAACGATTCTCTGCTTTAACCGGTATTACAAATCTATCATTTCTAATTGTTATAATATTTTCTTGAATATATTTAGAATATTTAGATGAATGTATGAAATTATTTAACGTATTTCTAATATCTTGTTCTAACTTTCTTTTATTTCTTCTAATTGAATTTAAATTAGAAGATGCTTTATCATCTATTGTATTTTCATCTATAATACTTTTAGTTATTGTATCAACAATTTCTTTATTAGTATAAAGTGCTTCAAATAACTTTGCTAATTTTTGATATTCTTGTATATCCAAAAAATCTTTTGAAAAATATTCTTTTAATTCTTTAGCTAATTTGAATATATTTTTAAGGTTTATTAATGACTTGCAAGATAATGTGTTATTACTTTCTAGATTTTTAATTTCTATATCTATATTATCAATTTCATAAAATCCTGGCATAGAATTTCTATAAGATAAATTTACAGCTTCAAAAGTTTCATCAAGCATATCTTGAACTTCTTCCCTCGAACTACTTGGTCTTAAATTTCTTGCTAATTCTTTTCCCATATAGGTAACGCAATATTTACTTAAAATCTCCAATATCTTATCATATTCTAATTTTTTTAAATTTATATCCATGTAATTGTCTCCTTTTGGGACACCGGGGACAGTCTTGTTTTGTTCCATTTTTGTCATTTTTTGTCGAAATTGTGGGACAAAACAAGACTGTCCCCAGTGTCCCATTTATACATACTTTTCTATTTTTATAACAGTCCTTCCACTTCTTGTTGTACCTGTAAATTCTTTTATTATAAATCTGCCTTTTCCTCTAATTGTTATTACATCATTTAATTTTAATTGTTTTGAAAGCTTTGTTTCATTTTGCCCATTTATAAATACTCTTTCCTGATTGATTATTTGCGCTGCTTTACTTCTTGATGTTTTTGCTAAGTCTGAAACTATATTATCTAATCTTAATGATGGAACTATTATACTTATTTCTTCTATTTTTATTTCTTTTTTTCTTATATCTGATATTTCTTGTATAGATATTTTACTATTTTCAAATCTAGTAAGTGATGGTAATTCATTTTTTAATATCTCAGAAAAATCTTCCATTACTACAATATCTGCTCCATCATTTGAAACTAGAATATCTCCAACGTTTTCTCTTTTTAGTCCGTAGTTTAACTATTCCACCTAAATAATTTCTATGTGAATATTTTCCTTGTTCTTCTTCTGGTAATTCAACTCTAATTAATTTTAAAATTTTATTATAATTTTTTTCAATCATTTTATCATTATATTTTTCAGGATAAATAATTAAAACTTTTCTTTCACTATCTTCATATCCACCATATAATTTATAATTTTTAAAACTAATTTTTCTTAAAAAATTTTCTACAAGAGAAATTTGATACATATCTAAAAAATCTGTATGTTCTAACTTTTCTCTTGTCTTACAAAATTCTATTTTATCTAAAACTTGTGATAAACAAATTTTATCTTCTTGTCTTTTATAATCTTTTAATAAATCTTGCTTATTCATACTATTCCTTTCGAAAATGAAACAATGGGGACAGTCACATTCTGTTCCATTTTTGTCGTTTTTTGTCGAATTAGTGGAACAAATCAAGACTGTCCCCCAATTGTTCCATAAATATATTCTGCATCTTGTTTATATAATTTTTCCAATTCTTCTACATTTCCATGTTCTATAAATTTGTCTGGATAGCTATAGTTTTGTATTTCCACATCTTTTATGTTTTCTTCTATTATTAATTCTTTTACAGTTGTTGCTAGGCCATTTATTATTGTTCCATCTTCTATTGTTATTACTCTTTTTGTTTTTACTATTGAATTTTTTATTGTTTCTTTATCAAATGGTTTTAAAAATCTAGCATTTATTACTTCTGCTTCTATATTGTCGTTTTCTAGCATTTTTGAAACCTTTAATGCTCTTTCTACAGTTTTTCCAATAGCTATTATTGATATATCTTTACCTGTTTTTAGTATTTCTGATTTTCTATATTTTATTTTGCTATGATTTTCAAATTTTTCTTTTGACTCTCCACCTCTTGGATATCTTATTACTACAGGCTTTCCAAGAGATATAGCAAATTCCAACATATCTTCTAATTCTTTAAAATCTTTTGGTGCCATTATTGTTAAATTTGGAACTAATCTGAAAAATGCCATATCAAGTAAACCTTGATGTGTTGCTCCGGTCTTGTCCTACCACTCCTGCTCTATCTACACACATAACTACTGGTAAATTCTGAGCTGCAATATCATGTATTACTTGGTCATATCCTCTTTGATAAAATGACGAATATATAGGAACAACTGGTATTACTCCTTCTTTTGCCATACCTGCTGCTAGTCCTAATGCATGTTGTTCTGCAATTCCAACATCAAAAAATCTGTCCGGAAATTCTTCTGCAAATTTTCTTAATCCTGTTCCATCTCTCATAGCAGCTGTTATCGCTACTATTTTTTTGTTCTTTTTTGCAAGTTCTGTTAATTTTTCCCCAAATACTGCAGAATAATCTTTTGATTTTTCTTTTTTAGGTTT
The DNA here is from genome assembly GCA_036307105.1 of Clostridia bacterium. Lineage (GTDB taxonomy): Bacteria > Bacillota > Clostridia > TANB77 > CAG-508 > CAG-269. The sequence continues at coordinate 13,639 of JAXJYD010000045.1, read as the reverse complement.
GCCTGTTTCTATATCAAAAGGTCCTATTCCATGGAATTTATCTGGATTTTCTTCTGCTATTTTATATCCTTTTCCTTTTTTAGTTAATATATGTAAAAGCACAGGTCCATCTAGTTTTTTACTAATGTTTAACATTCTTTCTAATTCTTCTATATTATGTCCATCTACAGGACCTAAATATCTAAAACCTATATCTTCAAAATACATTTTAGGAATTATTAACTGTTTTATACTTCTTTTTACTCTTTGTACTATTTTTACAAAGACAGGTCCTATTCCTGGTATTTTATTTATCACATTTTTTGCAGAAACATTTGATTTAGTATATCCTCTTCTTGTTCTTATTTTACTAAGAAGCATACTAATTCCACCAATATTTTTAGATATACTCATTTCATTGTCATTTAATATTACCGTTAATCTTGTCTGACTAAAACCTGCATCATTTAAAGCTTCTAGGGCCATTCCTCCAGTTAATGCTCCATCACCTATTACAGCAATAACATTATTGTCTTCACCTTTTATATCTCTTGCTCTTGCCATACCAAGTGCTGCAGATATTGATGTACTGCTATGTCCTGTATTAAAGCAATCCGTTTCTGATTCATTCGTTTTGGGAAATCCTGAGATTCCATTTAGCTGTCTTAATGTTTTTAAAGATTCTCTTCTTCCTGTAATAATTTTATGTACATAAGTTTGATGCCCAACATCCCATACAATTTTATCTTTTGGTAAATCAAAAACTGTATGCAAAGCAATTGTTAATTCTACAACTCCTAAATTAGATGCTAAATGTCCACCATTTTTTGATACTATTTCTAATATATATTTTCGTATTTCTTCGGCTAATTTATTTTGTTCTTCTATATTTAATTTTTTTACATCCTCGGCTGAATTTATTTTTTCTATCATAACCTCACCTTTTATTGACAAATTGCAATTTTATATGTATAATATATTTAAATTAGGAAATGAAAAACCACAAACGTGGTTGCCAGATAATTTAATATGTAAAAACACATCAGAACCGGGCAAGTTACAGATGTGTTTTTATTTGTCTTTTATTTGCTTAATACTATATAAATAATTAAGGCAAATACTATAATAGTTTCGACAATTAAACTATATAAAAGTAAGTATATTATTTCTAATAAAACCGCTTCTATCATAGCACCACCTCCGTTCTCACGTTAAAAACGTGGAATAAAGTGGCAACCACATCTGCAATTCTCATTTCCTATGCTACATAATATACTACATTTCACAATCAAAAACAAGTTTAAAAGCAAAAAATGTGGAGATTTTCCACATTTGTAATTTTTGTTTTGTCAATTTGGTTGGTACTAATATGTCAAATTACCCCGGTCCTATTGACATAGGTTATTTTATTGTTATTTCACCATTTTCTACACCAATTTTAGAAGTTTTTCCTTTTTCTAAATTTCCATCTAATATTTCTCCTGCAAGTTTATCTTCTAAAATATTTTGAATTGTTCTTCGAAGTGGTCTTGCACCAAAGTTTTTGTCAATTCCCTTGCTTGCTATTAGTTCTTTAACTTCTGGTTCTAGTTCGATTTTTATTTTTTGATTTTCTAATCTTTTTATTACTTGATTTAGCATAATCTCAATAATTTGATTAATTTCTGTATCTGTTAATTTATGGAATACTATTATTTCATCTATACGATTTATAAACTCTGGTCTTAGTTCTCTTTTTAAGCTTTCCATAACTTCTTTTTTGGTAGCTTCATATTCTTTCTGAATATTTTCTTTTGATGAATTGTCTTTGCTAAATCCTAATGTTTTCTTATCAGTGATTAATCTTGCACCAATATTAGATGTCATAATAATTACTGTGTTCTTAAAGTTAACTGTTCTTCCTTGTGAGTCTGTAAGTCTTCCATCTTCTAATATTTGAAGCAACATATTCATAACATCAGGATGAGCTTTTTCAATTTCATCAAATAATATTACTGAATATGGTTTTCTTCTTATTTTTTCTGTTAATTGTCCACCTTCATCAAATCCAACATAGCCTGGAGGAGAACCTATTAATTTAGATACTGAATGTGGTTCCATATATTCTGACATGTCAACTCTTATCATAGCATTTTCATCTCCAAATAGACTTTCTGCTAATGCTTTTGATAACTCGGTTTTACCAACACCAGTAGGACCTAAAAATAAGAATGAACCTATTGGACGTTTAGGATCTTTTAATCCTACTCTTCCTCTTCTGATTGCTTTTGCAACTGCTTCTACTGCTTCATTTTGACCAATAACTCTTTCATGTAGATTTTTTTCAAGATTTTTTAGTTTTTCATTTTCATCCTCTGTTATTTTCTTTGCTGGAATTCCTGTCCAACTAGCAATTACTTCAGCAATATTTTCCTCAGTAATATTTGTTACTTCTTTATTGTTTTTGTTTTTCCATTTTTTCTGTTCTTTTTCATATTTTTCTTTTAATTCTTTTTGTTTGTCCCTTAAAGATGCAGCTTTTTCAAATTTTTGAATTCTAACAGCTTCTTCTTTATCTTTTTCCACTTGTTCTAATTCTTCTTCTAATTGTTTTAAAGTATCTGGCTCTGTATAAGTTTTTAACTTAGCACGAGATGCTGCTTCATCTATTAAGTCAATTGCTTTATCTGGTAAATACCTGTCATTAATATATCTTGTAGACATTTTAACTGCTGCTTCAATTGCTTCATCAGTAATCTTTACACCATGATGTGCTTCATATTTATCTCTAATTCCTTGTAAGATTTTAATTGTATCTTTTTCTGAAGGTTCATTTACAGTAACAGGACTAAATCTTCTTTCTAATGCACTATCTTTCTCAATATATTTTCTATATTCATTTAAAGTAGTTGCTCCAATTAATTGAATTTCACCTCTTGCAAGCAATGGTTTTAAAATATTTGCAGCATCAATTGCGCCTTCTGCTGCACCTGCTCCAACTATTGTGTGTATTTCATCAATAAAAAGAATTATATCCCCTGCTTTTTTCACTTCATTTAATGCTTTTTTTATTCTTTCCTCAAAATCACCTCTGTATTTACTTCCAGCAACCATACCTGAAATATCCATAGTTACAACTCTTTTGTCTTTTAAAATTTCTGGAACATCCCCTGTTGCAATTTTTTGAGCTAATCCTTCTACAGCTGCTGTTTTACCAACACCAGGTTCACCAATTAAACAAGGATTATTCTTTGTTCTTCTAGATAAAATTTGAATAACTCTTTCAATTTCATCTTTTCTTCCAATTACAGGATCAAGCTTTCCTTCTTCTGCTTTTTTAGTCAGATCCTCTCCAAATTGATTAAGTGTTGGTGTAGAATTATAACTACCATTTCTTCTTTCACCACTTCTACTATTTTTATCATCTTTAGAATAATCTTCACCCTCATTTATTACTTTTACTATTTCATTATATAATTTTGGAATATTAGTATTAAGTTCTATTAAAATTCTTGCAGCAATACTATCTCCTTCTCTTAAAATTCCTATTAATAAATGCTCAGTTCCTATATAATTGTAGCCTAATTTTCTTGACTCAATAAAAGCATTTTCAATAACTCTTTTAGTTCTTGGAGTAAATCCTAATGTATCTTCAATAGGAGCTTCATTTCCAATTAAATCAACAATTTTATCTATAATCATATCTGGAGTTATTGATTGGTTTTCAATAACTTTAGAAGCAACTCCATTTCCTTCTTTAGCCAATCCATATAAAATATGTTCTGTTCCTATATAATTATGTCCTAATTCAATTGCACAATCATTTGCAATCTCAATTGCTTTTTTAGCTCTATTTGTAAACTTGTATGTCATAATTATCACATCCTTTCAAAATTTTTATAATAGTTTCTTTGAAATAAGGCTATATAAATATTTAAGAGATATCGAATGCGATTGGAATATATTTAGAATTTCTTTAAAATTTATGGAATAATGTTCGCGTCGAGCGAAGCGAGGACTAAGTGAAAAAGGTTCCATAAATATTATTATAAATTTTTGATATATGTATTGAACCGAGATAACTCGCAAATATTTATATTGCCTTATTTCAGTAATTTCTATTTTTCATTAATAATTTGCTTAATAACTTCAGCTCTCTTTATATCTATATCAATCCTCTCGCATTTTTCTCCTAAATACTTTTGAAGATTTGCAGGTTTGGTATATAAATACAATTTTTGAACCTGCGTATCGGTTAGATTATCTAAAATTCCTAAATCGACTCCTAATTTTATATTAGCTAATAAATTAATTGATTCATCATAAGATATTTTTCTAGCATTTGTAAATATACCATAACTTCTATAAATTTCATCTTCTAAGTCAATTATATCTTTAGTAAGTATTTTTCTTGCTTGTCTTTCTTGTTCTATTACTGTATTTGTAATTATTTTTAAATTTTTAATAATTTCATTTTCTGTTACTCCTAATGTTTGTTTATTTGATATTTTATAAATATAACCTTGATTTTGATTATTATCACTATTTATTCCTCTAACACTCATACCAAATGAACTAATTGCATCAAATATTTTTCTTGTGTTTCTAGTTTTGGAAAGTGCTGGCAAATATACAGTAACTGACGCTTTTAAACCAGTTCCTAAGTTACTTGGAGATGATGTTAAATATCCATATTTTTTACTTACTGCATATCCTAAAGCATCTCCAATTTTTTCATCTATTTCAATTGCTAAATTTAATGTATTCTCTAAATCTAAACCAGCGCTAAATACTTGTATATTCAAATGATCTTTTCCACCTATCATAATGCAGATATTTTCATCATCATTTATTAAAATACTTCCTGTATCAATTTTTTTAAAAGCAAATTCTGGAGTAATTAAATTTTTTTCAACTAAGGATTTTCTAGTTATATCATCCATATCTTTTAATTTTAAAAATTTCAATCCATATCCAATAGAAAATAAATTGTCTTTTATTTTATTTTCTAATTTTTCTATTTCTTCTTTTTTCTCTAAATTAAATTTAAATTCACCTATATTACGCAGAAAATTTATTCTAGTACTTTTTACAACATCACTATTATCTGTACTTTGTAAATACCAATTCATGATATCATCCCTTTCTATACTAACTAAAAAAAATAATTGGAATTTTGAAAAATTTTAATTATTTTTTATTTAATTTCTTTATCTCATCTCTTAACTTAGCAGCATCCTCATATCTTTCATCTTTTATAGCTTGCTTTAATTTATTTTCCAATTTTTCTTTTTCTGATATAGGTTCTTTATTTTCTTCTTTTATAGTTTCTTTGCTGTCTATCTTGCTATCTATAATTTTTCCTATTCTTCCAACATGTTTATTTGAACCTTGAATTCTCTTAATTATTGGATCTAATCTATCTTCAAATACTGAATAGCAATCTTTACATCCTAATCTTCCTGTATTTGCAATATCATCAAATGTATATCCACAACTATTACATTTTAATGTTTTTAAATCACTTAACATTGGCATAAACTCATTATTTCCAAAGTTATCTATAAACCCTTCAAAAAAGTTTGAAAAATCAATTGGCATACTAAAGTCCATTTGACCTATTCCTAATTTATGACTACACTCCTCACATAAATTTAATTCTTTTTTTCTTCCGTTTATATTTTCTGAATATCTTACATTAGCTTCTCTTTTTCCACAGTTATCACACAACATAATAATCTCCTCCTTTTATAATTATTGAATTTTATTTCTATATATTTAGTAACATGTTTTTAAAAATTCTAGCCCTTACTTCATCTTTTATATCCTTTGGTAATCCTAGAACATTGTCACTGGTTGCTACTTTTAATAGCTTTGCTTCTTTTTTATCAATTATATTATATGAAAGAAAATCACTTATTAATATATCTACTTCGTTTGATGTTAGATTTTGGCCTATATTATTAATAATGTGCATAATATAATCTTCTTTTGTATTATTCACCTTTTTTATAGTAATATGTCCTCCACCGCCTCTTCTGCTTTCAACATAATATCCTTGTGATGGTTTAAATCTAGTTGATATTACATAATTAATTTGTGATGGTACACAATTAAAATGCTCAGCTAGTTCATTTCTCTGAATTTCAATTGCTTCATTCTCATCATCAAATAAGTCTTTTATAAATTCTTCTATTATATCTGACATTCTCATAATATATCCCTCTTTTCTGATTTTGACTTTCTTTGACTTACAATCTTATTATACTACCTTTATTTTATTTTTCAAAGTCGTTTTTTGACCTTTTCTGACTTTTATATTCTATTTTTAATACCTCTTCTTATTTTATCTCTTTTTTTCTAACTATTTTTATTTTTTTCTTCTTTTTTTGTTATTTTCTCTAATTCTTCTACCCTATCTTTTTGCTTTTCTGGAGATACCCATCCAAAATATGATGAAACAAATTCTCCATATTTAGTTGCATCTTCTTTTTCTCTTTTATCATTATTCATTTTTAATCTAACTCCTTTTCAAATATAAAAATACATACCTACACTTATAATATAGGTATGTACAATATTTTTAATATTTATTCAGTTTTTTTATACCATTTATTTTTTTATAATATGCATAATACAACATCATTCCTAATACACATAAAATAATGTCATCTATATCAAAGACCCCTACCTTTAAAATAAATTGTAGTATTTCAATTAATAGTATTGTTCCAGTTGAGATTAAAAAATTTGGTAAAAACTTTCTTACATTAAATAATTCTATAATGAAATATTCTAATGGAATAAATATTAATAAATTACCAAAAATATTAATTAATATAGAATACATTGAACTGCAATTTACTATTTCAATTATTGTATGAAATGGTATCAAATTATAACTATTTACATTACTAAATCTTGCAAAGATAACCATATTGAACATCAAAATAATATAATATATGAATACTATTATTTGAGAATATTTTTTTACTTTATTTTTATCTTTGATAGTTTCTGCATGATTATTTGCATAAATATTGTTTCCTGCAATTATAAATACTGATGCAAAAATAATTATACATAATCTTATAAAATAGTTAAGCTCAATATTTGGATTATATTCTAATCTTAAATAAATTAAGAACGATAAAATAGATATAATATAGCAAAATACTGTTAATTTAAATTTAAAATTATATTTATTCATTTTTGTTATTTCATTATACTCTATTAATTGTTCAACACTATTATCATTCTTTTTGTTTTCTTCTCCATTTAGCAATTCTGATACATCAATTTTTAATTCGTTTGCAAGTGGAATCAATAACGAAATATTAGGTGTTCCCTTACCTGTTTCCCATCTTGAAATCGCTTTTTCTGTAACAAATAATTTTTCTGCTAACTGGCTTTGTGTTATTCCTAATTCTTTTCTTTTATTTTTTATTAAATTTGAAATTTTATCTATATCCATCATTTTGTATTACTTACTTTCCTTCCATTATATTTTTTTATGGTTCTTGCATATTCTTCATAGGTTGTTTGATTTCGTTCAGAATATCGTATATATAATAACCCTTTTATATCAATAATTTCATAATGTTTCCCGACGCTATAATGTGTTTTATCCATAGCACCCAAAGAATATTCATATGCTTCATAATTATTGTCACAATAGTAATGTTCAATAGGAGATATATCACGCAATCCTTGTTCTTCATTTAAATTTGTTCCAAATATCAACAATAATATAAAAAGTGTTAAAGGAAATATACTACAACAAAAATTCATAATCATTATAATCAATGCTGATATGATCTTAATAACTTTACCTTTTAAGATAAAACCTAAAACAATTAATACAATAATATTTGATAAATTAAAAAAAAGTTGAAAATAATTTTTGCAAAATAAAATAGTTAAAAAATACATAACTAAGCATAAACTTTTACATTTGATTTTATCTCTTATTTTAATCATTATTAATATATTTAAAATTGTAACTAAAACCATAAAAATTTGATATAATAATCCACCTATTTTTAAACCATAAAATTTAAAATTGTATAAAAAATAAATTAGGAAAATAAAAATAGCATAATAATTAATAATAATTTTTTTCATAAGCACCTCCTTCATTGAATTCATTATATTATATATACTGCTTAAGGTCAACCTATGAATCGTAGGATTTTGTGATTCACTATAAAATTCAGGCTTAATGAATACTCCATATAGTTCTTTTTAATTGTACCAAAATTCTAACTATAAGTTAAAATTGATTTTGTATTTTTTAATGCTATGTAATTACATGTGATAATAATGTCAAATATAAATAAAGCTGGTAGAAAAGATTCAAATTAAATGAATCATTTCTATCAGTTTTGTAAATCATCTATTACCTTTTGCCACTCAAAAAGGTGCTATATAACCAAAGTAAGAAAAATAGAAAAACTGGTATTGATAACAATACAAAACATATTATTAATTGCATTCTGTTTCTGGATGCTTCTTTATCATCTATTTTAATAACTTCTTTTACTTCTTCAACTTCTTTGCTAACTAATATAACGTTATTATTTTCCAACTCTTTAAATAAATAATGCTTTAAATCGCTATAATAAAGTGCTCCTGCCTTGGTATTATTAAATGATGAATGAATATAACTTTTAAAGCCATATTCATCTATTAAATACGCTTTTATTATAAGTTGATCATTAGTGAATTTATATTCAAAGGCATGTTGTACAGAGTATATTATAGCTGATGTATATCCTCCTCCCAAAATAGTTGCAGCAATTGATACTCCCATACTAATAGTTGCATTTTTATCTTTTTCTTTTTTGGTAGGTTTCCTTGTAGTATAACATGAATTCTCACTATCATATAATAATCCTCTTGATATTAAATATTTGTTTATTATTTCATTTACATTATTTTTAAGTTTCTCATCATTATTAATATTAAATTTAAAAACTGATATTTTACCCATTTTTTTCCTCTTTCTATATTTATTTTTCAAAGATAATTAATTATCATTGCCAATAGCTTTCAACATAATATCAAGATACTTTCGACAAAACTTATCTTTATCTTCATCTAAAAACCATTTGCCCTCTTCTAGCGCAAGTTCTCCATCAAGGCTGTATACAACACGATAACCCAGCAAATAATCCGGCTCAATTTCATGTTCTCGACGTTTGGCATTTGGATTATAAAGATATATTTGAATCATTGGTTCAGTAAAACATTTTTCACCAGCGTGGTTTTTGTTCTCAACAGTATTACATCTTATTGCTCCATATGTAATTTCTACAAAATCAGAAGTATTGTTATTATTTTTATCTGTTGTTGAGTAATTTGTAAGCCATATTGCATTCATTCTTTTTTCAAAATCAAGAAAAGAATCATTATTATCAAAAAAGGCTGTATATAATCCGTATTTTTCAAAATCAAATTTTTCTATTTTAGGATTAATCTTGTCCCAATTACAAGGAACTTCAAACCTGTCCACTGCTGTACACTTGTTTTTAAATTCACCATATATTTTCACACCCCATGTGTCGCCCTCATCAATAGGCTGGATAATAGAAAAAAGAAAAAAAATAATAATTATGGCAATCAAATTTTCTAATATTATTAATTTCATTGTTTTACTCCCCCATTTATAAATTTTTAGATATGATATTTTCAAAATTCTCTAAATGATTTTCTTTTATCAATCTAAAAAAATGTATTTGAAGATATTTACTCAATAGTAATATAGTATCTATCATCTTTATACTTGGTCTTATGCTCATCAATATATAGCAATATTTCATTTTCTGATTGCCATTCAACTTTAAAAAATACATCTTCGTTAAATCCGGCCTTTGTTTGTTTCAAATATTAACTTATTATTTTTAAAAATATAAGGGCGACTTACATAATCATATCTCAAAGTAATTGAATATTTTCCACTAGGAGATTTTATAACCTTATCTCTACTTGTATCGTATTTTAAATTGTCATTAATTGTTCTAAATAATAAAAATAATTCTATTATTAATATTATTACAATTAATGCAATAACTAATTTCTTTTTCATTTCTACTCCCAATCTATATCATTTGAATAATTTTCTTTTACCAACTTTAAAAATTTTCTTTTAGATGAAGTTATGTTCATGTAAAAAATTAATACAACTATTGAATAACATACAAGACTAAAGCCTATTCCAAAAGTCAAAAATTTACTATTTATTGTTACTATTTTATAACCAATAAAGCCAAAAATTAATAAAAATAAAATAGCATTACAAATAAAACCACTTTTTGCATTTTTAAGATTTGAGTTAATAGTATTATAGATTTCTTTTAATTCTTCCTCACTGTACTTTTTATTCTTAATATTCACTTTCACTTCTTCATCTAATTTTTTTTCCACAAATATCGGTATTAACATTTAATTTTCTCCTTCCTATTTTCTAATCAATTTGCCAAAAGCAAACCTATATAAGTCCTAAAACCATTAACTTATTTAATATATATTATAACTAATTAGTATTTCAAAGTCAATAATTCATAAAATAATTTTTCCATTAACATATTCCCTTTTTTGTAAAAATATGTTATACTATAAGTAGTTGGTTAAATAAGGGGGAATTATTAAAATGTGGTATATATGGCTTATTATTTCAGGTCTAGCAATTATAATAGAATTTTTTACAGTTGGATTTCTAGTTTTCTGGTTTTCAATTGGTGCATTAATTACAATGATTGTAAGCTTTTTTACGGATAGTATATTTATTCAAACTTCAGTATTTATTGTAACTTCTACTATTTTAATATTTGCAACTAAGCCTTTTGTAAAACATTTTGATATACCAAATCCTTTAAGAAGTAATGTATATTCACTTACAGACAAAATTGGAATTGTAATACAAGAAATTAATAGTTCTAATTCAACTGGTCAAATCAAAGTAGATGGTGAAACTTGGACTGCAATTACTGAAAATCCAGCTTTAGTTATACCTGAAGGTTCTAAAGTTAGAATTATTAGAATCAAAGGTGTTAAAGCTGTGGTAACCAAAATTTAATTATGTTTTTTATTTTTTAGTTTTATATAAATTAATATATAAAAGGAGGAGTTTATTATGTGGTTTTTAATAGTATTACTTGTTATTATTTTAGTAATAGCAGCAATGTCAATTAAAATCGTTAAGCAATCTGAGGTTTATATTATTGAGAGATTAGGTAAATTTTATAAGGTAGCAGATGCTGGTCTTACAATTATAGTACCTTTCTTAGATCATGTTAGAAGTGTTGTAAGTTTAAAACAACAAACTATGGATATACCACCTCAAGGAGTTATTACAAAAGATAATGTTACAATCACAATAGATACAGTTGTATTCTATCAAATAACAGATCCTGCAAAAGCAGTTTATGAAATTCAAAGCTTAAAGAAAGGTATTGAATATTTAGCAATAACAACAATTCGTGATATTATTGGTAAAATGGACTTAGATGAAACATTTAGTTCTAGAGATGGAATCAATACTAAATTAAGAGTTGTTTTAGATGAAGCAACTGATAGATGGGGATGTAAAATCGACCGTGTTGAAATAAAAGATATTACACCACCAGCAGATATTAGAGATGCAATGGAAAAAGAAATGAATGCAGAAAGAAATAAAAGAGCTTTAATTCTTGAATCTGAAGCTCAAAGACAATCTGCAATCACAATTGCTGAAGGTAAAAAACAGGCTGCTATCTTAGAAGCTGAAGCTGATAAGGAATCTCAAATAAGAAGAGCAGCCGGTGAGGCTCAAGCTATTAAAGAAGTTGCTGAAGCTAAAGCTAAAGAAATTCAAATGGTTTATGATGCAATGAAAAAAGCAGATCCTAATGATAAATTAGTACAATTAAAATCTTTAGAAGCATTAGAAAAAGTTGCTGATGGTGAAGCTAATAAAGTATTTATTCCTTTTGAAGCAACAGGAGCTTTAAGTTCATTAGGTGCTATAAAAGAAGTTTTAAAAGATGATAAGAAAAAATAACTATTAAAAAAATAGTGTCATTAAATTGAAAACATTCAGTTTAATGACACTTTATTTAGTTTTTCACATAAAGCACTGGACGTGAAGATAGAGTTCTGTAAATACTATCAGGATAGTTACTGTCACAATAAGAAACTGAATAGATAGAACCATCACGATCAAAATTACCGACCGCGATAAGCTCGACGACCAGCATCATAGACTTCTTGTGTCCATTCCCAACAATTTCCTGCTAAATCGTATATATTATTTGTTTTCCAATCGTTACTTCTTCCTGTTGTATTATTAAAATTATTTGATCCACTTTTATCTACTGATTTTATTGAGTTATTATAATTTCCATATGATTGTGAGTTGTCCAGACTACTTACTTTATTTTCTCCTAATGTACTAATATATCGACATACTTGATCCCATTGACATCCCCATATCATCCTTGCCTGCGCATTTCTACTTGAAAAACTTTTACATGCTGAATATAATTTATACCAATTTGTTTCATTCATTACTGCCCCAGATTTTACTTGAGGATTGTTATCCTCATCCTTTCCAAGTTCATATCTTCCAATATAAAAACCTTTATTTTCTTTTACGCTATCTATCATATCTTTATAATCATCTTTTAATTTTTTTGCCATATCTGTTAAATCACCAAATCCCGCTTGTGTACGGTAATCTTGATCTGTATCATATAAAGATAATACATCAGGTTCTCTAAAATATGGGGATGCCGTTAATCCTGGATTAGTTCTTGCCAATGTCCTAGAACCTAATCTTAATATCATACCTGTTGCCGTTTCTTCTACTTGAGTTAAAGATCTTGTTTTTAATTTTGTATTCACCCCACTTGTTCCGAGCATTGTCCAACCAGTACCATCTTCTACATACATTTTTAATAAATCTTCACTACTTGTTGGTATCCAAACCCATTCATTTTGCTTACTAGTTCCATCTATCACTACTAATCCATTTTCTATTGAATTTTCAGTTGCCGACACTGTAAATCCTGCTGGTATTACCGCATTATAATTACCTGAACTATATAATGCATTTGAATCCTCTGGTGCTTTATCTCCTGCACCTATTAAATTTTCTATTACAGAACCTTTTTCTGATATACCATATTTATGTCTACTATTATTATAAGTCACTTTTATAGGAAAAAAACTATCATCTGTACCTTCTTTTGTTGTAGGTATTACTTCTACATCTTTAATGTTTTTTCTAATATTATTACATAATTGATTTGCGTCTAATTTTCCGGTTAAATCATATGCTCCTGCTACTTCTACTTGTATTTTCTCTTTTTCACCTGCTTTTTCTGTTGCATTCTTTGCTGTTGATGCTTTTGTTAATAAGCCGATTGTCTCCTGTTAATGTAGTAATTGTTACCCCGTGCTAAAATTAAAAGTACTATAATAGTTATTACTAATGCAATTAGTGTTATTCCCTTCTTTCCTTTCATTTGATTTTTCATTTTTATAATCACCCTTTCTTTATAATCTGAAGAAAAAATAAATTACGCAAAAAACAAGACTAAAAACCTATATTATTTTTATAGGTTTAGTCTTGTTTTACTTACAATATATATTATTTTATTATTATCTAAAAAACCGGTGTGTGTGTGTGTGTGTGTGTGTG
>JAXJYD010000044.1:0-21240 GCA_036307105.1 Clostridia bacterium | reverse complement strand
TTTTTCTTATTTATATCTTTATTTTACACTAAAACCGAAGAAAAAGCAATTTCTTCTCACCAATTTTATGCTTATAAATAGCATTTAAACGGTAATTAGAAATTACTTTTTCTAAATAGATTTTACTTTTTCAATTGACCACTATTTAAGCTATTTTATATTTTAAGTTATTATTTATATTTTCTATTATTTATGTCTTTTTATGTCGAAAAAAAATAATTATAAATAAAATAATACAAAAATAATAAAAAAGTGATATAATTTTATTTAAAATAGACTACATTTATCATACATAAAAAATATTAAAAGAAAAAAATTATTGTATACAAGGAGAAAATATATGGAGAAGAAATGTAAAAAATGTAAAACTACGAAAAATGTAAATTTTGATGGGTTCTGTAAAAAATGCTACGAAGAAAGCATAAAGAAAATAATAGATGAATCCGAAAAAAATGATGAAACTAATTATAATATTTTAGATACAATAAAAGATAAACTTTATAATATAAAATCAAAAGAAAAAATTAAAACAATTTCAATAATACTTCTAATATTTTTAATTTTTTGCTTTGCACTTTCAGATGACTCTCAAAAAAATATAGAATTGACAAAGCAAATTGAAGAACTTACAAAACAAACTGAGAAATTAAAAGTTCAAATTACAACTGTTAATAACAAACTAGAAGAAAACCAGAAAAAACTTGAAGAAAAAACAAAAGAAGTAACTACCTTACAAGAAGAAAAAACAAAATTAGAATCTGAAAAACAAACTCTTAATCAAGAAATTGAAGAATTAAAAACATCAAAAGCAAATAAAACATCTACTCAAACATCAACTAGCTCTTCTTTATCTTCTTCTACAAAAACATCAAACAATTCAATTTCAAATAATGAAAAAACTTCTACATCTAATTCTTATACTGTATATATAACTGATACAGGAAAAAAATATCATAGTGCTAGTTGTAGTTATTTGAAAAAGAGCAAACACGCTATAAGTAAAAGCTCTGCAATATCCCAAGGTTATTCTGCTTGTAGTAAATGCAATCCATAATTTTAAATTTTTTTAATCCTATAATTTGTTTTAGAATAAATTTTATTATTGTAATATAAATAATGATTATTTTTCATCAAAGTTGTTATATTAATATAAAAATAGCAAGTAGCTACAAGACTGTAACTCTTGCTATTTTGTTTTTATAATTAAGCTAAGATATCAGCAACAACACCTGAACCTACTGTTCTACCACCTTCACGAATAGCGAATCTTAATCCTTTTTCGATAGCGATAGGAGTAATTAATTCAATTGTCATTGATACGTTATCTCCTGGCATAACCATTTCTGTTCCTGCAGGTAATTCGATAACACCTGTAACGTCTGTTGTTCTGAAGTAGAATTGTGGTCTGTATCCATTGAAGAATGGTGTATGTCTTCCACCTTCTTCTTTAGTTAATACATAAACTTCAGAAGTGAATTTTGTATGTGGATTGATTGTTCCTGGTTTACATAGAACTTGACCTCTTTCGATGTCTTTTCTATCAATACCTCTTAAAAGAACACCAATGTTATCTCCAGCTTCAGCTTGGTCTAATAATTTTCTGAACATTTCTACACCAGTAACAACTGTTTTAGCTCTTTCTGTTGTAAGACCGATAATTTCAACTTCGTCTTGTAATTTTACTTGTCCTCTTTCTACTCTACCTGTTGCAACTGTTCCACGTCCTGTAATTGTGAATACGTCTTCAACTGGCATTAAGAATGGTTGATCAACTGGTCTTTCTGGTGTTGGGATATAACTGTCGATTGCATCCATTAATTCTTTCATTGGTTTGTATACTTCATCATCAGGATTTGTTGATGAACTTTCTAATACTTGTAATGAAGAACCTTTTATAATTGGAATATCATCTCCTGGGAAACCATATTCAGAAAGTAAGTCTCTAACTTCCATTTCAACTAATTCTAATAATTCTGGATCGTCAACCATATCACATTTATTTAAGTAAACTACGATATATTTAACACCAACTTGTCTAGCAAGTAATATATGCTCTCTTGTTTGAGGCATTGGTCCATCAGCTGCTGAAACAACTAATACAGCACCATCCATTTGAGCAGCACCTGTGATCATGTTTTTAACATAGTCAGCGTGACCTGGACAGTCAACGTGTGCATAGTGTCTTGCATCTGTTTCATATTCTACGTGAGCAGTGTTGATTGTAATTCCTCTTGCTTTTTCTTCTGGAGCTCCGTCGATTTGATCATAAGCTTCATATTGAGCTTTTCCTAATAATGATAAGTATTTTGTAATAGCTGCTGTTGTTGTTGTTTTACCGTGGTCTACGTGACCGATTGTTCCGATATTAACGTGTGGCTTTGTTCTTTCGAATTTTGCTTTTGCCATTTTAAATTCCTCCTCTAATAATTTATTTTAATTTAAATTTAAAAACAAAAATTATATTTTGTACAGGCATTTTATAACATTTTTTATAAAAAATCAAGTACTTATTAAAAATTGATTACTCAGCTTTTGATCTTGAAGAAACAATAGCTTCAAAAACTGATTTTGGAACTTCTTCATAATGAGAAGGTTCCATAGAATATGTTCCTCTACCTTGTGTTCTAGAACGAAGTTCAGTTGCATAACCAAACATTTCAGAAAGTGGAATAAATGCATGTATATCTTGCATTCCATCTGTTCCTTCCATTCCTTCCATTCTACCACGTCTAGAGTTAACGTCTCCTATAACATCTCCCATATATTCTTCTGGAACTGTTATATCAACTCTCATGATAGGTTCTAGAATAACAGATTTTGCTTGTTTCATACCTTCTTTAAATGCCATAGATGCTGCAATTTTGAAGGCCATTTCTGAAGAGTCAACTTCATGGTATGAACCATCAACTAATGTTACCTTGAAGTCTGTAACTGGGTAACCAGCAAGGATACCACTTTCTGCAGCTTCTCTCATACCTTGTTCAATTGGTTTAATATATTCTTTTGGAACAGCTCCTCCAACGATTTTGCTTTCGAATTCTATTCCTTTTCCTGGTTCTAGTGGTTCCATATCAAACCATACATCACCATATTGTCCTTTACCACCAGATTGACGAATAAATTTCCCTTGAACATGTGCTTTATTTCTAATTGTTTCTTTATAAGCAACTTGTGGTTTACCTACATTACATTCAACCTTGAATTCTCTTTTTAATCTATCAACAATGATATCTAAGTGTAATTCACCCATACCAGCTATAATTGTTTGGCCAGTTTCTTGATTTGTATATGCTTTAAATGTTGGATCTTCTTCAGCAAGTTTTGCTAAAGCAATTCCCATTTTTTCTTGAGCTGCTTTGTCTTTTGGCTCGATAGCTATATCAATAACTGGGTCTGGGAATTCCATTGATTCTAGAATTATTGGATGATCTGGATCACATAAAGTATTTCCAGTTGTAACATCTTTTAATCCTACTGCTGCGGCAATATCACCAGCATATACTTTATCAATGTCTTCTCTATGATTTGAGTGCATTTGAAGAATTCTTCCAACTCTTTCTTTTTTATCTTTACTTGAGTTTAATACTGTTGAACCTGATTCTAATGTTCCTGAATATACTCTAAAGAAACATAATTTACCTACAAATGGGTCTGTAGCAATTTTAAATGCTAAAGCTGCAAATGGTTCTGAATCAGATGTTTTTGCTTCTGTTTCTTCTCCATCCAATGTTTCACCTTTGATATGAGCTATATCTAATGGTGATGGCATATAATCAACTATTGCATCTAATAATTCTTGAACACCTTTGTTTTTATATGAAGAACCACAAGTTACTGGAACTATTGCGTTTGCTATTGTACCAGCTCTTAATCCTTTTTTTATTTCTTCTTCTGTTAGTTCTTCACCTTCTAGATATTTCATCATTAATTCTTCATCTTGTTCAGCAACTGCTTCTATCATTATGTTTCTATATTCTTCAGCTTGAGCTTTCATATCTTCAGGAATATCTGTTTCTTCAACTTCTTTTCCTAAATCATCTTTATGAATAAAAGCTCTCATTTTAATTAAGTCAACTATACCTTTGAAATTATCTTCTGCACCAATTGGTAATTGGATTGGAACTGCATTTGCTTTTAATCTATTTTTTAATTGATCAACACAAAGCATAAAGTTAGCTCCTGTAATATCCATTTTATTTACATATACCATTCTTGGTACACTATATTTATCAGCTTGTCTCCAAACTGTTTCTGTTTGTGGTTGAACTCCACCTTTTGCTGCTAAAACTGTTACAGCTCCATCAAGAACTTTTAAAGATCTTTGAACTTCTACTGTAAAGTCAACGTGACCTGGAGTATCTATAATATTAATTCTATTATTATTCCAAAAACATGTTGTACAAGCAGATGTAATTGTAATACCTCTTTCTTGTTCTTGAGCCATCCAGTCCATTGTTGCAGCACCTTCGTGAACTTCTCCTATTTTATGTGTTTTTCCTGTATAAAATAATATTCTTTCTGTTGTTGTTGTTTTTCCGGCATCTATATGTGCCATTATTCCTATATTTCTTGTTCTTTCTAGGGGATATGCTCTTCCTGCCATTTTTTCCTCCTTCCTTTAAAATCCTCTAAACTAATTTTTTACTGTGTCAATCTTCACAAAATT
Organism: Clostridia bacterium; assembly: GCA_036307105.1. Taxonomy (GTDB): domain Bacteria; phylum Bacillota; class Clostridia; order TANB77; family CAG-508; genus CAG-269. The sequence continues at coordinate 16,574 of JAXJYD010000044.1, read as the reverse complement.
ATTTTCGATATACACACGTATTATCTCAAATAATTTCATTCGATTTCCTTGTAAAAATCTTAGTTTATAGAATTTTACTCTCTACATTTTCATTTATTATTTCTTATTTTAAATATATGTGTAGATTACCATTATCAATTTCAAATCTTAGATTTTGATTAAATTGATTATATTGTACATTTTTATGAGTTAAACAGGATGAAGGCGTACATTGGTACGTCGAAGTCTGATTAATGATATAAAAATGTGCAAGATGATTGATTTAATCGAAATCCTACCATTTGTAATGTGCGAAAGCCTTATTAGCTTCTGCCATTCTATGTGTATCTTCTTTCTTCTTGAATGCTCCACCATTTCCAGCTATTGCATCCATAATTTCACCAGCTAATTTTTCAGCCATTGTTTTTTCATGTCTGTTTCTAGCATATGTTACTAACCATCTTAATCCTAAAGTTTGTCTTCTTTCTGGTCTAATTTCTAATGGAACTTGGTATGTAGCTCCACCTACTCTTCTTGCTTTAACTTCAAGAACTGGCATGATGTTTTCTAAAGCTGCCTCAAAAACTTCTAAAGGATTTTTTCCTTCTTTTTCTTTAATAATGTCAAATGCATCATATACTATTTTTTGAGCAACTGATTTTTTACCATCTAACATGATATTGTTTACTAATTTTGTAACAACTTTGCTATTATAAATTGGATCTGGTAATACTTCTCTTTTTGCTATGTATCCTTTTCTTGGCACTATTCTTCCCTCCTTCAATTTATTAATATTCTATTTTTCAGAATATTTCGGTACTCTGATAGGATTTTCCCTACCCGTATAGCGCTTTATAATCTATTCTAAATTTAAGTACCTTAAATTAGTCAGCTTACAAGCACTATTTCTAATTTTATTATTTTTAGCTAACTAACCATTTTTTATTTTTTAGGTTTCTTAGCTCCATATTTAGAACGCGCTTGCATTCTATCTTTAACACCTGCTGTATCTAATGTTCCTCTTATGATATGGTATCTAACACCTGGAAGGTCTTTTACCCTACCACCTCTTATTAATACAACACTGTGTTCTTGTAAGTTATGTCCTATACCTGGGATATAAGATGTAACTTCATAACCATTAGAAAGTCTAACCCTAGCAACTTTTCTTAAAGCTGAGTTTGGCTTTTTAGGTGTAACTGTTTTAACAACTGTACACACTCCTCTTTTTTGTGGAGCTCTATTATTTGTTAATTTTTTATTTTTTGAGTTCCATCCATGTTGAAGAGCTGGAGCTGTTGATTTTGTTACTCCTGTTTTTCTTCCTTTTCTTACTAATTGATTAATTGTTGGCACTTAAATTTCACCTCCTGTTTTTCTTTAATCTTTACGGAATTGCATATTTCAAGCAATTTATCGTAACGTATAACATTTTATCACGGAATAGTTTATAAGTCAAGAAAAACTTGGAATTTCTTCCAAGTTTTTCTTGATTTCATAACATATTCTTATACAATCTATTTTTCCATTTCATCTGATGCATTTTGATATGCTGTTCCTCTTATTACATCTTCATCTGTTTCACCTTTTAGTACTTCGTTTACAACAGTTACTTCATATTGTTCTTTAAACTTATTTTTACGTTTTTGAGAGTTAACTTTCGTATCATGTTCTTCTTTTTGTTTTGCTTTTATCAATTTTTCCTTTATTTTTTCTTTTAACTTATTTTTATTTGATGCAACCATTTCATCATCTAATTTTTTAGTTCCGAAATGTGATTTAAACCAGATTATTGGATGAGCACCTTCATCATCTTTTCCTATACCTGCTTTATTTCTCAAATATTCGTTTCTTGCTGCTATTTTATCTTTACGATCTGATGGCACTAATATGCTATCTTTTTGTGCTTGATAATCCGGATCATTCTCAATTTCATCATCACTTGGTACGTATGATGTTGGCGAATAATTTGAGGGAATATTATTTAAATCTATATCTTCAACAGCTAAATCCTTGTTCATTTGATCTATGGCATCTTGTAATCTTTTATTTTCTGATTTTAAATTAGCTTTTTGACCTAGTACCTTAGCTTGACCTCTTTTTAAAGCCTCAACAACTTCTTCAGGTTTTTTACCTGTAAGATCTCCAAAAGCATTTGCCAAATCCACATCTCTCGTTGATTGTAATGTTGTTATAATTTGATTTGCTGAATCCTGTTTTTTAGTATCATTTTCTACTTTTTCTATTTTTATTTCACTTTCCACTGTTGCCATATCATCACTATAACTAATTCCTGTATCTTTTAATAAGTCTTTTAATTCATTCTTTTTATCAGTTATAGTTTCTTTATATTTTTGTACAAAAGCATCTCCTAATCCTGCTGTATTAGCTTTGTTTTCAAGTTCTTTAATTTCATTAACAGCATTTTGAGCATTCTTTAATTGCTCATTTTTCTTTTTCATTTTTTCTATATTATTAACTGCATCTGAAACATTAGGAGTCAATATAAATTCTTTTATTTTTTCATTTAGTTCATTTTTGTTTTTTATCTCGTTATTAATTTTCTCGATTTCAGCATTTTTTATATCAATAATATTATTTGGATCATATTTTTCCATATATTTATCAATAACTTCTTTTTGTTTAAACAATGTTTCATATTTATTTTTTATAGTAGTCTGTAACTTACTCTTTCTTAACTGAGAATCTACTGATTCTTTTGAATTTCCAGCACTTTTTGTGATTCCTGCATCTATTGCACTATTTACATTTTCAAGCGTTTGTACAACTTTTTCTAATCCTTCTAGTGTAAATTTACCATCGTTTATTGCAGCTTCTATATCGCCATTCATAGATGCAATATTTTTCTCAATCTTATCTGATTGTTCTTTTTTTAATTCTTCTTCCCATTTCAAAGTATCTAAATCATTAGATATAGCTTGTAATTTTTTTAGTACTTCTTCCATTTTTTAAAATACCTCCATTTATTAATCTAACATCTTTAATTTTTTTATTATTTCATCTGACAATTTTACATATTCTTCCATTTCTTCCTTTGTTGCATTTTTTATCACATCTTCAGTTAATTCTTCATTAATCTTCTTAAGTCTCTCTACTATTTCTTCTTTATCCATTTGTATTCTCCTTTCAAATTTATACCTCTATAAGTAATTCTATCATATTTAACACATTTTTGCAATATGATTATGTAAATTTCTATAAAACTTAACAAAAATGTAATATTCTAGTAATATTTGTAATATTTTCTTTACATGTTATTAAATTTTTTTAAACTTCTCTCCGCAAGTTTTTGATATCTTTCTTTTTTGTCTCTAATTCGTTTTCCTTCTAATTCAGGTAATATTCCAAAGTTTGCATTCATGGGTTGAAATTTCTCATTAGGAGTTGAAATGTATTTTGCTAATGCTCCTATTACTGTATTATTGGGAAATAAGATTTCTGATTTATATTTTGTATCATATTTGTGTTTATTTATATTGTTGTCATTCTTATTATCTTCTATGATATCCGCTTCTTTAAGTATGTCATTTGTCTTTTTATTTTCTAATTCTATTTTATTTACAGCATTAAGGGCAGCCACCATCCCAGAGCTTATTGATTCTACATATCCTTCTACTCCTGTTATCTGACCTGCAAAGTATATATTAGGATTTAATTTTAAATTATATGTTCTATCTAGTAATTTACTAGAATTAATATATGTATTTCTATGCATTACTCCATATTTTACAAATTCAGCATTTTCAAGTCCTGGAATCATGCTAAAAACTCTTTTTTGTTCTCCAAATTTCAAATTAGTTTGAAATCCTACTAGATTATAAATACTTGCACTACTATCATCTTGTCTTAATTGCACAAGTGCATAAGGTCTTCTACCAGTTCTTGGATCATCAAACCCAACTGGCTTTAATGGTCCAAATCTTAATGTATCTATTCCTCTTTTCGCCATTATCTCAATTGGCATACAACCTTCAAATATTTCTCTTTTTTCAAAGTCATGTAATGTTACTACTTCCGCTTCTACTAGTTCTTCCCAAAACTTTTCATATTCTTCTTTATTCATTGGGAGATTTATATAGCTTTGTTCTATTTCTTCTTGTTCTTGTAACCTTTCTTTCCACTCTTCTATACTTTCTTCTTTTTTCTTTTCCTGACTATATCTATCTCCATAAAAAGCAATATCAAAATCTATACTTTCTTTACTAACTATTGGAGCTGCCGCATCATAAAAATACAACTTATCTTCGCCCGTTATTTTTGAGATTTGTTCTGCTAACCCTTTAGAAGTTAATGGTCCTGTAGCTATTATTACAATTCCATCTTTTGCTATTTCTTCAATATCAGTTACCTCTCTATGTATTATTTCTATTAAATCATTATTTTCCAATTCTTCTGTAACTCTTTTAGAAAACTTTTCTCTATCAACTGCCAACGCTTGTCCTGCTGGTACACAAGTTTCATCTGCTATTCTTATTAATAATGAATCTAATCTCCTTAATTCTTCTTTTAATAATCCACACGCATTTGTTAATAAGTTTGACTTAAATGAATTGCTACACACTATTTCAGCCAAATTTTTATTGCTATGTGCTTCTGAAAATTTGACAGGTTTCATTTCATATAATTTTACTTTTATTCCTCTTTTAGCAATTTGATAAGCAGCTTCGCTCCCTGCCAGTCCTCCACCTATAATTGTTATATAATCTTTCATTTCTTCCTCTTTTATTCAAACAATTTTAAAATATCATCTTTTGTTAATTTATTAACAAAAACAGTATTAGTAGCTAACATATTGTCAGCTAATTTAGACTTTTTTTCTTGTAATTCATATATTTTCTCTTCTATTGAATTCTTTGTAATTAATTTATAAACTTGAACATTATTTTTTTGTCCAATTCTATAGGCTCTATCTGTTGCCTGGTTTTCAGTAGATAAATTCCACCATGGATCATAATGTATTACCATATCTGCTCCAGTTAAATTAAGTCCTGTTCCTCCCGCCTTTAGAGATATTAGAAAAACTTGTATTTCTGGATTTTGATTAAATTCATCTACCATTTTTATTCTTTCATCTACTTTAGTACTTCCTGTTAGTTTTAAATATTTTATTTGTTCATTATTTAGCTCTTTTTCTATTATTTCAAACATAGATGTATATCCTGAAAATAATAATATTTTATGTCCGCTTTTAACCGCTTCTTTTATTATTTCCATACATTGTTCTAACTTACTACTTCCTTCATTATAGCCATTTATAAACAAACTTGGATGACAACATATTTGCCTTAATCTTGTTAATGCAGCAAGTATCTGCATTTTACTTTTTTCATATCCATTTAATTTTACTTTTTCTGCAACTTCTTGTTTTGCCTCAGCTAAATAATTTATATATAAATTTCTTTGTTCTTCACACATTTCATTATTTAATACTGTAACCGTTTTATCTGGCAACTCTTTTAACACTTCTTTTTTTGTTCTTCTTAAGACAAATGGTTCAATAAGCATCTTTAATTTTTGCATTGCATTTTCATCTTCACCTTTTATAATTGGCATCTCATATGTGTTTTTAAATTTCCTATATGAAAACAAATATCCTGGCATTATAAAATCAAATATTGACCATAATTCTGCTAATGAATTTTCTATTGGTGTTCCTGTTAAGGCATATCTAGTATCTGCCTTTATTTTCTTAATAGATTTTGCATTTTGAGTATTGCTATTTTTTAAATATTGTGCCTCATCTGCAATTACAAATCTAAAATTATAATCTAGTTTTTCATAAAGCTCAATGTCTCTTTTTAGCAAATCATAAGATGTTATTACTAAATCATATTTATCTATTTCTTTTATTTGTCTTTTTCTATCAGTTAAAGTGCCTTTTATAACTAAAGTTTTTAAATTGTTTGCAAATTTATTTGCTTCATTTTGCCAATTTAAGGATAAAGAACTTGGGCAAACTACCAAGCTTGCCTTAGTTTTTTCTGTATTTTTAACATAGTCTAATATAACAGATAAAATTTGTATTGTTTTTCCGAAGTCCCATATCATCTGCTAATATTCCACCAAATTTATAATTGTCTAGAGTTTTTAGCCATTTAAAACCTGTTTTCTGATAGTATCTTAAAACATATATTAAATTTTCTGGAACTTCCATATCTTCTTCTAATTTATCTTTATCTAAATTGTTAACAACTTTTTTATATTCATCATTTTTTGATACTTGAGTTCCTTTTATTTCTTTTAACAATTGGTTTAAGTATAAAGTCCTATATATAGGAAGATTAACTTCTCCTTTTTGTAATTGTTTATAACTAATATCCATTCCAGTAATTAATTTGTCTAAAAATTTTATCTCTTTATTATTATTTAAATCAATAAAACTTCCATCTTTTAGTCTATAATATTTTTTCTTTAATGAATATTTTTCCAAAACATCTTCTAATTCTTTTACATCAATTTCTAAATTTTCTAAGTCTATTGATAATAAATTATTTTCTACTCTTACACCTATATTACCTATTTTAGGTTCTCTAACTTGTTTTTTCTTAAAAGTATCTGTAACCATAACTTCAAAATTTTGCATATAATAATTAATATCATTTGTTAAAAATTTATATATTTTATCATTATCTGGTAAAATAAATCTTAAATTTTTTGTATCTAACATAAATCCAGATTTTCTAAATATATTCATAGCTTTTGTTTCTTCAATCATATTTCTTGGAAATTCTATTTTTATTTTTTCATCTAAAGGATTAAATACATTATTCTCATAAATAAATTTAATATCACCAATTAAATAATCATTTTGATCAAAGTCTAAAAATAACTTAACAATTAGTTTTTTAGGTTTATATTTTTTTATTTCATTTTCTGGTATGTCTTTTATTTCAATTGCATCTTTAACTTTAGGTATAACAACTGAAAATAATTGTGTTAAGTCTTCCTTTCCAAGTTTAAGTTCAGTTATATAGTTTTTTCTAAATATATCTAATAATTTTAATGTGGATTGTTCAAATTCTTTTGTGCATCTATATATTTTATCTTCATTTAAAAGATATTTATATTTTTTTCCTGAAATAATATTTACATTAAATATTTCAATATTTGGTATTATTACATAATTATATTCATCTTCTTTACTTAATTTAAATTTTATATCTGGCATTTCTTCTACAAATTCGATCTCACTTGTATTATAATCTTTCTGAAATTCTATTTTTTCCCCAACCAATACATCAAACAAATCATCCATAGCAGTATTTCCAACTATTATACTAGTTTCGCTTAGTGCTTTTCCATAATATTTAAAATTACTATTTGAATTTGAATTTGCATATTTAATAATTTCTGAATATTTCATAATAAATTCTAATATTTTTTTACTATCTTCTTCAAAAGCTTCTTCTGTATGAATGAATTTAAGTTTTTCTCCATAGCGATAAAATTCCTTATTCATCATTAATGTATAAAATTGTGCTAAATTTTTAATTTTATACATTTTCTTATTACCTATTTTAAATTCTACTCTCATATCACCAGAGAATTTATCATAAAAAACTTTAGGCTCAATTTTTATTGTTCCAGAATGTTTTATATTCTCAGGTAATTCTCCAATACATTCAAGTTCTTCATTATAAAATATATTTACTATATTTTTAAAATTTTTATATTCAGAATTATTTTGCATCTTTATACCTCACTTGGCTAAATATTATATAATAAATCATCAGCAAAATCAAGCAATTTGCTAAATAAAATTGCATTAACAACAACATCGTGTTACAATTTCCGTAGGAAAGGATGACTTTCCTATTATATAAAAGGACCGGAATTATTCCGGTCCTTAGGTATTAATTAGATTATATTGTTTTTTGTTCTTAATTATTTATGCATGACTCATCATTAGTTTTTTTTTACTATCTTTTAATTCCTTATAATACTTTGCAATTAGATCATCCAATTCTATGCTTAATTGATAGGTAACACTATAATCATCACCTTGTTCAATGCTTTTATTTAATTTATCTCTTAATTTACATATTTCATCATTTAACATATCATTCTCTCCTTTTTCCCTAGTTATCTTTCGTATATTTAAAAATTATCACATTATTTAACTCAAGTCAAGTATTTTCAATGGTTTTTGTCAACTTTCGTATGACACTTTTCATTATGTTTCGACAATTATAGACATTAAAAAACAGTATTATTTCATTTTATTGAAAAATACCGCTTTTATCTTATTTTATCTAACTTCTAACAACTGACAAAATCATCTTTTCTTCTTTAAAAATGTCTGTCAATATTTGACTTAAATATTTGATATTTATACTTTCAATTTCCTCTAAATAATCAAATGAATTAATTCCTTTAAAATAGTCTGCTAAAAACATTCTTGAAATATCTTGAATATCATTATATTCTTTTACATATCCACCATATATTAATTTTTTTATTCTTTCAAACTCTAGCTCATTTATCCCTTGTTCTTTTAATTGTTGTACTTTTTCTTTAAATTCTTGATATATTTTTTCGGGATCTGTAGATTGTCCTGTGATTAAAACATGTGCATAGGTTTGTCCAAATTCATAATCTAAACTTGGTTGTCCTGAAATTATTCCTTCATCATATAATTTCTTATATAATTCTGAACTTCTTCCTAAAATTAGGTTCATTAAAATTTCAATTGCAATATGTTTTTTAACTATTTCTTCTTGGTCTTTAGGATTATCTTTTATTCCTATTGTGAATAAAGGTCTACTTACTTCAAAGTTTTTCTCAATCTTTTCTTGCACTATTGATTCGTTTTCATCTGTATAAATTCTTTTTATTTCTCCTTGATTTTCAGTATCTACAAGTCTATTTTTTATTTCTTCCAATATCTTTTCAGGCTTAAAATCTCCAGCAACAACCAATGCCATATTAGATGGATTATAAAATGTTTTATAACACTTATATAGTATTTCTTTATCTATGTGACTAATTGTTTCTATTGTTCCTGTAATATCTATTTTTATAGGGTTTTCATGATACATTGCTTTCATTGCATTTAAATACACTTGCCAATCCGGATAGTCATCATACATCATTATTTCTTGTCCAATGATTCCCTTTTCTTTTTCTACATTCTCATCTGTAAAATATGGATGTTGGACATAATCCATTAATTCATCCAATGCTTCATAGAAATTATCAGTACATTCGAAAAGATATGCAGTATGGTCATTTGTTGTATATGCATTAGCATTTACACCTAAGGCTGTTAAGGTATCTAAGCTATTTGTTCCATTCTCTTGTTCAAATAATTTATGTTCTAGAAAATGCGCTACTCCATTAGGTACTTCTGTTACTTTCTCTTCTCCTGGAACTATAAACTTATTATCATTTGAACCATAGTTAGTTCCCCATATTACATATTTTTTTTGAATACCATGCTTTGGTATTATCATAACAGTTAAGCCATTTTCTAATTTTTCTATATATAATTCTTCTTTAACTTTTAAATTTTCAATAACTTGCATTTTCATAATTCCTTTCTTTTGATATTAACAATTTTGGAAAAGAATTGTTAATCTCTTAAAAAATAAATTGTATTAATAGACACTTTATTAGCAATATTAATAATATCTTCTTTACTTACATTATTAATTTTTTCTTCATATTCTTCAATTGTAGTTCTTTTTTGTGCTAATTCTTGTCCAAAATAATAAGTAAGTTCTGTATCTTGTTCATCTTCAATTGTTTTTATATTTGCTAGGATTCCCGTTTTTGCATCTTGTATATCTTTATCAGTAAACTCTCCTTTTTTCATATCATCAATTTGCTTTCTAATTAGGTCTAGTGCTTTTTCATAGTTTTCTATTTCAATTCCACAATTTACAAATATATTACTTTTATGTCTTAAATAACTAGAACTAGCTACATATGCCAAATGCGCTTTTTCCCTAACATTTTGGAACATTTTAGAATTAGCTGAACCACCTAAAATACTATTATAAATTAATGTATCATATTTAAGTTTTTCATCATTAATATTAACGTCTAATCCTAATAATAATTTTCCTTGTGTTACATCCATTGATTCTGTTATTATTTGTTCTTTTCTTTGTTCTTTTAATTCAAGTTTTGGAACTATATAATCTGCTTTTCTTTCTTTTAATCTTAAAATATTTTCATCTTGTTTTACCGTATTTTCTATTTTCTCACTAATATCTCCTGATACAAATATATCTATTTTACAAGAGTTTATTAATACCTTATAATAATCATATAGATTTTTTCCATTAATTGTTGCTAAATCTTCTATATAACCAAATTTATATAATCCAAATGGTTTATCTTTGTACATTTCTTCGATGCATCTATCCATAGCATATCTAGCTTTATTATCTATTTTTCCATCTATTCTTTGTTTTATATTATTTTTTTCTTGTTCTATATATTCATTTTTAAAACCATAATTTTCTATATATGGATCAAAAATAATTTCAAATAAACTTTTTATAGATTTTTCCAAAATATTTTCTCCTTGTTTTGGTAGAAAATTATCATTAATAGATTCTATATAAAATTTTAGAACCTGATTATCTCCTGTTTTATCTAATCCACAATCAAAACTTGCACCATACATTTCTTCCATTGTCTTACTTATTTTTTCCTGTGTAGACATATTTCTAGAACCTCTTCTTAATATCATAGATATTAGAGCATTTTTTGTAATATTTTTTCTACTTAATTTAGTTGTAAGAAATACAGCTACTAAATTAGTCTTAAATTTATTAGTTTTTATTGTATGAAGTTTTATTCCTTCTTTTAACTCATTTTCTTTATATTTCATGTTTATTTTTCCTCCCTATATTTATTATAAACTTATTATTTATTTTTTATTATAATTTCTAAAAAATATATAGATATTTAAACACATTATAACTATAATAAAGCATGACTTAAAGCACTTTTTATATAATGATGATTGTTACTTTTCTGTTATATAAAAAATGGAAGTAACAGTGTATTTTAACACAAATTATACTTCCAATCCAACATTATTTTAATTAAATTTTCTTTTTCTTGCAGCCTCTGATTTTTTCTTTCTTCTTACACTAGGTTTTTCATAATGTTCTCTTTTACGAACTTCTTGTAATACTCCGTTTCTTGCACATTGCCTTTTGAATCTTTTTAAAGCATCTTCTATATTACCATTATTAACTTTTATTTCTGACATTTATATTCCCCTCCTTCCGGTCCATACATAACAGTATGTGGGATAACCCTTATAACGATATATATTATACATTAACTAAGCGTACCTTGTCAATACTTAGGATTTAATTAATGCTGCTTTTTTAATTAAGAAAAGGCATCATATTTTTAACAAAACTATTTGTTACAGGAATAAACCACAATATTATCAAAAGAATTACCATTGTTATGATAGTTAATCCGGCAGCTATATAATCTTCTTTCTTTAAATCTTTAATATTTATCTTTGGTCTATTTTGAAAAATTGCTTTTGTTACTCCTAAAATTCCTCTATACGTACCTAAGTCATTTTTATTAATTTCAATTTCAGAATTATTTTCTTGTTTACTTTTCTTTTTTTCGTTTACTTTTTGTTTAATACTCTTGTTAAATTTATTATCAATTTTATTTTCTGTTTCTCTTATTAATTCTGAATCATACTGTTCTCTTAAAAATTCATCAGATAGTATTTTATATGCTTCATTTATATCACGCATTTTTTTTTCTGCAAATGTTCTCTCATTTCCCACATATAAATCTGGATGATACTTTTTAGCTAATACTTTATATGCTTTTTCTATTATTTCTATAGACGCATTAGGATTCACTTCTAAAATTTCATAATATTTCTTCATTTACATTCTTACCTTTCTAATGAATCATTTATAATAATTTTATACTAAAAAAAAGAAAATAGCAATACAAAACTTACTATTTTCTTGAATATTTATATAGATTATTCCCTATTAAAAATTTCTTCAAATTCATCTGATGTAATTTTTTCTTTTTCTAACAAAACTTCAGCAACTGCATGTAGCTTATCTGTATGTTCCGTTAGAATTTGTTTTGCTCTATTATAACCAGTATCGATTATTCTTTTTATTTCACCATCTATTGTTGATGCTGTTTCTTCAGAATATGTTTTTGCATGAGCTAAATCTCTTCCTAAGAAGACTTCATCTTGATCTTTACCTAAAGTAATTGTTCCTAACTTCTCACTCATTCCATATTTAGTAACCATGTTTCTTGCAATTACTGTTGCTCTTTCTATATCGTTACTTGCACCTGTTGAAATATCTCCTATTACAAGTTCTTCAGCCATTCTTCCACCAAGTAAAGATACTATATTTTCTTCCATTTCTGTTTTAGATACAAAGTTTTTATCCTCTGTTGGTCTATACATTGTATAACCCCCAGCCATCCCCCTTGGTACTATTGATATTTCATGTACAGGATCCTGTGTTGGCAAGTAATGACTTACAACCGCATGACCTGCTTCATGATATGATACTAATTTATTTTCTTTTTCACTTCTTACTTTAGTTTTCTTTTCTGGTCCCATAGTTACTTTAACCATGGCATCTTCTATTTCTTTCATTCCAATTTCAGTTAAATTTCTTCTTGCAGCAAGCAATGCTGCCTCGTTTAATACATTTTCTAAATCAGCTCCTGCAAATCCAGAAGTATTTTTCGCAACTACCTTTAAATCTATATCATCTGATAGCTTTTTCTTTCTAGCATGAACTTCTAATATTTGCTCTCTTGCTTTTACATCTGGTAATCCAACCATAATTTGTCTATCAAATCTTCCAGCTCTTAGTAATGCTTTATCTAAAACATCAGGTCTATTTGTTGCAGCTAATACAATAACACCTTCATTTGGAGCAAATCCATCCATTTCAACTAACAATTGATTTAGTGTTTGCTCTCTTTCATCATGTCCGCCACCAAGACCTGCACCTCTTTGACGACCTACAGCATCAATTTCATCTATAAATATAATACATGGTGAATTTTTCTTAGCTTGTTCAAATAAATCTCTTACTCTTGAAGCTCCAACACCAACAAACATTTCAACAAAGTCTGATCCACTTATTATAAAGAAAGGAACTCCAGCTTCTCCTGCAACTGCCTTTGCAAGTAGTGTTTTACCTGTTCCAGGTTGACCAACAAGTAATACTCCTTTTGGAATTCTAGCTCCCATATCTGTGAATTTCTTTGGATTTTTTAAGAATTGTACAATTTCTTCTAGCTCTTCTTTTTCTTCATCAACACCTGCAACATCTTCAAATGAAACCTTATTTTTATCCGCAGGTGTCATCATTCTAGCTTTACTCTTTCCAAATGACATAGTTTTGCTTCCTGGATTTCCTGCATTTGCTCCACCCATCATAAAAAACCAGAATATAAAGAATATTATTAATAATCCAAATGGAGTAAGTAAACTTAGTATTGTTACAAAAATTGATTGAGATTTTTCTTCTAAAGAAATTCCTGTTTCCTCTTCTTTTATAAATTCCTCTACAAATTCCATAAAACTTTGTGTATCTGGAATATTTACTTCTTTTTTTATTTTTGAATCCTTTAATTGAACTGTTGCTGTTTTTCCATCTGCTTCTATTTGTATTGACTCTACTTTTCCACTATTAATATTTGCAATCAATTCCGAATATTTTAATTTTGAATCACTATTTTCAATAATAGATGATAAAACAACTATAAATATAACTCCTATTATTAACCACATAGCTAAAGTTTTTATTCCGTTTTTCAAAATAATTTCCTCCTTATGCTCTTACATCAATTTTTTATAATGTTTTTATAACATAGAATTTTTTATTTGTAAATAATTTTTTATATGTCTTTTTTATTACAAAACAAGCACTTTCATCAATTTATTACGGCTACTTATATTTGCTTTATAAAAAAAATTTTATGATTTTTTATTAGAATTTTCATTTTTTTATTTGGGATTAAATATTTATTACCAATATTATTACTGCATAATTTAATAATATCTTCAATATGTATTTTTTCTATTCCTTGTGAAGTCCCGAAAAGTCTCGTTATAGTATATAATATTACTCTTGATTTTATTACTTTTTCTTCAATATTGAATTTTTTTAAATCTAATATTATTTCTTTTTCATTTTCTTCCATAATAATCCTGTTATATATATTTAATACCTGTTTTTCAATATAATCTTCCTGTTCTTTTACAAGATTTGATAACCTTTCCAACGTATTAATAATATTAGGATTAAATTCTTTCTTTACATACGGAATAACAATATTTCTAATTTTATTTCTGGTATATTTATTTTCAAAATTGGTTTTATCAATCCTTGGATTTAACTTATTTTCTTCACAATATTTTTCTATTTCTGTTCTCTCACATTCTATTAATGGTCTTATATATATACCTCTTTTAGGTTCAATTCCTTTTAATCCAGAAATGCCACTTCCACGAATTATATTCATTATCATAGTTTCCGCATTATCATTTTTGTTATGTGCAATTACAATTTTATTTGAATGAGTTTTTTCCAATATTTTATTAAAAAATTCGTATCTTACGTTTCGACCTGCTTCTTCTGTTCCTATTTTATTAGTATTAGCAATATTTTTTACATCTATACTTTTTGAATAAAAATCTATACTATGTTCATTACAAAAATTTTTTACATATAATTCATCTTCTTTTGCTTCATCTCTAATCATATGATTTATATGTGCAACTATTATTTCATAATCCAATTTGATATGGTCGTCTAGTTTTATTTTGTTTAAAATATCTAGCATAGAAATAGAATCTGGTCCTCCAGATACTCCTAATACTAATTTATCTCCATTTTCTATTAATTTATATTTTTTGATTGTTTCTAAAACTTTTTGTTTCATCAAATAATTCTACCTTTCATAAAAATATATTTTTATAAATAAAAGCTATCAGAAATTATATAATAACTTCAATATTTTTCTAACGTTAGGCGCGAAGCGTTTTTATATAATAGGAAAGGATGACTTTCCTATTATATAAAAATAAGTAATGCTATTTTCTAACATTACTTATTTTACTATATTTTGAGCCATTTTTCAAGTCATATCTTTTTTAATCTATGAATAACTTGTGATAAGATCACCCTATGAAATTATTTTATGAAAAGTTCACCCATGTTATAATGGAGGTATGAGAACTGAAATGAATGATAAAGAAAATTTAAAAGTAGCAGTAATTGAAAGTTGTGTCAATGGAACAATGACTATAAAAGTTGCAGCAGATAGGTTGAAGTTTTCAGAGCGCTATGTAAAAGAATTGAAAGCGAGGTATAAAAAATTTGGCGCTTCATCCATGATACATGGAAATTGTGGAAAACAACCTAAACACACTATTGATGCTAATATTAAAAGTAAAATATGGCAAATATGGAATATGCCTGAACTTGAAGAGTGTAATATTACTCATTTTCAAGAAATTTTAGAAGAAGATTATGATATTAAAATTAGTTATACTCCTTTATATAATTTTTTAAAATCAAAAGGAGCTAAAAGCCCAAGAAAACATAGAAAACCTAGAAATCATAATAGACGTCAAGAACGTCCATCAGAAGGCGAATTATTACAAGTTGATGGTACTCCTCATCCATTTTTCTATGGAGATGATAAAGAATATTGTTTACATGGTTTTATTGATGATGCAACCCATAAGGTAACTGGTCTGTATATGTGTGAAAATGAATGTATGCATGGATATCTAGAAGTGACTAGACAGACGTTTAAAAATTTTGGAGTACCTCTTGCTCTCTATGCTGATGGTTCAAGTATTTTCTTTCCTAAAGATAATAAACTTACTCTTGAAGAGCAATTAGCAGGATTTACAAAACCATCAACACAATATGGTAAAATGATGGATTATCTTGGTGTAGAATTGATTCACGCTGGTTCTTCTCAAGCTAAAGGACGTGTAGAAAGATTATGGAATACCTTACATGATAGACTTAGAACTGAATTCAGAAGACACAACATAAAAACAATCGAAGCAGCAAATGAATTCCTAAAAACATATATACCAAAATTTAATAGAAAATTTGCTATTGAGCCACAAAATAAAAAATCATCTTTTATGAAATTACCCAAATATGTTAATTTAGATTATTTATTATCAGTTAAATATATGAGAACAGTTGATGTTAGCAATTGTATTAGCATTAGTGGAACAACATTTGTTATTGATACAAAAGAAATTTTACACAAAAAGAAAATAGAAATATGTATAAGTAAAAGAATAGGTCTTAAAGCTCGTTTTAATGATAAGTGGTATAAGATTATACCTATATCAAATCAAAATAATAAAAGCCTCAAATCTAACGATTCTATAGAGGCAATTATACAACAATTTATTTATTATAATTGTCTAAAGAATGAAAGATTATCGGCATGAGAACTGTTATGTTCTCATTATACAATAAAACTTGTGACTATTCAAGGGTGAACAAGTTACAAGTTAAAATTATATTTTTAGGGTGAACTAATCAAAAAATATTGACAGT
>JAXJYD010000043.1:0-23323 GCA_036307105.1 Clostridia bacterium | reverse complement strand
GTTATGTAACCTATTTCAATAGGTTTATTAAGCAAACCTAAAAATAATCAAATCGATAAAAGCTGTGGGCTATCTGACATAATTTACCAATTTGATTATTTTCTAAGATTTATTTCTTCAAAAAACCGAAACTTAAATTTAATATAATACTCTTTATAATACTCTTTATAAATTTGTAATTTGTTATTTACTTATTACTTTTTTTTGCCAACTTCTTTGATTGCATTTTGGACATTTCATATACCTTGTTCTATTTATGTGCATAGCCCATAAAACACTTGAATATGATGGAATGTATTTATGATGGCATTTTTGACATTCATAATATCCTGCTTTTTGTTCAATTCGTATTGCAAATGGTATCATAATTACAAATGGTATAAAACCAGTTATAATAAGTGTTATTCTTAACCAATCTTCCATTTCTACAAATGAAGCAATAAATATTAATGCAAAAAATATAATACTTATCAATAATCCTATTACAATTTCCATTGTTAATAATCTTTTATCTGATTCTTCCTTTTGTTTTACCATTTCTAATAAATTTTTTTCAACTTTTTCATTATAATTATTCATTTCTAATACCTCCCCACTTAATAATTCATTTACACTTATTTTTAGTTCATTACATAAATCAAGCATTATTGATGAATCAGGCATTCCTTTTCCATTTTCCCATTTAGATATAGCTCTATCTGTAATATTTAGTTTTTCTGCAAGTTGCATTTGTGTTAAATTGTTCTTTTTCCTACATTCAGCTATAAATTTTCCAATCTTAATCTGATCCATATCTCTTACCTCCTTCAATTTTAGTGTAAATCATTATCTTTAAAAAGTACACATACTATTCGTTGAGTGGGGTATTTTTTATATCAACGAATAGTTGAATAATTATAATCTGACCTATAACTTACTATCTATCTTTCTTCTAATCTTATACCTTTTGACTTTTCCACATTATTTTCAGAACTCAAAGTAGTTGTATTTCTATTATTAACTACAACTTCATTTAACTTAGTTTCTTTTTCTGCAATTAGCTCATTCATTATGCTAATATAACGATCTGGATTATTTATACTTAATTCTCCATGAAAATAATTAGGTATTACTTCAATACTACTTGTTCCTATTTTTTCGTTAATTTTATCAGCTGATTTTTTCATTATTGGTCTTTCTTTTTCTCCAACAATAACTAATACTCTTGCTTTTGTATCTTGTAAAGTATTTTTTATTTCATATTTTGAATTTGCTTCCATAAAAGCAATCATATTTTCTTTTGTAATTTTGCAGGTATCTATATAATAATCATCAAATAATTCTTTTTTTATTCCTAAAGAATTAAATTGCATTTTTGAAAACCATTTCTTTGATATTAGTCCATAACTCATTGAAAATGCAGGTTTAATCATTTTTTGTGTAACTTTCATAGGCATTGCTAATGCACTTTCTATAATTGCAAAATCACAAATATCATTTTTTTTTGCTAATATTTCTAAAAGGATTTGTCCTCCTAATGATAAACCTCCTATTAAATGAATATGTCCATTAAAATTATTAGCTATATATTCTATGATTTCCTGAGCATTATCTTCAATACTTGTAAAATCTCTATCGCTTTCCGAATGTCCATCTAATATAGGAATAATTACATGAAAATCATTTTGTAGTTTTTCTGCTTCATCTCTATAATTCCACCAAGAAAGCCCTCCTCCATGTAATAGCATTATAGTATTATTTTTAATATCTCCGTATTCCTTAAAATTCATATTTTTTCCTTCTTTCAAAGCTTCTTTTAAATAGTCTTTTAGATAGCCTAGATATTACTATTTATCTTTATCCAACCTGTTAACAATATTACTTATATTGTTTACAAGCTTAATTTAATCAACTCTGTCTGATATTATATCATATTATTAAAAATTATGGGTGGAATTTTATAAATTTTCTTAACCTAATTTTAGTAATTCAATTACATCTGCGAATCCATTTCTATAATACTTTTCATTCCAGTAATATAGATAATCCATAAAGTTTTTATCAAGTTCATCAAGTTGTTTTTGTACGAATTTTTTATTCTGCTCTGGAACATTCTTTAGTATTTTTTCTGAAATTTCGTCAAAGCGAATACAATATTTTTTATCTTGAGGAGATAACTCACAAAATACTGTACCTTCTCTAAATTCTATCCATTCCTTTAATAAATCATCTTTAACTTCTCTTAATTTATTCATCTAAAATACCTCCTAAACATATATTAATTCACTTATAACAATTTCTTCAGCTTGATTTTTAATAGTATTCATAGTCCCAACCCAATATAGCATATCTGTATTTTTCATATCTTCAGTTAAATTACTTTTTTCTTTTAGTTGGTTAATTATTTGATTAACTCTTTTTTGAGTGGTTTCTTGTATTTCTTTTAGATGTTTAGTAAGTGTTCCATCCATTAACATTATTGAATATTCTGCCTTTTTATTTTCTTTTAAATATTTTAATCTCATCCTACCATATTTATTAAGAGTAACTTTTTCTTGCTTTGGTAACACTAAATTAGGTATATAATAATCTCCTTCCAAATGATATTCTATTCCTGTCTTTTCATCTATTATTGTTTCTTTTAAATCTTTATTCATAATATTTTCCTCCTATAAACTACTACATATTTCTTCAAATTTATCTGCTGTTTCATTTTCCATTTTTTGTGTTACTCTTACATAAATATTATAAGTAAAATCAATGCTTCTATGTCCTAATCTTTTTGAAACAGCCTTAATATCTGCTCCAGATTCAATTAACTTCGTGGCGTGTGTATCCCTAAAATCGTGAAATCTACAAGGAATACCTAATTCATAATGTATAACTTTGAATGGATATTTACAGCTATCTGTACCTTCATATACTCCATTTTTCTTCACAAATACAAAATCAACTTCTTCCAGATGTATTGGTATTTCAGCATAAGCATTTAATATTTTTATTTCTTGCTTATTGTTGTATGGATTTATAACAACTTTTTTATAATGCTTCATATATGTATCTCCATAATTATTTTTATTTTCCTCTTGTTCTCTTTTATACTCTTTTAAAGCATTTAATAATGTTTCTCCAATAGGAATGGTTCTATAACTTGTTTGAGTCTTGCAAGTTCCAAAATACCATACTGTTGTTGAGTTCCCACTTATATGTCTTTTCTTTGTTGCTCCAACTTGATTCTTTTTTAGTATGTTTTTATTTACTGAAATAGTTTTATTTCTAAAATCTATATCATTCCATGTTAATGCAAATACTTCTGCAATACGAAGTCCTGTGCAATATGCAGTTAAGAATGCATAATATACACAATGATTATTCTTAAACCTATTAAGTATAAGATTAATTTCTTCATTTGTTAAAATATGGGCTGGATCTTCTGGAGGAATATCATATTTAGGTAATTTAATTCCAATAGCTGGATTTACTTTTATAAAATCATTTTCATAAGCAAATGTAAAAGAACCTTTTATTACTTTCTTTATATTGTTAAGAAAGTTTTTACTGAAAGATTTATCTACATACATTTTATTTATAAAATCTTGTAAGGTTGATCTAGTAATTTGAGAAATTCGAAAATGACCTATATTGGGTTTTATATGATTTTTTATAATACTGCTATATGCTTCTATTGTGTGATATTTTAGATTAATATAACAATGCTTTTCTAACCAATAATCTAATAAATCAGAATAACTCATATCACTTGGTGTAAAATCATGCCCAGTATTCATATATTCGTTATAGGCTTTTATCCCCTCCTTTTCTGCTTCAGCTTTAGTCCTAAATCCAGACTTGCTTGAAAATTTTCTTTTACCATCAATCTTTGCAGTTTCAAACTTATATTGATAGTACTTTCCTCGTTTTTGAATTGTTACATTCGACATTTCACATTAATACCTCCTTCCACGAAGGTAAACAAAAAAGCGTTACCACGAATGATAACACTTTTTATATTTGTTTTCAGTTTGTTTGCAACCTGCAAAGTCTTTATTTTAGATAGTTTTAGAGATTTTGATTACTTGTATGAAAACAATTTGCAAACAAAATGCAAACAATTTGGTTTGTTTTCATATTTATGTAAATTTGTCAAATCTCTGAAAGTATTGATTTTATGCGTTTTTCCCACAGCAATTTTTATACTTCTTACCACTTCCACATGTTCTGACACCTCGAATATTATTAGTATTTATTTTATTTATAATATTATCTGTATTCGTTGGTGTTACTAGACAATGCACATTTGGTATATATCATATTATTAGTATTTATTTTACTTATAATATTTCTCTACGGATGTCAAATCGCTGTCATTGACATCTTACTGATACATAGATTATTTGTCAATTTGTTAAACAGGTTATATGTTTAATGTTTATTTACTTACCATAGTCATTATAATAGTAAAAAAGAAGAAAAGTCAATATTTTAAGTTGACTTTTCTAAATTTATATTACAATTAATAATTATAATTAGAAATTTTATCAATTATATCTGAATGGATTATTTTTTCAAAAACATCATTGGCTTCTTTTCTGGATTCGTCAGAACTTGATATGTAATAGTTTTCTGTTGTTTCAATATTCTTATGCCCTAAAATATCCGCAACATCTCTTATCTCTACCCCATTTTTTAATATTCTTGTTGCATAACTTCCTCTTAAATCATAAAACCTACAATTTTTTATTCCTAATTCGTTATGAATAATTTTATATGGATATCTTGTAATATCGGTTCCTGAATATAAACCATTTTCTCGTGTAAATACCAAATTCAATGTATCTATTGTTAGTAAATTATTATCATTTTCAACAATTCTATGTTCTATAACTTTACCATAATCATTCTTTACATCTTCTAAATGGTAATAATGATAGCTTGAACCATATATTCTTTTTAAATATGCTTGTTTCTTTTTATAATTCTTTAGTGCATTTAATAATGTATTACTAATATGTATCTTTCTATCTCCAGTAGTTGTTTTTGTACTTCCTAAATACCACTTTCCTTTTTCATCTTTTTTCTTATCATAAATATTATGCTGTACATGTATAATACCATTCTTTAAGTCAATATCATTCCAAGTTAAAGCACACACTTCTCCTGTTCTCATACCAGTATAACATGATGTTAAAAATGCACATGTAAATGTATCATTTTCTTTAAATCTTGCTAAAATTTTATCTATTTCTTCTTGTGAATATACGTGCTTTACATTTCTTTTTTTCTTTTCCATTTTAGGTAGTCTTAAAGTCATTGCAGGATTATATCTGACAAATCCATATATATTACATGCCTCTCTAAAAGAACCTTTTATAACTTTCAATATATTTAAAAAGTAAGCTCTTGAAAAATTATGTTTAGTACATAATTCAGTTATAAATGAATGTAATTTTACACTTGTTAATGCACTTAATCTATACATTCCTATTTCTGGTTTTAAATATTTTTCTATTATTGTACTATATGCTTGAATTGTACTATATTTTAAATTTGTTTTACAATAATTATCAACCCAATAATCAAGATAATCACTATATGAAATATTATTTTCTTTAAAATCAAGCCCAGTAGTTATATATTCAGTATATGCAATATTTCCTTCCTCTAATGCCTCTGATTTTGTTTTAAATCCTGATTTACTTATTTGTTTTCGCTTACCATTAATATGAGCTGCTTCAAAATAGTATTGATAAGTACTACCTCTTTTTCTAACATTAACAGAACCCATTTACTCTTTTTCCTTATTAGATTTTTTTTCAATAATATTTGATAAATCCTGTCCTTCATTATCAGCTAAAAATTTCTCTAATGAAGATTTTAATATTTTTAGACTTCCTAATTTAATAGCTGGTAATTTGCCTTTTTCAATAAGTGAATATATATAATTAGGACTAGAATGTAACAACTTTGCAACTTCTGGAACTGTATATACTAACCTTTCGTATTCTGACGTTTTTTTCTTTTGTATAATTGTATTAGTTTTATCCATTTTTCAAGCCTCCTGTAATAAAATTGAATATACGTTTTAAAAAGCATTTATTTGTATTGTTTTTCTTGTTTTTTTCATACTCTGCCCAATACTTTGATTCTTCTTCAATATCATTTGCCATATCTTCTTCTGTTCTTAATTTTCCTGCACCTATGACAACTAATATTCCAAATAATCCTATTAAAAGCATAATTATAATTATTATTTTAAGTATTATCATTTACTGTACCTCTTTCTGCTTCAATAAGTTTGATTGAGAAATCTATAATTAGTTCTTTAGGGTATTTATGTTCTAGCATTTCCATAATTGCAACCATTCTGTGTAAAGGCATTTTTTTATTTTCAGTAGCATTTATAAATTCAAATAATGCTAGAATTGTAAAAGCTGTTACTTCTTCGTATGTATATTTTGGTTCTTGCTCTTGCATATTTCAAACCTCCACTTTAATAAATTTAGGTACATCATTTGATCTTCCTAGTTCTTTTCTAAACTCATATCCTTTTCTTCTTTCGTTATATGTGTAGGCACTTTTGTTCCAATTTCTATAAGCCATATTGCTTATTTTCTTTGGAGCTGATAACTCAATTCCTGCTTGTTTGTGCATATTCTTTAAAACTAAATCATCTACACTATTCTTAAATTGTTTTTCTTTTCTAACTCTTGTATTTCTTTCTTCTGTATCTTTGATATGTTTTCTGTAATTTTCAGCTTTTCTTCGCTCTTTTTCTGCTATATACCTATCATCTTTTTGTAATACTTGTGTAATTGCACTTTTTGAAATATTAAGAGCTTTTGCAATATCTACTGGTCTTAAATGCTCTAAAAAATACATATCTAAAATTGATTCCTTGTTACTTTTCATTTGTAGCTCTCCTTTTACTTAACTTTTTGCAATCACTTTAACGCAATAGCAAATCTAATGAGAATTTGTGTTTCATCTCATTTTCTTCTCTTTGTATTTTTCTCATAAAAGCATTAGTTCGCTTTTTAACAATCTTTTGAATCTTGTGTCTTTTTATAGCCTTAATTATTTTTTTATGCACTATATTTTTCCTCCTTTCTATATATAAGGTCTTGAAAAAAAATCAAAACCAGACAATTTTTCAAAAATTTTTTAAATTTTTTTAAATTTTTCTCTATTTTGTGTTAAAGATATATAAATTTCCACCATAATTTCTTGTTTTAAATCGTTATCTATAACACCGTTTATTTCGCTATATCTGTTGATTAAACTCTTGTAATTCTTTAATATATCTTCTACCTCATCATCAGTTAAATTAAAATTTTTAAATAACATCTCCATTCCCTCCAATTAACTTGTAATAATTTTTCAATATTTTTTTCGTAGCTCTATCTCTCGCCCTTTGAATTGTAGCTTCCTTTATATGTAGTTCTTGACCAATCTCTTTATCTGTCTTGTGCTCTGAATAATAAGAAAAGAGCACCAATTTCTCTCTATAAGAAAGATTTTTGGCACTCTTTAACACATTAAGATCTGTAAAAAGTTTTTCAATTTCTTCTGCACAAACATTTAAATCCAATTTTTTAGCAACATCTTCTTCAATATTATAATCTGACACAAAAATATTTTCATCAAACAAATCAATATCATCTTCTAAAAGTGTATATTTGTTTTTTCTTAAATAATCTGCTCTAACTCTTTTAGCAATAGTTATAATAAAAGCCTTTTCTTTATTGTTTAATACGTACATACTAAATCACCTCCAGTCTGAACGGATTTAGTCCATACAAACTGCAGGTGGAAATAGAATTATTAAATTAAATAGGCATCAATAAAGAAACCTATAAACAAAAATAGTTTATACAAAATATAAAGGAATATTGAACTCTTATAATTTTTTCTCGCGTTTTTCTTTTATCTCATTTGAAAAAACTATTTTCTTAAATTTGTATAAACTATTTGTTCTGACTGGATACTATCATACTTCTAATTTTTTATCATCAAAAGTGCATAAAAGTTTAAAAAAAGAGCATAAAGAAATAAAAATGGATAAAAAAGTACTGAAAAAGATGGAAATTATTGTCAAATTATGTCTAGTTTTGTCGAAATCGTTGAAAGAATTGCCAAAAAGTGCTATAATACAGGCAGTTGAATATTACTGCTAGAAATTTATTACTACACAATAATATTAAGTGGAGGTATATCATAATGATTAAAGTTATGATCGCAGATGACAACCCTGCTTTTTGCAAAAGTTGTTTTGAATTTCTAACAAAAGATAAAGATATCAAAGTTGTTTCTTATGTGTATGATGGCGAAGAAGCAATAAATAAGTATCTAAGTATTCAACCTGATGTGCTATTACTTGATTTGAATATGCCCAAAGCAACTGGTTTTGAAGTAATAAACAAATTGAGTACTTATCCAAAAGAAAAAGAAAAATGTAATATTATCGTTATGACGGGAGAATCTGCTATGCAGGTTAGTCTATACAACATGTCCAAGGTTTACAGCATACTTCCTAAACCTGTTGGATTTGAAGTTGTATTAGACAAAGTAAAAGAACTTGCTCATGAAAACGAAGAAATAGACATTTCCGAACTAAAAAGAATATTATTGGAATTAAGGATTAATATTTACTCGAATAGTTATAGGTATCTTATTGCATTAGTAACACTTGCATATAATCAGCCATCATTGTTAAGGAATATAAAAGATTTATATATTCAAGTTGCTAAACAATTTCATGTTTCTCCTTACACAATAAAATGGAGTATTAGAAATATATCAGATATATTGAATAGAACTGCCTCTATTGATAAGATATGTGATATTTTTAATTTAAGTTATAGACCTGATTCAATCTCGCCTAAATTCTTTATAACACTAATAATTGAATATTTAAAAAATAATAAGGAACAGAAATAATCTGTTCCTTATTTGTTCCTTATTAAAAACTTCTTTTATAAAATTCATCTATAATTATTTTAGAAATATCATCTACACTTAACTTAGATGTATCTATGAATAATGCATTTGAAATAGTATTTAGAAAATTATTATTGTCATCAATACTTGTATTTGCTAAGCTTTTATCCCTTTCACATTCTTTGTTTATTCTTTTACCAAGTGTATCTCTATCAGCATATAGAATTATATGTAACATTTCATTCTCATACGGTTTTATTAAATAATTATAGCTATATTCTTCACTTACTGTCATTGGTATAATTAAAATATCTTTTTTACTTTTCTCAATCTTGCTTTTAAATATTTTTAAAAATGCTTTATTATTTTGAGGATATGAACCATCTCCAAAAGCAATAGTCCAATCTTTTTTTATTTCATCAAGCCATATTTGGTCTGATTCTATTATTTTTGATTTCTCGGTTATTAACTCGTTTATTTTGTTTGCAACTGTTGATTTTCCAACACCATAAGTTCCATTTATCCATATAATCATTAACATCAGTCCTCTATAAAGTATTTGCTATTTCCTTAAATTTTTCAAATTCTTCTTGTGTTAAAGTAATTCCTTTACCCATTTTTTCGTGATTTTCAGACCAGTCTCTAATATCATATTTAGGCTCTCTATCGTTCCAACTAATTAAATTTAATTCTTTTTTCCAGCCTTTTTCCGTTTCTGATAAAACACCTAATTGTTCAACAATTTCATATTTTATTTCATTCATTAGTTTTCATCTCCTTCAATATATTTAATATCATCTTCATTAAGACCATATATATCATAGACAATTTTATCAATACTATTCTCAAATGATTCAATACTTTCTTTATTTGAATTTAATTCTTTAACTTCTAGATATTTAACAACATTTTCAATTAAATCATTTTCTCTTGATATTTTAATTGGAAGATTATCAATTTCGTAACCATTAACATTACTATTTGTACTTAATTTCTTAAAGAACCAATTCATAAGTTTTGAATTTAGAATGCCAATAATATATTCAATCTTTAACTTATTATTTTCAATAATGTAATTTGCTGAATTGGCACAAAACTCATTATGTTCAATAAGAGCAAGTTTTAATCTATGTTTTTCATTAACACCTGTAATTCCTTGCATTATTGCTCTTCTATATTTGTAGTGTTGACTCTTTTCAGAAGTAACATTTTTTAAGTAATTATCTTTATCAAGATACAAAATTTCTCCTTGGCTAACATAGTCTGTTACACAATATCTTTGAATTTGTGCACCTCTAATAAGTTTTTCATAATTGTTTTTAGTATTAAATATAAATTCCTTATGAAATGTTAGGTTAACTTCCCCTTCATAGCATTTTGAATATTCCTCCATTTTTTGTGAATTTGAAATAATTTTATTGATTATCTTTAAATCTCTTGTTGATATTAGAGGTATAGTAAGATTATTTTCATCAATCTTTTTAACTATCTCTTTATTTAAAACCACTTTTTCATTTGTTGAATCAACAAATTTATTCCAATGTTGCCTAATATAAAAATCTTCATTACTATTTGCTTTTCGTTCACTTTCAAGAATACATACAGACATTTTTGCCGACCTAAATACCCTTGTATTTTCATTATCTCTTTCAGGAAATGCCTCAATAAATTTTACCTGTTCATTTTCAAAAATAAATCTTCTTAATTTAGCTGCACTTAAATCACACATAAAAGCCATTGGAAAGATTAAACACATATTTCCATTTTCTTTCAAAATATAATGACTTTTACATATAAACAATCTAAATATGTTTAATAATCCACCTTTAGCAGCCTCATATTCTTTTGATGATTTAATAAACTTCATTTGTTCTTCAGACATTTGAATTGTTTCTTGTTGATTCTGTTTTTTATTTATTAAACCATAAGGAGGATTGCCTATAACAATATCAAAGCCATCATTTTCAATAAACACTTCTATATATTCCAACATCCACGCAAAATATGGTTTGTTATGCGAACTATCGATTTCAAAAAATTCTTTTTCTTTGTTCGTTCCAGCAAAATTCAACCTTAATAATTCATTTCTTGCAGCTTGTATCTCTTGTAATAATTGTTTTTTTCTATTTGGGTCATTAGTTCCATAAAGTTCTTTTTTCAGTTCTATTAAACCATCAATTTGTGCTTTTTTTTGTCCATCACCTAATTGAATTTGGTCATTTCCTATATCTATTTGTTTATAAGTTTTTCCAACCTTAGCTTTAAATTTTCCACCTTCGTTCAATACAACATTATCACGGTCTTTTAAATCTTCAACAAATTTTTCATCAATAAGTTTTATTCCATTAAATTCATCTATCAAACTATTTCCTTGCATTATCTTACAATCCAAATTTGGTAAAGGTTCTGGTCCAGACTTTGGCACTTCGACTTGATCCACAACAATAGATAGCCACAATCTTAATTTTGTAATATCGACAGCGCTATTTTCTATATCAACAGCATAAATACTATTTTTTATAGTATTCCATTTTATATTATAAATACTTCTCGATTGAATTATTTTTTCTTCTTCATACTGCTTATCAAAAATTCCTAATCTATTATAGATAATTACATAAGATGTCAAGATATCTCTCATTTTAACAATTTCATTTAGTATTCCTAAAGGAAAAGCTCCTGAACCAACTGCCGGATCAGCAATTTTTATATTTCCAAGTGCTTTATCTATTTGAACAACATTCTTAAAAATTGTATCTCCAACCAAATGAACTGTCTTTGTAGCTCCTTTCAAATCTTCATCTCTTATCATTTCTCCATACTGAATAAAATCTTTAATTTCTTCATAGTTAACTCCAACTTTATTTACAAGAAAATTAGCCAAACTTTCTTGGCACATATAATGTACAATCTCTCTAGGTGTATAAAATGCCCCTTTTGATTTTCTGTCCTTAACATCTAATAAGTTTTCAAATATTTTTCCTAACATTTCTGGGTCAACTGCAACATCTTTTTCTAAAGGTTCTTCCTCATTCATTGTAAAATTATATCTATCAAAGAAATCCAAAATTCCTGTTTCTTCTTTATTAGAAAATATTTCATTGGCAATGTTGAATGTAGCTACTTCCCACTGATAGTTATCCAACGGTTCAAATAATCCACCATTTAAAAAAGGGATTTTACAATTAAATACACTAAAATACTGATTTTTTCTTTTGTGATTCAAACCATTATAAAAAAATGGTTCAAGGTAATCATCAAAGAAGTTTTTATTTCTATTTTTACAGTTTTCAAAAATAGTTCTTATAAATCTTTTTTGTCCAGTACCCCACTTATTGTCATATTTACTATTTACAAAAATGTCTGAAAGTCCTTCAATTTCTTGCTCATTTTCTTTAAATCTTTCTAATAACTCACTTTTTATTTTTTTGTTTCCTGAAAACGATATATAATATTTATCTAATATTTTTTTCTGTATTATATCAGCTTTTTCATAAATGTCATTGTACTCATCAAATGTTAAACTTTGAGGCACCAATCTAACTCCAAGCCAACCTTTTTTCTGTAAAAAATAAATAAATACAATTTGTCCCATAAGTTTTTTGTAAATTCTTCGGAAGTAAAATCACACCTCTTAGCCTCACATAAAAATTCCTCATTGTTTTCTAAATTTTCTTTTAACAATAAGTAATTTTCTTTATATCTTTCAAAGAAGTCTTTTGTAACCTTTTCAACACTAAACTTTTCCTCAATTTCTTCGATAGTATATTTTCTTTCATTACTTTCTAATAATTCTAATAATTGCTCTTTCGCTGTATGATTTGGTTCATCTTTACCAAATAAATATGAGTATCTTTTGGCTGGAGTGAATTTTGTTTTAAACTTTCCTTCTCCAAAATCAATCTCTTGTTTTACAAAAGATAATCTCCAAGTATCATCTGTCTCACTATAAATTGCTGCAAGTGTAGCATCTAACTCAAATTCATCTAGCAAATGAGCAATATAATTTCTTTGTAAGGTTCTAGCATTTGCTGGATTTTTATTAGATTGCAGTTTTATTATCAATATCCCCACATTTCTTCTTTTTTTATCTTGATATTTTGCATATAATTGTACTGTATCTATATAATGTCTATATTGTTCACTTCCAGCATTATATTCTCTGCTATTTTGTATGTCGTTTTGTTCTAAATTTAACAAGTCACTAATAAAATTCTTAAATTTTATTAAATCAAATTTTGCTTCTAACATATCAAGATATTGTTTTGTTTTATCACTTGCTATCGCCATTTATAATACCTCCATTAAAATACATATTCTGATAAGATTATTTCTTTTTCTTTTTTGCTTAATTTCTTTTTATTGCTTTCTACTTTTGATTCTTGTTCAAAATAAACATTTGGAATCATTTTTTCCAATTCCTTAAAGAATTTTGCAATATCATTAACACCTGTAATTTTTTTAATTTCCTTATTTGCTTCTTTAACTATTCTTACAGGAAGTTCTCCATTTTCTAATAAACTAATTGTTTTATTTATTTTATCAATTTCTATATCAGTAAATCTTTCTTCTATTTTTAAACATTCCTTTAGTACCTTTATTATATTTTTTGCATTACTAGTACCTTTTTTGTTTACTGATAATACATCTGCATCTGCATCTTCTATTTCAGAAGCTTCAAAAGCTAATTTGTTTTGTTTAAGTAATTCATAATAATCATTTTTTACCTTTTTACTTTGTTCTGATTTAGTTGCCTTTACATATTCTATTGCCTGTTCAAAGGTTATTTCTTTAGTTCCCTCATTATTAGAAATATAAAATTTTTTCAAATATCCCTTTCTAAAAAATGTTATTAAGCCATTTAATTCTTCTTTTTTTCTTCCAATTTTGATTTTTTTAGGATAATTTTTGATTTTTTCAAATAATTCTTTGTCTTTATCCCTTATATCTCTTATTGTTTTTAAGTATGATAATTCCGAATTCATTTCGCTTTCATCATCTTCAATTATTGTTGTCATTCTTCTAAATAATTCGTGTGTACTTACTTCTTCATCTTCTGTTAAAAATTTTGAGTCCTCACCTAATATATCGTGAAACATCTGCATTTTTGTAATAATATTTTCTTCCAATGACATTTGTTCATTTGATTTACTTGTAGGAAAGAAATTATATACATATATTTCATCATGTTTACTTCCTACTCTGTTAATTCTTCCTACTCTTTGCATTATTTTAGTTGGATTCCAAGGCAAATCATAATTTATAATTACATTACTTCTATGTAAGTTCATTCCTTCAGCAAGAACATCTGTTGTAACTAAAATTCTATATTCATTTTGTTGTTTGTCCTTTTTATATGTAGGATCAAAATTAGCTCGTATTGAATTTCTTATACTATCAGGCATTGAGCCACTAAACAATAATACTTTTTCATTAAGTCTATCTTGAATATTTTTAGTTAAATACTCTGCAGTTTCTTTTGATTCTGTAAACAAAATTAACTTGTTATCTTCTAGCTCTTTATTGTTTTTTAATTCATTTATAAAATATTCAAGTTTATCATCAATAGAAATCGAATCCCATATGCTCTTTAAGTTTTGTAATATTGCTAAATCTTTTTCCAAATCTTTAATAAAACTCTTCTCAAAATCTCCTGCTTTAAATTTAAACGCATCTTCATTTATTGCGGCTTGTTCTAATTTTTCAAATTCTTCATTGTCTAACAATTCAGTAACATTATATTTTCTACTAATCCATACAACACCATTTTCATTATACATTTTAATAAACTCTTTATAGGAATCTATAAATCTACTCAATGTCATTTCAAACGCATATTTACTGCTTTCTAGTCTTTTTACTAAAATTCCTTTCATAAATCCACCCATATTAGATTGACCAACTAACAATGATTTTTGACTAGATTGTAATTTATTTTCTTTTACATAAGTTAATGGCTTATATCTTGAATAGTTTAATTCAGTAATGCTTTGTATTGTTTTTTCAAAAACTTTCTCGGCTTCTTCACTAAATTTATATATTAGTTTTTTAGGGTCAGAAACTTTTGGAAATTTTAAGCCTTGTTTCTTTAAATCCTCTGCATATGTTTTTTGAATTTCTGTCCTTGTTCTTCTTATCATTACTTCTCTTAAAACTTTATCTCTTATTTCCTCAGAAGTTTCTCTTATTGCTTCTTTATATTCATCAGTATTTTTATCAAATTGTCTTACTTTTTTTCTTAATGTATCAAAAAATAGTTCTAAATTTCTTGCATTAACAATCGTTGATTTATTTTTTGACTGGAATAAATATAATTGATTTGCTATGTCCGTATTATAATTATTTTGAGGTGTTGCTGAAATAAGTATCACTTTTTTTCCAACACATATCTCGTGTAATTGTTTATATTGTTCCGTTTCAGCATTTCTAAATCTATGTGATTCATCAACAAATACATATTTGTATTGTTCTGAACCTTCTTCAATTATCTTATCAAGTTTTCCTTCAGATTCAACTTTATATCCTCTAACTCCGAAATCACTTAAAACTCTATCCCAATAATCTACTAACACAGGTGGGCATAAGAACAAAGACCTTCCATCTAATTCTTGTCCTAACATAGCACAAATATATGTTTTTCCCAAACCAACAACATCAGATATAAATATTCCATTATGTTTTTCAATAATTCTTTTTGCTTGTATAACTGCATCTTTTTGATATTGTAAAGGTACAAATCCATCTGGATAAAATTTAGAATAATCTCTACCATTATTAATTAAATCATCATTTATTTCTTCCTTAAAATATTCATATAAAAACTTTACATACATTTCATAAGGAGTAATATCTGATTTAACCCAAGTTTTATTTTCTATTGTATCAACACATTCTTGGTTAACTTCAACAGACTCTTTCCACAATTCTTCAAACTTATCAAGAGCAAACTGAACATCTGCTGAATTTTTCAACTCTACATTAAATTCAAGATTATTAACTAACCCTGATTGAGAGAAATTACTTGAACCAGTAATTACTCTTCCAAAATCAGGACTATCTTTATAATCTCTCATAATATATATTTTAGCGTGAATAGGCTGTTTAGTGTAAATTCTTATTTCTAACTTTCCTTCTTTTAATAAAGAAACAAACTTATTTACTCCGTTTTCAACATTTTCAGTATCATCAGACTTTTCAAACTCTTTTTCTAATGTCTTTTTATATGCTTCAATAGACTCTCTATTTGATAAATTGAATTCTTTTATTTGTCCTTGTGCTTCTTCATACATATCAACTATATGTTTATCAGTATTGATTCCAATAAGTATTCTTGTTTTTTCTACTTTTTCTAATGCACCTTGTAATAAGTAGAATCCACTTGCTCTAAAATATCCTACTAACACATCAAAAAATTGTGTATTTTTATTTAATATTTTTCCAAACCTATCATATAAATTTCTTTCAGGTTCGTTTGTAAAAAAAGTTAAATCATTATTACTCATATTAAATCATTCTCCTATTATTCATCATCATCATTATTATAGTATTTTGGATTTATATCAGGATCTTCATAAAAATAATCCCCTTCCTCTAAATCTTCTTCCTCAAAATTCCAAGGATTATATTCTCCTTTTCTAACTAAATCTTTTTGCCAATCCTCTAGACAATATTCGTCCATTTCATCTTCTAGCTCTTTATTTAAATTCTTAGTTTTCTTTTTTTGAATATGTTTACTTGCACTATTAGTAGCCATTGCACCTAAAAATATATCGCCCATTCCTATTCCGCTATTACCAACCGAATTAATCACTTTATCTATTGAAGCAGGATTTTCCACTTTTCCCGCTTTAATTAGCATTTCTTCTATCTTTTGGTTGTATTTATAACTACTTTCTATAAGACTAATTAAAATATCTACCAATACGCTTTCATTGTATTTGTTTTTTTCCATCGTTTTAGATGCATTAGTCAATTTAATTACAAAATCATTCATTTCACTATTAATTGTGGCAAATTCTGAACTATCTAGTTTCAAAGACTTCTGATTATTCTTTATATATTCAGTTTCTTCTTTAACCAAATTAGTCATTCTTTTTGAATAATCTGTTATTGCCTCTAATATTTTTGAAAGATTTTCCTCGCATTTTGCCTTAATTAGTAAAGCATATATATGCTTACAATTTTGATTATCTTTTTCATAATAAGGACAATTACAATTACTTTCAACAATTTCATCATTTTCAAATTTTATTGAAACATTATATCTTTCTGTTCCAATAACCTCACATTTCCATAATTCACCAATTCTATTAACATTTTCTACTCTATTTTCTGCATAATATTTTTGTCCTCTAAACCTTATTTGTGGTTCAAAAGATTTTTCATACTTGCTAATATCAAATAATTCTAACTTTTCTTTTAATTCTTTAGGTGTTATCTTAAATGTAGGTCTTAATTTAGCATTTTCAAAGTTTTTTTCTACAATACTTTTTATATAATTTTTTCTTTTTTGCTTTCTAGCTAAATTTATTATTCCAACGGTTACAGCAGAAACAATAATTATAGTAGCAAGTGTTGCCCATTTAACTATGAAAAATGTCCCAACAATAAGCATAAAAACAATAAAAAGTAAACAACCTATTGTAGCATCATTATCATTTTTCCTAGCCACTTTATCACCTCTCTATGATGAACTTTTAATGTAAAAATAATGGTATATTTGCTTTGTTTTAATTTATTCTATATATATCAATCTGTTTACTTCCATTTTTCATCTTCATTTTAATATTATTTTTACTTATAAAAGCTCTACTGTATTTTATATCATAAAGCTCCCATTTTAACAACGATTATGACAAAATTTAATAAAAAAATACTGATGTTTTTTTTCATCAGTATTTTTCTCGCTAAAAACTATATTTATCTCTTACTTTATCCATTTTCTCTAATAACTTCATAAATTGTTCTCTATCAATACCATTTGGAAGTTCTTTACACTCTTTTAATTCTTCTTCGTCCATTTCTTCTTCATTCTTGTAATACAAAATAAGTTTTCCATAAATTACTTCAAACTCAAATTCTGTATATAATTTATCTTCAAGTGAAATGTCAAATAATTTTAGCATATCTCTATCTTCTGAAGAAAAATCTGAAAACAACTCAATATATTCTTTATGATGATATTTTTTATCCCAATTACTGTATTCTTCATCTATTATTAATTTCTTTATTCTCTTAACTTCATCATAAACTATCTCATAATCTGTAAAAGGCTTTTTGATATATCCAGCAACTTCTAATCCATTATTTATAACTTCTACTTTTTCATCTGCAGATATTACTAAAAACT
This sequence comes from Clostridia bacterium, assembly GCA_036307105.1. Classification (GTDB taxonomy): domain Bacteria; phylum Bacillota; class Clostridia; order TANB77; family CAG-508; genus CAG-269. Next base: position 5,058 of record JAXJYD010000043.1, on the reverse strand, counting down.
TTACATTGCTTTTTTTATCAAAATAATCTCTTATTATATCCAATCCTGTGTATCTGTGATTTCTCATTAAATCTGTTATTACTATCTCTGGTTTTAAATCTTCAATCATTTTTATTTCATCTTCATCTGTATGTGCTATTCCTAGTATTTCAATATCATTGTGTTTACTTAATGAATCAGCTATAAATTTGCAAATATGAACATTATCATCTGCAATTATAACTCTAGTTTTAATACTCATATTATTACTTCCTTTCATATTATTTTTTTCATTCATTTTATTAAGAGCTTTTTCTGCTCCTTTACAGAATACTCCCTTTAGTCCTGATATATATGATTGATTAAGTTCTGTTACATATCCAAAAAAATCTTCATAAATCGACTTTTTTAAATCATCACTTAATCTATCATCTTTTTCAATATCATTCAATATTTTGTTTAATTTGTTGCATTTTTTCATAGCTGTCAATTCTAAAAGTAATTCTTCAAAATTTTCTTCATTGCAAATTTCATTAATAATTTCACTTTCATTATTTCCCATATTAACTTGATTTATAATTTTTTCCTCCTTTGGTTGAAATAGTCTACCAGAATTTATAAATAAATATTGTAAAATATACAATAATAATTAATGTAAGGAAAGGAATCAACTTATGCAAATCAAAAAATTAAATGGTAAATCTAATGTTATTGGCAAAAACATTAAGAAATATAGAGAATTACGCAATCTAACACAAAGAGATTTATCTAACAAGATTGCCTTGTTAGGAATAGATATATACCACTCTGATATATCTCAAATTGAAAATCAAAAATTATTATTAAAAGATTTTGAAATAATCGCTTTCTGCAAAGCCTTAGGTGTTACTTATGATCAATTATTTGAAGATACCGATAACATTTTCGATTAATTATTATTATTTTACAATTACTTTTTAAAATTATACTTTTTAATGCTATTTTCGTCAAATGTATTTAAAGAATATGAAAACTCATATTCTTTTTTTGTTTTACCTATTCCCTATCTTATCACATTTTTTTACATTATTCAATGTTTTGTTTGCTTTTTGGCATTTTACTAATATGTGTTTGTTCTCATTTCGCCATATTTCTTATATTATTTGTATATTAAGGGGGTTAGTGGTGTTATGAATAAATATGAAATATTAGAAGAAATCGGTCATAATATCCAATTAGCTAGAATGAAAAAGGGCTTAACACAAGAACAACTTGCAGAAAAATGCAATGTTTCTATGCAATACATTGGCACAATAGAGCGTGGCAAAGCACCTGGTAGTATATTATTGCTTATAGATATTTGTAATGTGTTGGATATTTCTCCAAATTACATTTTTAATAAACTTATCAAAAATAATAATGATTCTGTTGATATTCTTCCAGCTGAATTAAATGTAGAATATTTGAAATTAAAATCTGACAATAAAGAATTTGTTAATCAAACTATAAAACATTTATATTCTATGCAAAATAAGAGATAAAATAGTTTAAGATGTGTCGTAAAACACATCTTATTTTTGATTTATATACTCTTTTCATAATACAAAACTATCTGCGCATCTACTTGTTTACAATACCAAAATCTTGTTAACATCTTGATAACTTGTAATTTGTCTTTTACCTTTTCTTTGATGATTGTCTTATTTTTTCGTGATAAAAATAATTAATTATAATTGGCTTTCCTGTAGGATTTTTAAAAAAAGGCTCTTCATCAATAACATACATATATCTATTTTTATTAGCATATTCTTCTACTTGCTTGTCTAACATTTCCCAGTAAGATATATTCTTTTTATTATATATTTCATCATATAAAGGATATAAAGCAGGATATTTTTCTTTAATATAATTCATTATTGTTCCTTTAAAACTACCTCTTAAATTTAAGTTTTCAAGCCATATATAATCACAAAAATCTTTAATTTCTTCAATAATAGAAAAAACATCTGTAATCCCTGGAAATATTGGGGATATAAAACAAGTTGTTCTTATTCCTTCATCATGAATCTGTTTCATTGCCTCAATTCTTGATTTGATTGTAGGGGTATTTTCCATATCTTTTTTAAATCTTTCATCTAATGTATTCATTGACCAAGAAACTAATGGATTAGGGTAATTTTTTATTAAATCTATATCTCTTGTTACTAAATTTGATTTTGTTGTTACGATAAGATTTATTCCACTACCTTGCATTTCTTCTAAAAATGTTCTTGTTCTCTTATATTTAGCTTCAAAATAATTATATCCATCTGTAACTGATCCAATTATCATAGTTTTTCCTTTATACTTTTGTGGGTTGTTGATTTTGTTCCAATACTTAACATCTAAAAACATTCCCCAATCTTCTTTATGATTAGTAAATCTTTTCATAAATGTTGCATAACAATACCTACAAGCAAAAGGACAACCTACATAAGGATTTATTGAATATCCTGCAATAGGTAAATTAGATTTTGTTAGAATTGTATCAACTTTCTTTTCTTTTATAACTACATTTTTTAAATCTATCATAATTATTCTCCAAATTCTTTAGGAAATTCTTGTATCATTTCATCTTCATTTAATATTCCTAATAAATCTTCTTTCATAAATACAGGAATATTCTTTTCTTTCGCTTGATTATAAATATTATAAATCCATTCTTTTTTTGATACTGCTTTATTCTTTCTATTTCCTGTTTCTGTTCCGATTACTACCCAAGATATGTCTGTTAAATCTAATTTTCCTACATCATCAAAAAGTGGCTCAAAGGTAATATGATAATGTTTCGCTTTTATATTTTTTTTTAAAATATCTATCTTTTCCTTTTCTTTTGATGATGTAACAGTTACACCAAACCAGCCATTATCGGGGGTATCAGTTAGTTTTATTTTATCAGGTCTTTTTGTTAAAAAAATGTATTGCGTATCTTGATTTTCTTTCATTTTTTCATAAACTTTATCTAACCATTCTTGTTTCCAACCACTTAAATCACTTTGCCCAGTTAGGAGATAAGCAGTGTGTTTTTTATTATCAAGCATTTTCAATTTATTTTCAAAAAATATAGGAATATTAAAGTCATCTGTTGTATGAAATCTAGCATTATTCATTCTAGCATAACAATAAGTACAACCTATATCGCAACCGATAACTATATTTATATTTTTTATACTATCTTTTATACATTGCATTTTTAAATTCTCCTTTTAGTTATTGTATTTTAGATTTATAAAAATCGCCAAAAGAAGCCATTATGTCTAACATCTTACTTAATTCTAATCCCAATTCGGTCATTCCATATTCAACTTTTGGTGGATTAATATTATAGTCTTTCCTATAAATAATGCCATCATTCTCTAATTGTCTTAAACTATCAGTTAATACCTTTTGTGATACTCCATTTAATGATCTTTGCAATTCATTAAATCTCCACGGTCTTTTCATTAAATTTCTTATTATCATTAGTTTCCACTTATTGCCTACTAAAGATATTGTAGTGGCAACAGGGCATTCTGGTAATTCTTCCTTATTTCTCATTTTTTACACTTCCCTTACAAATCTCTTAATATTATAACATATATTATTAATTAAACAAGCAGTTACTTTAAAGTGCGTACTTGTTTTTTAATGTGTTTTTTGATATAAGAGTATCAGAATATAATTTGAAGGAGGAATATTAAAATGTCAAATTTTATGAAAGTAAGTGCAGAAAATGCACCAAGAGTTGAATTACATGATAAATTAGGTTTAACAGGAGCAGAAATCAGCATCAATACTATTTCTGCTGGACAAAATGTACCTTTTATTCATTCTCATAAACAAAATGAAGAAATTTATTATGTTATTGATGGCTCTGGTAAAGCAGTAATTGATAATGAAGAAATTGATTTAGTTGCTGGCGATTGGATAAGAATATCTCCAGTTGCAGAACGCCAATTTTTTGCTTCTGAAAATAATTCAATTTCTTATGTTTGTATTCAAGTAAAAGAAAATTCACTTGAAGAATTTACTTCTAATGATGCAATTATAAAATAATTATAAAAATCTCTGAAAATACAAGTTCTCAGAGATTTTTTTATTTTTTAATCCAAAGCACAAATTACTATTTTTTGTTTGGTAATCCCTTACAAGTTTCAATTACTATTTCTTTTAATAATTCTTTATTATCTACATCATCTACTAAATACATAGGTTTTGCTGTTTCATAAGGTATTTGTTCTTGCATACTATATTTTTTATTAGTATCAACTATTTTAACAAGTAATCTATTATCATAAATTCCACCAAATAAAACATTATTATAATACAATAAGAATTCTCCCATCATTGCTTTGCAAGTTATATTATCTAATAAATCTAATTGTTCCAATATAAAATCCTTATATTCTTTTGATGTTGCCATAATTAAACCTCACTTTTATTTTGTAATTCAGCTTCTTTTTTATGATTTAAGTGTATTCCAATATGTCCTATTCCTAATATTATTGTTGATACAACAAGAAATACATTTTTACCATATATGCCTAGCAATAGAAATGCTAATACTGGTAATGTTGCTCCTGCTACTGGAACACCTAATATACTACTATATTGATCTTTCATTGTTTTATTACTTTTAAAATACCTTATCCAATATATCTCATATAATATCATTAAAAGAAATGCTACAAGTAAAATTATAGACCAATTCGAGATATTATTTATATTAAAATCTGTAAATATCAATGCTAAACAAGTATTTCCTACTTCTCCAATTCTTTCTAATACTAATAATATTTTATTTTCATTTTTTTCATATTTCTCATAATCTTTTGGCTTATTTTTACTCCATATTATATTTGGAATCATAAGCATTAACAAAAATATTGAACCTATATATGAAAATCCAAAATTCATTTTTAACATCTCCTGTATTTTTTAGGTAGTGTAAACTAATTTAATATTTTATTTAGCTACACTCCTGTATTTTTAAGGATTGTATCACTTTTTTGTATCAAAAAAATGATACCCCCCTCTTTTTATGGTATAATTGTATCGAACAATAACCAAATATCCATAAAG
>JAXJYD010000042.1:0-38151 GCA_036307105.1 Clostridia bacterium | reverse complement strand
TTTTTCTTATTTATATCTTTATTTTACACTAAAACCGAAGAAAAAGCAATTTCTTCTCACCAATTTTATGCTTATAAATAGCATTTAAACGGTAATTAGAAATTACTTTTTCTAAATAGATTTTACTTTTTCAATTGACCATATACTTTAAAAGATTCTCGTGAAGGTGTAAATTTAACTTATCCCGAATTAAATAATATTGCTAGAATAATAACTCCCTTAATTGAACAAGGACAATCCATTTATCAGATTTTAGAAAATCATAAAGAAATAAATTTGTGTTCTAAGACATTATATACTTATATAGAAATGGGATTATTTAAGGATTGGGGAATTACTAATCTTTCTTTAAAAAGAAAAGTAAAGCGAAAAATACGAAGCAAAAAACTTCACAAAAGAAAAGAACCTGCTGATTACACTGGAAGAAAATATGAAGATTATATTAAATTTATTTCTGAAAACCCTAATATTCCTACAACCGAAATGGATACTGTATATAATAATACACAAGGTCCTTATATACAAACTTTTATCTTTGAACACACAGGACTTATGATTGGTGTATTACATAGTGAAAAAACAGCTAATTCAATGGCTAGTTCGCTAGATAGATTTCAAGATATTCTAGATAGTAATTACTCTAAATTATTTTCTTTACTATTAACTGATAGAGGAACAGAATTTTCTAAACCACAACAGTTTGAGATTAATATGGAAACAGGTGAAATGAGAAGTAATATTTTTTATTGTGATCCTCAAACACCAAGTCAAAAACCACATGTAGAAAATAATCATAACTTTATAAGAGAAATACTACCTAATGGAATGAGTTGGACAAGACTAACACAAGATAAAGTTGATTTAATGTTTTCACATATAAATTCTGTACCCAGAAATTCTCTTGGTGGAAAAACACCATATGAAGCATTTTCTTTTTTCTATGGAAGTGAAATATTAGAAAAATTAAATATACAAAAGATAGCAAAAGATAAGGTTACACTAAAACCTTATCTTTTAAAAATTAAATAAAACCCAATCCAGAAACACTTACACTAATTAAATAGCCTTCTTCAAGGCACCAAATAAGCAAATAGAAGTTAATCTTACACTTTCAAAAAATTATCTTGAATTTGCTTGTTTGCCATGCAAATTTTTCTGTATTTATAATTTAATTTTACACTAAAATAAAGAAAAAAACAACTTCAAGTATCAAAAAAATGCTTTTATTTTGCATTTAACCTTCCACTTGAAGTTACTTTTTCTAAATTGAATTTACTATTTCAATTGACCAAAAAAATTGTCAATAGGGACGGGGCATTTTGACACCTATTGACATTGACACAGCTGATTTTATGATAAAAAATACTAGTATTTCAATGTTTTGAGAACAAATCGAATATAATTATAACAAATACATACTATTTAGTTTATATCCAAATTATTATTAAATTATAAATTTTCTATTTCTTCTTTAGTTAATCCCGTAGCTTCAACTATAAAATTGACATCTACATCTTTTTCCTTCAATTTTTTTGCCACTTGTTTTAATCCTTCTTTTAGACCTTGATCATATCCAGCAGCCTTTATTGCCTTTTTATCTAATATCCATTTTTCCCTTTGCTCTGCTAGATATCTTTCTCTTTCTGTACTACTTATGTCTTCTAATATTCTTCTTGCTTCAATTAATTCTTCACTATCAGTCATATCAACTCTCTCCTCTGGATTATTTATAAATTTAAGCCAGGCATTTAGTATATTATTGCTTAAGTCATTCTTTACCTTCTTCAATTCTATTATATAAATTTCCAACATATCTGTCAATATTACTTTTGGAGTTTCTTCTTCTCTTATGTTCCATTTGGTTATGTATTTCTTTAATTCACTTAATTTATCTAAATTATAATCTGAAATTAATATTACTATTCCTTTTTCTAATTTATCAAAATCTTCGCCTACTTTTATAGTAGTTGTATACATTTTGCTCCAATAGTATAAAATTCTCTTTTCGATATTTTTTCTATCTACTATTTGCATTTCAATATTACAGTTTATATTATTATTTAATTTTGCTTTAATATCTAATATACTTAATTTGTCATCATATAAATCCTTTTCTGTTATAGGATTGCAATCAAGTTTGATATCATAAATTTTCTCTTTCGTAATTGCTTCTATAAAACTTTTAGTAATCTTTTCATTTCCTTGATAACCAAAAATTCTTTTAAAAACATAATCTAATTTTGGATTTAATAATTTTCCTATAATCATCACTTCTTTCATCATTTAATCTTAAATTTGTTTTTGAAATTTTGGCGAATTGCCATAAAGATTTTAAAATTTAGATATAAACTTTTTACATATTAACATAATTTATTAGTATTTTCAATACCTAATTAAAAGAAGTTTTCAATTATCCGGAAAAATTTGTAATTTATTGTCTTATTTAATTTACTTTTTTTGTAAGTTATGATATACTTTAGAAAATCAAACAAAGTAAGGAGTGCTATTTATGAGTTCAAATTCAGATAATGCTACTACTTTGGCTAAAAATAAAGTATTAATATTATATGTATTAAACTTAATTAATAATGATATTAAACAGGATGATTTGTTTAAAATAATCACAGATATTAATGATATAAATTATTTTTATTTTAAACAAGTTTTAACAGATTTAATTGATTCAAAGCTAGTAGGTTCTAATACTAAAGAAGAAGAACATTTTGTCAGAATTACTACAGAAGGTAAAAATGCATACTCTCTTACAAAAGATGTATTACCTGGATTGATGAAATTAAAAGCAGATAACATATTTAAAAAAGATTTCACATCCATCGAGGAAGCATCTTCTATTGTTGCTGAATTCATTCCAAAGAACGAGTTGAATTACACAGTTAAATGTAAAATAGTAGAAAATAATGAAACAATTTTTGAAGTAAGAACTTTTGCAGGTTCAAGAGATAGAGCAAAACGAATAGTGGATAATTGGAAGAAAAATGCTACTAAGATTTATCCAGAAATTTTAAATTTATTGTTAGAAAAATAAAATAAAAATTTTGATATAGATTATATATAGATTAAAAAATATATTATCCTAAAATCAGAAAATATTTTCAAAATAAATTATCTACAGTATGAAATAAAGTGAAATTATATTATCACATTAATTTATACAGTTTTTTGATGTATGAATATATGCATTATATTTACTCTATGTCGAAATATTCTCGAACATAAAAATACCTCCCATATACTTGATTATTCAATCAAATTTCACATTAAATATAGCCTCCATTTGTTTATGGCAAACGGAGGCTATATTTAATGTGGGATTATTTTGTTACCATCATTATAAACGATAGTAACAATGTTTTGTTCTGGTTTGAAAAATAATAGAAATTTTAGAATTGCATATCTTTCTTTCCTCACAATAACAGTGGAAATCGAATCCTCTGTTTTTATACATTTTGTGTACCCTATACCCTCATCTCGAAGAGTATAAGGAAATGTCTCATTTAATCCGCTGAATGTTACCGTATTTTTTGTAACAAGCATGTTACTGTTAGTTACATTGTATCGGTTGACCTCAATTCCGGGGATTGGTGATGCATAGCACCATACTATCGTTAAAAATGTAATGCACTCAATAAAAACTACACAAATTCCTAAAAAGATTTTTTTCCGCTTTGAGGACCTCTTATTACAAATAAACAGAATTCCTACAACCAGAACTACTAAAGCAAAAATCCACAACATAATTATAACCTACCTTTCCTGAAAAAAATTTTTTTAATGTTTGGATTGCCTACGGTGAAAACAGGATATCTGCGGTTTTCACTATATATAGTATAGCACATTTTATGTAAAATTGCAAATTTAACTTGTCACTTGCTATTAGATTTCTATACTAAAAAATCAAATCCTCAACGATAAAAGTCTTGCAAATATGGTTATATAATTTGCAAGACTTTAAAAATTTATTCAATATCTAAGATTTCTTTTATTTTAAATCTAACTTCTGGTGCAGTGTTATGAAGTGTTTTAACGCAAATTCCAGCTTTTATTTTTTTAGCATCAAATTCTTCCTTACTCATGTATACTTCATCTATATTATAATCTGTATCATATTTATTACAAGGAGTCTTATGATATAACAACATTATTTTAACTCTTTCTTTTTCATCAATAACATTATAAATATAGCTTGTACCTACTATAAAGTTATTGTTTGACTCATACTTATGATATTGAGAATTTTTTAATTTTTCCATACTATTCTTAGGAATTTCAGATTTTATTTTCTCTATTCTATTTTTATATCTTTTATTTTCAATAACAATAATTATTGTTAATAATCCACAAAAACAAATTCCAAGTATTATACCAATCCAATATCCCTTTTCCATTTTTTAAGCACATCCTTTTTTGACTATTTTTTATATGTTAATTATTTTAAAATTTTTAAGTCCTCTTTCTTTTTTCATTCTCTTAACAGTATCTTTATCAAGATTTGTAGCTATGCATATCTCTTCATTTGTAACCATATCTTTTACCCAAAATTCATAACTAGTATCTACTGACATTATCCCCTTGGGTTTATTTGCTAAAATATGTTTAGCATATGTTTCTAATTGCTGTGTTTCTGCTTCTTCAATAGATATCATTTCACTTTTTGCTTGTTTTCCATTTACCTCTATGCTATCTCCACATATTGGGCACATTTTATAATATGTACTTTTTACTGGAAATAGAGGAATCTCATCTAAATGAAACCATGTTGTATATTTAACATAAGCTTTTTTATATGTTTTGTGACAACAAGGACATTCTTCTTTATCTCCAAAATATCCTTTGAATTTTGTCAATGTTTTTGTTCCATATATTATCATTCCCATTTATATTACCCCCTATATTTTTTCTATTTTATATTGTAATTCTTATATTTTTTATAACAAAATATTCCTATAAAACATATACTTATGATTAAAGCAATAGTAATTCCATATATACCTGTGTTTGGTAATTTTGATGTATTAGCAATAGTAGTATCAGTATTATTTGAATAATTTGATATTTCTTGATTATTAGTTTTATCTGAATCTAAATTTGACTTTTTTTCTGTAACTGTAACTTTAACAGTATTTTTAAATCCTCCATCTTTTGTCGTAGCAGTTATTGTCGCTGTTCCTGTTAATTTAGCAGTTACTTTCCCATTAGAAACAGTAGCTACTTTTTCATTATCACTTGTCCATTCAACACTTTTATTTGTTGCATCTGCTGGTAATATATTTGCAGTTATAGTATATTCCTCTCCTTGTCCAAGTGTTATTTCATTTTTGTCTAAAGTAATGCCTGTAACTTTTACTTCATTTGCTTTTGTTCCTTGCATAGTATATATAGACTCATCATAATATGTTTCTCCACTTGATGTATTTATTTTAGCCCATATTACAAAAGTTTGCTCTCCTGAAAACTGAGATAAATCAACTTTGACCTGTCTATCTGTAGTACTAATCCAATTATTTTCATTATAAGCCGGTGTTAATTCTTTTATATTATTATTTGTTTCATTAACACTACTATTATACTCCCTTATTTTGTCATTATATTCTCTAACTTTGTTATTATAATTTGCAACTGCAGTTTCATATTCTGTCTTTAATCTTTCTAATTCTGTAGATGATACGTTTCCGTTTTTTGCATTATCATATTCCTCTTTTGCACTTTCATATATACTCTTTAAATTTTGTACATCATTTTGAAGTTTTGTATATTCTTCTTTCAATGTCTTTTGTTCATTATCACCATTCGTTTTTGCAATTTGCATTTGTTGATATATATCATTTTGAATATTTACTGCCTGATAAAACAATTCATAATTGGATTCTTTATATACACTTATAGTTCCTTTTCCACCAATTAACATCATTGGCATTGAAATCAAACCTTCAGGATCCAAATCTACAGAATGTGCATTCGAAAATCCACACATAAAAACACTACAAATAATTATAGATAAGATAACATATAATAATCTAACTTTTTTCATATAAAAAACCCCTATATTTTTACTATAATATCTATGTTTATTAAATCATACTCTTAATATATTTTCAACTGAAAAATAAAAAAGTAATATAAATGTAATATAAGCGTAATGTAATTGTAATAATAAAGGCTACTTTCACTATATATTAATTTACAAATATATTTTTATTATCTATTTTGCAATTGCTGTTATTTAATTATCAATTTTATATATCCACCTTGTTCTTTATTATATACATGTTTTCCAATAATTGATAAGAATTTTTCTATATCTTCAATTTCTTCACTTACTATTTCAATATATGAATTTTTTTAATCCATTACATTTTCATTCTTATACTCATCTCCACAATAGCAATAAAATTTATCTAATATGTCCTCTAAAGGATATTGTGAAATATTTGCATCTGATGGATTATTTTCGTCATATTCTGTTTTTTCCCCTTTAAGATTTATAAATATTCTCTTATAAATTTTTCCAATGATTCTTGTCCGTCATCGTGTCCTATTATTGAATATGAATCTACATATTCATCATCTATTGCTTTAATTACAAAAAATGGTTTTGTAGTTATTCCTAATTTTAAAAGTTCATAGATTTTTTTAGGGTCGTCTTCAAATTTATGTTGTTCAATAAATTTATTCATTATTTCTTTATGTTTATATTCTTCATTTATCTCATTAAATTCTTTTATAAAATCTTCTTCATCTTTTAGTCTTATAAAACCGTATTTTAAAGTAGCAACTATGTTCATAAATTCATCTATGTTTCGAGCAACTATTCCACATTCTCCCTCTGTTCCGATATAACCAACTAGTTCATCATTTAAAATTGTCCATAATGCTCCTGTTCCCTCTCTAGCAAAAGGTTTTAAATCATAATTTGTTTCTCCAGGCCCCATCAAATCTTCAAGCCAATTTTCATCATTTTCTAGATCCATTATCCAGTCTGGTCCATATAATTCTATATCACACTCAAAGAATGCATCATTCAATTCCTTATTACTATATATTTCGTCTAAATATTTACTTGTTTTTTTAGGCAAATTTGTATCCTCATATTTCATAAACTACTCCTCCTCATTTTTTTCTGCTTGAGCCTCTCTCTCCATATCTTCTTCAACTTGTTGCTCAATTTCTCTTAAAAATTCTATTTTATTCATTAGTTTTTCCTTATTAACTAATTCATCATTTAAATACACTTCAATTTTTGCTCCTAATGATTCTAAATTTTTCAGATTATTAATAAAGTTTAAATTAAGTGTATATGAGTCAGCTCCTAAAAGTATTTGTTCATTAACATCCCCCATTAAGTCAAACTGAATAACATATTCATTATTTAATATTCTTTTTTTTATTTCACCAATACTCAACATGGCGTTTATATCTTTTATAGGTTTAATATATTTAATATAGTTATCATCTTTTATTAGTTTGATTCCTACAATCTCCATTTATTATTTTCCTCCATTAATCTAACCAACTATTCATTATTTCAAATTATTTTTCACTTCATTTTCCCAATCAATAAAGGCACCAGCACAGCCTAATTCTGTATTTTCAAGATTATCATAACCATAATCAGAATCAAAGCTTTTTGTGTTTGTATCATATATTAGTTTATATTCAATTGGAGCTTTTCTATTATATTCAGCACATAAATCAACTATTTTTTCAGCATCATCCATTCCTAAATCAAAAACTTGATTTATCATATCATCAGATACTCCTAGTTCGTTAAAGGATACAATTTGTGAATTATATTTTAAAAATGTATTAAAAAATGTCTCATGTTCATCACAAAAAGCATATATATATCCACTTTTTATTTACATCTTCAAGAACCTCTAAACAAAGTGCTACCATTCCTGTTTGTATTTCTATAAATTCATCTTCAAAAACTTTTTCCATTTATAACACCAACCTTTTATTTTTTATTCTTCATTCATAAATGAATCATAAGCATAGCTTTCTATTCCGTCTAACAAATTATCAGTTTCATCATATACTTTATATTGCATTTGTACATCTCCCAATGATGTTTCTCCATCTAATCCTAATAGAATAGTATAGAAAACTTCATTCATAACTGAATCTACTAATTCTTTTACTTCATCATTTGATATACCTTTTGAAACAATATTTTTTATTTGATTTCCCACTTGTGTTTCCTTTTCTTTATCAAAATATATTTTTAACATTTCTTGTTTTTCTTTATAACAATTATTAACAAATTCTTCTGCAGTCATTAATCATCTCTCCTTTTAATAAACAATTTGTATTTTTTTCTAAATAATCCCTTTTCTTTTACTTCAAATTTACTATTATTATAGTCACTCAATAATTCCATTATATTACTATGTGGATAATCATCTGACCTATCATGCCTATGTTCATTTCCGCTAGGATCTTTATAATAAAAATCAATCACATCATCATAATCAACAAGTATTTCAATTCTAATATTTTCTTGTATTTTCCATTCAATAGTATTATTTTCAATGATTTTATAGGTTCCTTTAAACTTATTTTTTTTCATTTTAGATATTAATTCATTTGATAATGTATTTAATTCCTTTTCCACTTCTATATTTGTTATTTCTTTATATTCCTCGTCTGTTAATATTTTCCCCCATAAGCCATAATGCAATTCTTCAAAACCTGCTTTATACATGGTTTCATCATCTGGAGAAGAAATATAATATAATGTTGGCTTATCTTCTCCAATCACTCTATAAGTTCCAAGTCTGCATAGAACTCCCTTATAATTTATTTCCATAATTACAATATCCTTTCTTGGAATATTCTAGATTATTATATATTGTTATAACTTGTAGTCAGCACTCACACTTATTTTTTTGTTTTCTCTTGAATATACAAAAATATCTCTGCAAAACAACAAATAAGGTGTTTTCTTCTGATTTTCTTTCCACATTTAGTACATATTTATCATCTTCAACTACAGTAAAATCTATTACTCCTCTATCATTTAAATTAGACATTTTTTCTTTCCTCCAATCAATAATTAAAAACTGCAAGAAAATTTATTACAAAAAACATTGTATTAATTATACAAATTATAACTTTCAGTGAATTCTCCACCTTACAATATTTGCCACTTAATACAAGTAGGCCTTTTTGATGTATCCATAAATTGTTCTACACATTCAACAGCCGTTTTTAACGGAATAATTGCATTATTAGGTGCTAACCATTCTTCGCCTCCAGCAATAAAAGAAACTATTTTATCACAATTATTATTATCCTTATAAGAAGTAAAATAAAACTCATTTTCATTGTTTTCAAAGTAATTTATGCATACTAAATCATCACTTAAAAGAAGACTTATGCATGGATAATCTCCATTCAAACTAATCCATAGTTCATCCCTTATTGATTTTTTACACATATATATAATTTCTTTAACTTCAATTTTAGATTCACATATAAATTCCTTTTTCATTCTTTCTGAATATAATCTTAATTTCATGAACTATTCTCCCCCATTTTCTTCTTTTTTTTTAATCTCTAATATCGTTCATTTTTCCACCCTTTCTTTATAAAATTAAAATTCAAATAATTGTACTGAATCTTCATAATCTTCGGATGTAGCTTCTATAATTAATTTAGGTTCTGATGTTATTGCATTTTTTAATAATACATAAATCTTTTCTGGATTATCTTCTAATAAATTCTCTTTAATAAAGTCTTTTACAAATTTTTTATCTCTAGGTATTTCATTTTTTACTTCATAAAAATACGATACAAATCTTTCTTTATCTTTTGAACAATTAAAATGTGATAAATCAGATATATTTCCTATATTTGTTACAATACTAAAAAAATCTCTAATATTATTAGCAACAATACCAGCATTACTTTCTGAATCGATATATCCAACTTTTTTATTATTTAATATTGCATATATTCCGCCACATCTATCACATGCAAATGGTTTTAATTTATAATTGCATTTTCCACATTCTAATAGAAAATTTAAATCATCTTCCAAAAGTTCTTGACTTTCAAAATCCACATCACAATATGATGATAGATAATTTTCTATATCTTCATTTTTTTGATATATTCTATTATTTTTTCAACACCTACACATTTTTAATATAATTATCTTATTCTTTCATTACAAAGATTATCAAATTCTTGTCTTTTTTTATTATCTATTACAACATTAAAATTATAATCATTTATAGCTCTATCAAAAATACCATTTTCATCCATAACTAAATTTAAAATAATTGCTAATTCATATACATCTTCTTTTCTAAATTTTTCTTTTATATCTTTCTCCAAAAATGGAGATTTTTGACCATATTCATATAAATACATATTTAAACTACCATCTTTATTAACCCTAAGTTTTGCTGCTCCACAACTACCATCTTTATAAAAGCACATAAAATCAGAAGTTTTTTCATTCATAATCCAATCAAAAATAGTACCGTTTTCTCCATTCATATAATAAATTTTTCCATTTTCTTCTAAATCACTATTTTTTATATTTGGTAAGTTTATCAACTCTTGACTAAAAATATCAAATATTTTTTCAATATTTGAATTATATTGTATATAATCTTTTATATATTTATCTGGATTTTTTTCCATCTTATGTCCATAAAAAATTAAATAACCAACTATAATAATTAGCAATAATAAGAGTATTAAAAAATTATCATATCCAACTGCTAAGAAAAATAACAATGCAAATAAAATAATTGGTATAAGAATTATTATCATAGCAATTTTTAATTTTTTTCCTTTATTTTGTATTTCATCTAATCTTTTATTTTTCATATTCTTAATTCTCCCTACAAACTATAATCACTACTCACAAAAATATTTTTATTATCTCGCGAATAAATAAAAATATCTTTACAAAAAATAAGTTCCGGTGATTCTTTTTCATTTCTCTCAAACATTTCTTTAGACATTTTTAACATTTTATTTTTTAATCTATCATCATTTAGTTTTGTATAATACACAATATCTTTTGTGGGAATACCAATAATAATATCATCATTTAGTTTTTCTGCAATTTCTTCCCACAAACCTAACCAACAAATACTTTCAGCTTCGAAATTTCCTCCTGCAATTATTCCAAATATACCTGGTTCTTTTGATTCACACCATCTATACTCAATATTTTTTGATAAATTCTCAAATGCAATTTCTTGTAGTTTTTCTGGTGTTATATTACTTGGCAACATATCATATGTTATATACGTAAATACATCCCCAATATCCGCCACAAAAGTACCTATAAAACTATCCATAACTCTAAACATTACTAAATTGTTATAATCTGGTGCTTTTTCACTTACTGCCATTAAAGAAATATCTTCTAATGGTTTTTTTGCCCAATTTTTCTTTAGTCTTGGATAAATTTTGTCAGGTTCGAATACATAATCATCACTAAATCCATCATTAAATCCCTCTTGGTTTTCATCATGTGTCCATTCTATATCACAAATGTCATCTTTGTTTTTTATAAATTTCTTTACTCTTTCTAAATAATCTATACAGTATTTACTATATGAATATTGTGCTATAATTCTAATAACCGGTCGTAACTTTGGCTTTGCTTGTGAGGCTTGTCCGCTTGTAATATAATCAAGATAATCATTTATTTTATCTTGTAGGGCTTTTACATGCTTATGTCTTGTATCATAAGTCCATTCTAAAGTATCAATGATTATTAGTACATATTTATCATCTTCAACTACAGTAAAATCTATTACTCCTCTATCATTTATATTTGACATGTTTATCTCCTTTCATAGTTCATATTCTTTAATTTTTACTTATTTTAATTAGTATTATAACCAATTATAATGCTACTAACATCTGATCTAGGATCATAACTTGATTCAATACTCCCCATTCAAAGTTATTTATATTTCCTACTATCATCGTTCACAAAATAAACTTTTAATTCATTTTTCTTATTTTGTTCCTTACTTTAAAAATTAGTTTTTGCCAATTAAACATATTTCTATTTTCTCTATCATAAATATTGCTGAATTATTTTTGTTGCTTCATTATAGATTGCTAAATCTTTATGTCCCTCTTTGAGCTTAATTTCAAAGCCAAATTCTTTTGATATTAATTTATCTTCGTCTTCAATTGTTCCAACAATCTTACTACCAACCAATATATTACAAGGAAGAATAGGTCCAAATCCATAATCACAAATGATTTTTACTGCCTTTTTGCACTCTGGACAAATAATTATCATATTAGCTGAATTTTTATATTCAAATTTTTTATTACAATATTTACAAATTTCATTCATATAATTCTAATCCTCCTAAAAATTACATGCCAATGTTTGATGATTATTTTCATCTGTATATTCAGCTTTCCAATAATGTCTGTCATTTAATTCTCTATAAGTTATCCCTTTTAAATTGTTATGTATTTTTGCTTTAAATGGATATTTTAAGAATATAAAAATATGATCACTAGAAGTATTTGTAAACCCTCCTTGGAATGTTTCAACAATTTCATTTCCAGCTTTTAACTCTTCTTCTAATATTTCTTTCATTTCAAAGCTTAATTTATCTACTATCTTTCTATTTATCTTATAATCTTTATAAATAATTGCAATGCTACTAACATCTGATCTGGGATCATAACTTGATTTAATACTTCCCCATTCAAATTGATTTTTCTTTGATAACCCATATTTTTTATGTATTTCTTCTGGTGTTTCTTCTGGTGTTATATCATCAGCACAATCTAGTATAATCTTATGCAAATTATTATTAATCCAAAACGACAAAGTTACTATATATTTATGTTCTAATATGTCAATCATTTTTTTAAGCTGTATAATGCTAATTCCATCTTGATTATTATAAAAATGTGTTTTCTTAAAATCTTCAAATGTATATCCAGGATAGAACTCCTCTCCATCTATAATAAACTTTCCATCTTCCCAATTCATATTTGGTATATTTCTTATTTTTTTATTTCTTTTTATTTTTAAGTTTTTTCTATATTTTGGTTCTCTTCTTGAATAATTTGTTTGTAAATAATTTGTTTGTAAATAATTTGTTTGTAAAAAAATTTCTGGATTTTTTATCATTTTATTACCACGAGCAATCAATAAAATCAAAATGATTGAAATAAATAACATAGCAAAAAAGCCATAATAAATATTTGCTAATAAATATAAAACTGTAAATATAATAATTGGTATAAGTAATATAATCATTCCAACTTTCAATTTTTTTCCACTACTTTTAATATCATCTAAACTTATATTTTTCATAATTATTCTGCATCCTTTACTTGATTTTATATTTATTCATTTGAATCTCTTGTTTATGTTGTTATTATTTTATACTAATGTATACTTTTTTCAAGACAAAAAAGCTGATTATAATTTTATTTCTAAATCATTATCAATACCTAGTGCCGCTGATAACCATTTTATATCAACATTGCTATCAAAAATTTCTTGTTCATCACTTTTAAATATATCTTCTTGATTTAGTAATAATTTTAATCTTTCTAATTTACCCTTTCCATTTTTACTATATAATATTTTGGACTTTAAAGTATAATTAGTTTTGTTATAAGCCTTTCTAAAAAATTCAGCACCTTCTTTATTTTTATCAAATAGAGAAGGAATATTAAATACTTTTTCATTTGCTATAAGTATATACCTTGAATTACATTTCTTAGATATAGCTTCATTTAAACACTTCATAAATAAATTTTGACAACGTATATCTGCATTTATAAGTGTTATTTCATATTTACCATTTACTAATTTTATATCTACATAAGAATCTTTATCTAAAATATTTTTTTGCTTAAGTGCAAAACATATAGTTTTTGATATACTCCTTAGTGCTCTTTTATTGTATTTAGTATTTGTAATTATTTTTACTATGGCTCCTGCATTCAAAGTGGATAAAAGTGCTATCCAAAAAGGAGTTTGTAAAAGTCCTAATGCAAGAATATCTATTGCTCCTATAGCTAACAAATGGTTGACATTTTTTTTATAAATTAGTTTTTTATTTTTAAGTATATTTTCTTTTTTTATAAGCAATTTATTATTTGGAATGTATTTTTCTAATGCTATAAACCATCTTTTTGAAATTAATTCTCTTTTTGAAGATTCTTCTAACATAATATTATTGATTCTTGATATATCTTCATGTACTAAAGATCTATCAAAATAATCAAACCTATTTATATTTGAAACTAATTTATTTTCTGTCAATGCTAAACCTTCTATAGCATTAAATCTTTTTTCTATTTTTTCATAATCTTTTCCTTTTACGTATCTATTTCCACACTTTTCAAGACAAACCAAATGCCATATGTTCGCCTCTTTTGATATATTATTTTTATCAATTCTTATTGCTCTACCTCTTATCTGATTAGATGTTACATAAGAAGATATCGAACTTGCCATTATTAATGTATTTACAAACGGAGCATCCCAACCTTCACCAATAAGAGCAACTGTACCAATCAAAACTGAAATATCTGATTTCTTAAACAATTCTGTAATAATTTTTACAATTAATGAATTATTTCTTAGTTGTATTCTTGAATACTTAAAATCATTTCCAATTTCATTTACTACTATATTTTCATCTTTTATATTATTATTTTTGCAAATATCCTTAAAAATTTGTACAGTATCTGTTGGAATAATAATAGTACTACCTGTAAGTACACAAGTTTTTAATGATTTTAAATCTTGTGTTATGTTTCTAAATATTGGCATTACCCCTAATTGGTTTATTTTATGATCATCAAAATCTGAATAATCGTCTTTTATAAAATCTGTTACAACTACAAGTTTTAATTTATCTTTTAAACATTGATATTCGTGTTTTATAATGGTATTTATACTATTAAGTTTTCCTATGTTTTGACTTAATTCCTTTTCAATCTCTTTATTATATAATAAATTTATATTTCCATTGTCTATTGCACCTACCTGTATCAACATGGATTTTAGTTCTTTTAAAGTACTTTCAATAATTTCAAATTCTTTATCATTTGTATATAACAGATATTTAAAAAGATTTTCATAGTCACAAATTTTCATTGGAGAATAACTTTTATTCACATCTTTTATATATTGGTTTACAAAAATATTTCTATCATTTAAAAACTTTAACATTATTATAAATATATTGTAATTTGTTATAATATCATCAATATTATTTTTATAATCTATGATAAATTTATGTGTTGCAATTGCCTTAATGATACTTTGATTATTATTCAACCATTTAATTATCTTTATACTATTAACTCTATACTCATTTATTTGTTTTTCTTGTTCTTTAGTCGGTACATTAAGATAAATAAAATCTTGATGAGGACATAGATTTTTTTCTCCTACTAACTCTGGTATATTAATTTGTGCATCTATTTCTCCACAAAGTCCAATATACTTTTCAAAATTTATTTCATCATCATATGGAGGCGTTGCTGTAAGTGATATTATCTTTATATTTTTTAATTCTTCAAAAACCTGAGAAAGCAATTTCCACCAAGCATTTCTCAAATGATGTGCTTCATCTAATACTATAGTATGAATATTATTTTTCTTAATAATCTTTTTAATTTCTTCTTTATCATATTCATATAGGGCCTGATACGAAATAATATTAAATTTCTTTAATTCTTTTAAACTTGTTGAAATTTGTTTTTTATCTATATTAGTGAAATCATTTAACATTCGCTCTCCCCACTGCTCTCTAATTGCAATAGTTGGAACTAATATTAAGGTATTTACATTAAAATCAAATACTAGCTTCAAAGCTAAAATAGTTTTTCCTGCACCTGGAGCAGCTACTATATGTATCTTATTATCATCAACATATTTATCAATTTCTTTTAATGCTCTTTTTTGATAATTTCTATATTCATATTTAAAAGATATTATTTGTTCGTTATTTGTCTCCATAAAATCCCCTTGTTATTTATTATTTAGTTCATTTAATAAAACTTTGATATCTGCATCTAAATCTATTATTTCATCTTCAAAAAAACTATTATATTTATTTTGAAAGTGAACATTTAATTTTTTTATCGAGTTTTCAATGTTACTTAGTAAGTTTTGAACATCAGTTGATTTAATCTTTTTATTTATCAGATTATTATATCTACTAATCAATTTAGAAATTGTAGGCAAATAAAAATCCCCATACATTCGAAATATTTGTAAATTATGAGTATTATCAAATATTTCTATATAAATTTTATCTAGTATATCAATCATTTTTCTTACATCTTTTTTCATTTCTAAATTGTTATTCATAATCTGATAATTTCGTTTTATTTCATTTATGGATTTTTTTATTTTACTTAATTCATCTATTTCTTGATTTAATCTCTCTGTTTTCTTCATGATATCCCTTCTTTTATAAAAATAAACATTTTTTATATTGTAGCGAATTCTAGTGAAAATTCAAAATTTAGTTTGTATACAAAAACTAGAAAAAGCATATAAAATATGTTAAAAGATATGTCGCCAAACAACACAAAAGAATACCTTTATATGCTTTAAATTTATAATAACATATTTTACAGTAAAATAAAAGTAATTTTGATTTTTTTGTTTGTATCTGTTAAGTAACAAGGAATACTGTTTTGAAATAAAATCAAATGCTAATCAAAATATATGTGAAGAATTGTATTCTGGAAAAAAAGTTGATAAATTAATATTTAAACAAAATATTTAAAATATAGATATAAAAATACATTTAATAGACCGACTAACATAAAATTATAGTCGGTCTATTAAGAATTAGTTAAAAATTGTAATCTTATTTTTTTTCATATTTTTTTATAAACTCATTAAAATTTTCATTGTGATATGGTAATAATGGTTCATTTATATTAGCATATAAACTATATACTTTTTTATTTTTTGTTTTTATTATTATTTTTTTCTTTGTTGAATTTAATAGTGCAAATTTTTTTATAGTAATATTTTCTATATCTTCATTTTTTATAAATATAAATTCATTATCTTTCACATGTAATTTTTCTAATTTAACAAAGTTCCACGTAATTCCTTCAACTGTAAGAAGAATCATAGCTATCCCTTTTTCTGTATTATTAATTAAAACAGCATCAAATGGGTATTCCATACCATGAGCCATACCCTGAACCATTCCACCTACTGCACCACCTACTAAGCCAACTTGCTTAGGAATATCTTTATATGCAATAAAATAGTTGTTATTTTCTCCATCTAAATTTAAATTTCTAAATAAATTTTGTACTTTTTCAAATGTATCAAACTCTTTCATAATTAAAACACCCCATTAAATATTGTACATTTACCACTATTGTTGAAAGTTGCATGCAAAGTTCCACCTTTTGAATTTACCCATATGTATTTATGAGAAAAAGAATCTACTGACTCTAAGGTTCCTTCAACTCCACCTACAATCTCTACCACTTCCTCATACGTCAATCCACCTTCTGCATTAATCTTCTTTTTCATCTCATCTGTTCTTGATAAATCTACTTTATCATTTTTTATCATAGAATTAGGAAAATTTGCAGTAGCAGAAGTTGTAATTTTACCTTTATTATCATCAATAGTTGCTTCTATAGAGGTATCATCTGTTAATTCCCACTTATATTTTTTATAATTTAAAACAGAACCTTCTTTAGATTGTCCTGTAAGCTCTCCTTCAAACCCAATTAATTCATTTATTTTTTCATATGTATCATCTGTTTTTATAAGCTTAATTGCTTCAAAAACATTATAATTTCCTTTTGATTGTTGTGTTGTTTTTAAATTATTTGATGTACTATTAGCGTTGTTTTCATTAGTATTTTGTCCATTTTTACTAAATACTAAAAATGCTATTACAGCAATAGCCACAATTATTGCTACAATAATTGCTATAATTCTTTCTTTTTTCATAATTATCTTTCCTTTCATTTTTTATATTTTTAAATTAATACACTTATTATACTATTACTATAAAAAAATATCAAGTTAAAATTTACTATTTCAAAAAAAAATTTACTATTTCAAAAAAAAGAGTAAATTAAGCTAGAATTCTTTATACTAAGGTGTATCTAGTCCCTTTAGTATGTGTTTATAAAAATAAACTCTGATTTTATAATTCATCAGCCTTTATTCCATAACTTTCTAATTTTTTAATTATTCCCTTATTATTTTCAGAAGGTAACAAAGTTATTTTTTTTAAGTTGGGAAATTGTTTAATTTCATCTTCTGTAATTTCTTTAATATCAAAATAATCATCTTCGCCATCCCAAAACGGTATTATTTGTGTATAAATTTCATTACCACCATCCATTATAATTTCTTCGATATGTGCTGCTAATGAAATTGGAATTTCTATTTTTTTAAACCAATCCACTATTTCTTTTATAGGTTCATATCCTTCTTCTTCAATATCAATTTTTCTTTTATCATATTCTTCCGCAAAATCATATGCATCAAATTTAGGTAATAACACATTTTTATTGTACATTAGTTCTTGAATTATACATAATTTAAAATTAAAATTATCAAATTTTAAGATTGGCTCTTCTATATGTTTTAATTTATATTTATTACTCTTTTCTTTTGGTTCATCATTTTGAAACTCAATAATAAAATATTCAAAATCTTTATCTAGATATAAGCTAAACACTCCAATTTTCAATTCTTTTCCATAGTTATATTCATCTGACTTCCATCTAATCTTTTCAAACTCTTTATCATTAATTAAAATTTCACCTAAAAAGTTTGTTTTACATAGTTCGAAATCTCTAACGTTCATATTTATTCTAATTCCAGTCGCTATATCTTGATTTAGCCATATATAAATCCCATACTTTTCCCATACATATATTTTTGTACCACTATCTAATTCTTTTTTTATACCTTGTCCAAATATTTCTTTTAAATCTTCTAGTTTTATTGGCAACTTAAATTCTTTATTAAAAATACTTAGATAATTTTCTTTTATATTAATAATATTGTTCATTTATTGATCTCCCATTTATTAATTTCGTATTATTCAAATAAGTTGTAGTAATTATATACTTCAAAAAATCTATTATTTCACATTTCTTATCTTCTTATTTATTTTACTATATTGAATTTATTATAAAGATGATACAAAAAAAGAGAAACCTATCTTTTATCTTATAATACATATAATAATAAATATCACCAATTTCACCATTATATTTAAGAAAAATTTATAATTTGTAACTTTTATTCCTATGTCATTTATTCGATCAAAACCTTTTACAATTTTATTTATTTCTTCTGGTGTTGATATTTTTTCTTCTTCCATATATTCTTTAGCTAAATATCTTGCTTTTATCATTGCGTCATTTTCTAGATATACTCTTACTACATAATAAATCATACTCAATATTAAATATATACATATAAATAGCATGTTATTTGGTATCATTTTAAATATTGCAAGTATGCATATTATAGCAAAATAAAGTAAATAAATATTAGAAAAAATAAAATTAAAAATTAATAATTTTCTATCTTGTACTGAATGTAAACATTCATGTGCAATTGTTTGTATTCTTGTGTAAGATTTTGCTATATTAGCTATTAATATTTTATTTGATATTGCTATATATAAACTTGATTCAGAATCTTTATCTTCTTCAATTTTTACATTTTCATTATTTAATTTCTTAAGATATTTTTTACAAAGTTCTATATTACTAGGATATTTTTTGGCTAATTCATCTAAATCTTTGTCATCATCTGCCAAGTGTTTAATCTTCTTCATATTATAATCAAATAAATACCCCAAGATTATTATAAATAAAATTGCAATTATTGCTATAATTATAAATTCCATTTTTTATCATTCCTTTTTAATATTTTAAAAATACTAAAAAGTTATAAAATACAATCCTATTATTTATAAATGTTACAATGCACGGCTGTAACTACTTATGTTAAAAAAAGTTAGTATATCAATATTTTGAGAATAAATCGAATGCAATTGGAGCATTATTAAAAATTCTTATTCTAATAAAATGAGGGATGTTCACGGTACTTCGAGCTCTGCGAGAAGGGTCTGAGTGAAAGAGGCTCATTTTATTAAATTAGAATTTCTTTAATGTGTAATGCAGCCGAGATTTTTCGATAAATATTTATATACTAACTTTTTATTAATATACCCTTAAGCCTTGAATTTTAACTAATCCCTATATTACATCTCTTACAGCTTCACCTATTATTTTATTAACATCTGCTATCATCACATTAAACTTTGTTTCTGCTTCAAAAAATCTTTTTCCTTCTTCGTCTTCAACTAACTCTGCATATAAATCTTGCATTTTCTTATATTTTTCTTCATTATTTTTTCCTGTTTGCATCATCTCTAATTGTACTTCATATCTTGTTTTTTCAAATTCAGCCATTTTTTCTTTTAATGCTGTATTTAAATTTAATGCTTGTTTTGCCATTTTATAATTAGCATATTCTTCAGATTGTCTTATTTCTGAAGCCAATCTATTTGCTGTGTCATATACGTTCATTCTAAACATCCTTTCTAATTTGCTGTAGTTGTCTCCGTTGTAGCTTCTTCAGCTGGAGCTTCTATTACAACTTTACTATTTATTGGACAAATATTTACAAAAGTATTTCCATCATTTACTTTAATAATATTTCCTTCTAAATCTTTATATACTGTTTTAGCTTCTCTTGAATCTTTTGTACATTTGATTTTAATTGCTTTTCCATTTGTTATATAATACCCATCAAATGTTCCTATGTTTTTTAATCCTTGTCTACCCTTATTTTCACTATCAGATAATGTATAATTATCACAGAATGTTATAATTATATTTTTTGTTGTTACGTTTTCTCCTGTTGTCCAGTCAGTTTGAGCTTTACCTCTTGCATTTCTTTTATATACTTTATTTGCTTCATCATATACATATTTTACAGTTTGTCTATCTGAATGAGGAATTGTTACACTAATTGCACCTTGCCCATTACTCAATTCAACTTCATCTGTTGTATAATTCAAAACACTCTCATTTGTTGATTTTGTTTTATACTTTTTATTGTTTGCAGAAGCTAATAATTTTTCTGTACTTGTTACAGCATTATGTGGAGCAGCTTTGCCCTTTACTCTCCAAAATGTTGAACCATCTTCTGCAATTCCATTTATATCATTTATATTATATTTTTTTATGTCACTTTCAGCCTGTGGGCTTTGACCAAAATGAGCATAAATAGCATCATTTTCCATAGCATAATCTATAAAATAATGTCTTGCACTTCTAACTGGTCCTATTTGTTCTACATTAGCTCCTTTAAATAAAGCCATTAAACGAGTTTCTCCACCTTCTACAATTATTTCATATATCATATAGGCTTTTTGAAGTCCAACTTGTGGCCATGCATCACTATGGTTATCTATCATTACAGCAAAAGGTCTATCTGTTCCACTAAATATTTTTACTTTTTTTTCATCAACTGGTGCTACTAGTATGTCTTCTCCTTCTGCAACAGGTTCTATATTTTCTTTATCTTTTAAAATTTTGTAACCTAAAAATCCTCCTGCTCCTATTATTATTAAAACAAGTAATACAACTAAAACTCTTCCTATTTTTTTTGACTTTGTTTTTGCTTCTCTTTTCCCTTTTCCCATAATATTACCTCACTTTTCAAATCTTTATATTATCTTAAGATATTAAGTTGGTTCAAAATTTTTTCTTCCTTTGGTCTCATTTCTTTTTTATCTTCTTCTTTTATATGATCATATCCCATAAGATGATAAAAGCCATGTACTATCATATAGCTTAATTCTCTTTCAAAGCTATGTCCATATTCTTTTGCTTGTTCTTCAACTTTTGGTATAGAAATTACTATATCTCCTAAAACATCTTCATGTTCAAATAATCTATTTTTGATTTTATTTTCAAGCTCGTCCCTTTCAAACATTGGAAAAGAAAGAACATCAGTTGCATTATCTATATTTCTATATTGTTTATTAATTTTTTTTATATTTTCAGCATTTGTTAATGTTATTGTTACCATCATTTTTGAATCTATAATTTTTTCTTCTTCAAAACATTTTTTAAGTACTTTTTGTATTATTTTTTGATATTCTTCTTTTTCTTCTATTTCGTTATACACAATCTCAAACATTTAAGCTACTTCCTTAATTTTAATATATTTTCCTTCTGATTTGGCTGTATTTCTTATTACTCTAATTGCTCCAAAGTCTACTAATTTTCTTTTATAGTATTTTATAAGTTTTGTATAGTCTTTTTTTCCTTTTCCTAAATTTTTTAAGTCATTTTTTATAAACAATATTTCTTTCTGTTTTATATATTCTATAAAATCATTTTCTTTTAATCCAGAAATTTCTTTATATTTGCTCCAGAATTTTTTATACTCATCTCTTTTCTTTGGTGATTCCCAATATACCTTTGTTGATAATAATTTGATATTGTAATCTTCAATTAATTTTATTAACATTGAATAAGCCTTTTCTCTTTTTGCTGCAATTTTAGTATCTTGTACTAAACTTCTTGCATCTTTTAAAAGTTTTTCATAGCATTGTTCTGCAACTATTAAAGGTAAACTATGTGTAAATAATTTTCTACTTATTCCTAATAAAATCATATTTTTTTCTATATTATCTCTTGTATCTAATTTTCCTACTGAATAAGATTCATATTTTTCATATTCTGTTACAACTTCTTTTAAATCTTCACTGTAATTAATTTGAATTTTTAAGGACAATATTCTTTCTATATATTCTTGTAAAGTATGAAATATTTTAATATATATCCATTCTTTAGTTGAATCATATATATTGGTATTATCTGCAACTTTTATTGAATAATTTTTTAATATTGATTTATATAAAGAATCCATTTTTAATATATAGAATTCTTGATATCTCTCTATTAATTTTTCTTTTCCATTTACTTTAATTCCTTCATAGTCAAGTTCTATTAAGTACTTTTGTTTTCTATATTTATATTCTATATATTCATTTTCTTTCAAACTTGTAACTTCATAGTATTTTGACATAGCATCTTTTTCAAATTCTGACGCTGTCCCATTTCTTACTTTTTTATAAATTGAATCCATAACATATTTATCCAATGAATCAAGATAAGCTTCATATGCAGAATCATACTTTTTTTCTAGTTCATCTTTATTATAGTTTTCATTATCTGAATTATAATTTTCAAATGCTTTTAATAAATTATTTCTTTTTATTGATATAAGCATTCCATTAATACCAATTTTAGTTGGTATTAATATCTTAGTTAATGTATTTGTTATCTTATTAATAAAAGTTTTATTAGTGCCGGTAATTCTAAGACTTTTTTCTTCCATATTTACTTTCAATCCTTTCAAAATACTATTTTTTCATTAGTCCCTATGTTTTCTAGTACTTCAAATGTAACAAAAATATCTACTCCATCTTCTCCGCTCGTATGTATTAATATTTTTGTTGACAATACTATTTTTATCATCAATTTCTTTATCTAATTCATTTTTCAATTCTTCTATTCCTTTATTTTTAGCTTCTTCTAATGTGTATTGTTTATTTTCTTCTTTTAATTCTTTATTCGTTTTTTTAACAATAGAAATTGGTAAATAAAAATCTGAAAATATTCTTATTTTATTTTCTGCCTCTATTGTATCATAAATTTCAAATTTTGAAAGCTTTTTATATAAATTTATTTTAAAATTATTAAATTTTATTTCATATTTGTTTTCTATGTTTCCTGTTTCTCGTTTTTCTATTGTACTGTATAAAACTTTTTTGTTTTTTGTATGCCAGACTTTTGCTTGTATTTCTCCTTTTGCATGCACATATCTAATCCCTGTAAACTTTCCTTCCATCCAACCATTTATTAAAATATCTCCATCTTTTATGGTATCTCCTACCTTAACATTTGCTGTTCCACTTTGTGCATTTATCTTAGTTATTACTCCTGCCTTATTTGAAATTATACTACAATATTCATTTTCATCTATTATATTTGGTTTTTCATCTGATTTTACAATTTTAACAATAGCATTTGTTCCTTTTAACTCAATCCCTATCCACGCAATATCTTTTCTTTCTAATCTTATTTTGTTTATAATTTGTTTTGTATCTATTTTTGACTTTAAATAACCTATTTTTAAACCTACATTTTCCAAATCTTGTCTGATATTTACAAGGTCGTTTCCATTTTCTTCAATTATATCCACATTCCATACAAAATTTGAGGATAACCATATAAGAAATGCAACTAATATTAGTAGTATTCCAAATATTTTTCTTTTTTTATATTTATGTAATAAAAATGGCAATCCTTTTTTATTTTTTATTTTTATTTTACACTTGGTTTTTTTGGCTACATCTCTTAAATTTTTAAATTCACTAATTCTAACATTTAAATATAAACATATATCTTTGTTTCTTTTTAAATTCCAAATTGTAATGTGCTTACTTTTACAAATATTAATAAATCTTTCTATATAGTATCCTTCAACAGTTATTCTTAAATATCCTAGCAAATAGCTAAATATTATTTTTAGAAACATATCAATCTACCATTCTTTCTATTTCCATACTTTCTATTTTACCTTTTACTTTAATATCATCATTTGTCATGTTTTCTAATGTTAGACCATATCCATTTATATTAATTATTCCTATATATGTTTTTATCTGTACAAAAAACTCCTCATATTCCAATATTCCTTTGAAGTTTTCTATTATCATTTCTTCAAAACCTGTAATTACAATCTTAGGAACATTTGTATAGACTTCCTGTGGTAATTCTAACATCTTATCTATTTTATTTATTTTCTTCTTTCTCATACTAACCTTCCTTTTATTAATAATATAATTTGAAAAAAAATTAAATTTTGGCAAGGAAAATTTTAATTAAAAGACAAGGGCGCATACTTTGTGTATGTAACCGCGTTTTAATTGAAATTTGACACAGACAAAATTGTAATTATTTTTCAAAGGAATCTAAAGATTTAAACTCATATCCCATGCTCTTTGCTTCTTTTATCACTCTGTCTAATATATTTGTATTTGTTTTTGAATTTCCATGTAGCAGCATTATTTCTCCATTGTGTAAATTATCTAAAATTAATCTCTTTGCCTTTTCTTCATTTGGTTGTTTATTTTCGTCCCAGTCTTCATATGCAAATGACCACATTACTGTTTTATATCCTAATTTATTAGTTTCTTGTATTGTCCTTTCGCTAAATTCACCTTTTGGTGGACGAATATATTTCATTTCATAATTAAATTTTTCTAAAATTACTTGATGTAAATCCATTACTTCCTTTTTTATTTCTTCTTCTGATAAATCCGGCATACTTTTGTGGTTTACTGTATGGTTGCCTACAATATGACCTTCATCAATCATTTTCTTAACTAAATCTTCTTGTGTATTTACATAGTGTGCTGTTATAAAAAAAGTTGCAGGAACTTGATTTGTTTTTAATACTTCTAAAATTTTTTCTGTATATCCCGCTTCATACCCTTCGTCAAATGTTAAGTATATATATTTTTTCTCACTATTCCCCATTGCAATTCCATTATTTTCTTCTAAAACTTTTTTATTACTACTTCCTAAATCTGGTTGTATATGATCACTTTCTCTTTTTATTCCCCAGCCTATTTTTTTATTACTAGATACACTTGCATTAGTTTCTATATTATTTTCGTAAGGATTACTAATTGAACTTAAATATATTACTATGATAAACAATACAATTATCATAAATATTGAAATATTTTTCTTTTTATTCATATCTAATTCACTTCCTAAAAAAATTATTAAACTATTTAATTCTATGTGAAAAAGCATAAAAAAATAACTAAAGATTTACCCTTTAGTTATTTTTAAAACATGTATATATTTCTTTAGTAGGTTTATTTAATAATAAAAAATATACATAATTTTAATTAAAAAAATATCATATACTATTAATTATCTATTTGAACCACAAATGGATAAATTTGTGTACCATTTAAATCATTCCATTTTCCCTTAGTACCACCACTTATGTAATATTGGCAATAGTTTTCCACTCCAGAGTTATTAGGTTCACCCTCATTCCAATTGCTATATGTGCTAGCAAGTGTGGTACCATCAACCCATCGCCATTCTCCTTCTTTTGCTTTATCTGTTGCTCCAATCCAGAAAGTTGAAAGTTGTGCAACAGTTGAATTAATGTGTATCCTTTCTTTTCTGGTTCAAGCAATGTAATGTCATCACTTTCTATCGTATATGTATTAGTAGTATCGGCATTTCCTCCATCTAGTTCATATGAAATAGTATATGTTTTTAATTCAGATTTTGGAATAAGTTTTAAATCATCTGTAATATTACTTATTTCTCCTTCGATTTTTTCTTCTTTTGCATAATACCATCCTATAAAGTTATATCCGGTTTTTTCTAATTCACCTGGTACTGGAATTGTTTCTCCATATTTCACAACAACTGTTTCTTCAACTCCTGAAGCATTTGTATATGTTAAAACAAGTTTATCTTTTAATGCAAAAGTACTCTTGAAATTAAATGATAATGCATCTCCTGAAGCTCTAGCTGTAATTGGTGTTAATATAGC
Source organism: Clostridia bacterium (assembly GCA_036307105.1). Classification (GTDB taxonomy): domain Bacteria; phylum Bacillota; class Clostridia; order TANB77; family CAG-508; genus CAG-269. The sequence goes on along the minus strand of JAXJYD010000042.1, from coordinate 11,480 downwards.
TACTGCTATTAAGAATACTATAAACCTTTTTCCTCTATTACTTTTTTTATTCTTTTTAGCTGCAATATATATTAAAGTTACTGCTGAAATAATTGCTATACTCATATATATAGTTATTGAATCTCCAGTTTGAGGGTTATTACTATTTATTTTTATACCTTCTATTTGTAGAACAAATCGGAACGCCCCTTAAATTTATAGTATATTATTTCAAAGCGCTTTTTATATAATAGGAAAGTCGTACTTTCCTATTATATAAAAAATAACTATTTATTTCTAAATAGTTATTTTTATATTATAGATATCGTCCTATATTCTTTATTAATAATTTTCTCCTCTGCCTTCTGGTAATGCTTCAGGTTCTATTATTATTCTTATTCTTGTAATAGCTTTAACAGCTCTTACAAATTTACTATTTTTAAATCTTTGCCATAAGCTTGGTTTTGTTTCAAATGTAGTTTGTTCAAAATACTGTTGTTGTTCTTGTAATTGTGGTTGCTTTTGTTCTTCTGCTTCTAATGGTAATACAGGTTCTTGAGCTTGTTCCTCTACGATTTCTTCTGCTGGTGCAGGAATTGATTTTAAAGCATCTGCTATTTCAATTCCAATATAACTTAAAGCTTTCGATCTATCTTCTATTCTTTCCATATCAATTTCTATATGTAAATTTGACTCTAAATTATTTACTCTAGCATTTAAGAGTTTCATTGCATCTTGATAGTTTTCTAACGTATTATCTTTTGATTTTCCAACTATAGTTAAAGTTTCTACTATATCCTCGCCTAAAGATTCTCCTGATTCCTCAACCTTATTTTTCCAATCTTTTTCTTTGTTTTCTACAGATTTAATTAATTCTTTTAACTCTCCTGCTTTTACTATATTTTCTTCTCTTTGTCTAATTAATTCTTCTATTTTTTTAGTATTTTCTTCAAATTGATTTGTCGCATATTCAACTAAACCATAAGCAGCTTTATATACACTTGCTGGAAAGTTCTTCTTTTTTGGATATTCAATTAAATATGTTTTTATTGATTCTACTAAATCTTTAAAATAAGTGTCATCATCAAGTTGAACAATTTGTTTTTTGCTCTTTGGATTAATCAATTTTTGAACTTTTTCTATATTTGATAATATTTTTTCTTCTGTGATAACCATTCTCACATTTACTATGCCAGATTTAGACATTGTAAATTACCTCCTTTATCTTACGCGTACTAGCTTTTTATGTTTCTATTGTTATTATACAATAAGTAACAAAAAACTACAAGAAAATATCTATTTTTTTATATTAAGTTTTTGTTACAGAATTATTACAGAAATATTACAAATAATATTAACTTACGACTGTTTTAATTTCCTCAAATCGTTTTATTTTTTGCGTTGTAGTTTTTATTAATTCCTTCTCTGTAATAATTATTTCCCTAATATACTTATACGAAGGTATGGTTTTATTTACCTTTTTTATTTCTTGCCATAAGACTTCTTTGATTTCTTGTTCATTACTTATTTTATAATGTTTTTTTACTAAATCCTTATCATAAACAATCTTACAACAAATTTTATAATCGCCGTCATCTTCTGGCTTACCATATACAAAACTTTCTTTTACACCTTCAATTTTATTAACTAAAGTTTCTAATTCTTCTGGATAAATATTTTTACCGTTTTTTAATACAATTACAAATTTCTTTCTTCCTGAAATAAATATATATCCTTCATCATCTATTTTTGCTAAATCTCCAGTATGAAGCCATCCATTTTCTAATGTTTCTTTAGTTGCTTCTTCATTATTATAATATCCCAGCATTATAGAAGGGCCTTTTGCTAATAATTCTCCAACTCCTTCTTCATCTGGTTCATCAATTTTTACTTCAAGACTTGGAAAAGCCTTTCCTATTGATCCAAGTTTTTGATATTTATCATCCTCTGCAGCAATTACAGGTGAACTCTCTGTTAATCCATATCCTTGTAACATTTTAATCCCAAAATTATTGAAACCTTCTTCTGTTTCTGGATCTAATGCAGCTCCACCAGCTACAAACAATCTAGCTTTGCCTCCAAGTTTTTCATGAATCTCTTTAAATACTTTTCTTCTTATATCAATTCCAAATTTTAAAAGGAACTTACTAATTTTTATTCCTTTTTTTACTTCCTCTAATTTATTTTTTTTCTCTATTTCTTTTATTATTTTTTTATAAATTGCTTCATATAAAATAGGGACAGATATCATAGCTGTAATTTGAAATTCTTTTACATTATCTGCAATATGTCTTATACCTTCACAAAATGCAATTGATGCACCTACAGATATAGGATATAAAAATCCTACAGTACATTCAAATGTATGGTGTAATGGTAGGAAAGACAACATTCTATCTTTTTCAGTCACTCTTATAACAGATGTTATATCTATCAAATTCGAACATATATTTTTATGTGATAACATTACAGCTTTTGACATTGCTGTTGTTCCTGATGTAAATAACATTATCCCCATTTCTTCATTATCAATTTCAGCATCTAAAAATTCAGTATTTCCATTTTCTATTAATTCTTTTCCTTTTTCCATTAATTCTTTTTGTGAATAGATATCATTATCTTTTTTTTCTAAATCCATAGAAATAAAGAAACTAACATTTGTATTGTTCTTTTCTTTAATTTCTTCCATTACATTATCATATTTATTTGAATATACAATTGCTTCTATCTCAGAACGAATCATCAATCTTTCTATCTCATTATCTGGAAGTGCTTTATCAAGCGGAACTATTATCCCAACGCCTGCTACTGTTGCAAGATAAGTAACACACCATTCATATCTATTTTCAGATATTACAGCTATTCTTTTACCTTTTAAACCTAAATTTATTAATGCTGTTCCAAAATTATTTATATCATCTCTGAATTCTTTATGTGTTATCTGCTTAAAATTTCCTGGTATATCTGTTTTGTATATGTATGCAGGTCTATCTCCAAACTTTTCACCTGATTTTTGTAGCATATCTTTTAAATCATTAAATTCTGTATATTTATGAATAGGTTTTCTCATTGTCTTCTCTCCCTTGCTTTTCTATAATCATTACTTATTATATATTTTTTTTCTTAATATTGCAAGAGGGAACAGAAAAATGGTATGATGAATTAAAGGCAGTCACTAATTTTACATTTATTAAATTTATATTACATTTTATTATAATATATTTACTTTTTTCACAAACTAATATAAAATATAATCAAATTGGATATACTTTTAATGCTTGAAAAATAATTAAATAAATTTTTTTCAAACCTTATCAGTTAGAAAGGATTAAAATAACAAATGAAAAATAAAAATGAATTAAATTACAAAGATTTAAAAATGACCTGCAATCCTGAAGTATTTGACTTTGAAAGCACACAAGAACTAAGTTCAATTCAAGAAGGAATTGGTCAAGATAGAGGAATTAAAGCATTAGAATTTGGATTACAAGTTAATGTTAAAGGTTATAATTTATATCTTGAGGGTCCTAGTGGTGTAGGAAAAACAATGTACACTAAAAATTATTTAAATAAAATAGCTAGTAAACAAAGAGTACCTCATGATTGGTGTTATATTTATAATTTTCAAAATCCTAATGAGCCAATAGCAGTTGACTTGCCTGCTGGGCAAGGTAAAGAGTTTAAAGATTCTATGGATGGATTTATAAAAGAAATCAGAAAAGATATTCAAAAAACCTTTAATAATGATGATTTTGATAAAGAAAAAGCTTTAATTAAACAAGAATTTGAAGTAAAACGTTCTGCATTACTAGAAAAGCTTAATCAAGATGCTTCTAAATATAATTTTGAAGTTAAAGCTGCTCAAAATGGTATTTATATGATGCCAATTGTAGATGGAAAAACAATTGAGGAAGAGGAATTTGAGAAATTAGATGATGAAATAAAAAAGCAATATGAAGAAAAGTCTATTATAGTTCAAGAACAGATAATGAATGTAATTGGAAAAATAAAAGAAATTGAACGTCTATCTGATAAAAAAATAACAGAATGGCAATCCAATGTTGCCTTACTTACAGTAAACGTTCATATTAACTATCTAAAATCTAAATATAAGAGAAATAAAAAAATAAACACATTCTTAAATGACATAAAACAAGATGTATTAAATAATATACCTGCATTTTTAGAAGATAAAGAAAAACAACCTTCTCAAAATCAGCAAGGACCTGTTATAACAAAATCTGATCCTTGTTTGAATTATCGAGTTAATCTTTTTGTAGACAATTCTAATAGAGATGGTGCTCCAGTCATTATGGACTCTAACTATTCTTATCAGAATATTTTTGGTGCATTGGAATACGAGAATTATTATGGAGCTTTAAAGACTGACCATACAATGTTAAAACCAGGACTATTACAACAAGCAAATGGTGGGTACATTATGTTTCAGGCAAAAGATTTATTATCAAACCCTATGTGTTACGAAGCATTAAAAAAAGCATTAAGAATGAAAGAAGTTGGAATAGAAAACACTGGAGAACAGCGTTCATCTATGGCTTTAATTTCTTTAAAGCCCGAGCCAATCCCTTTAGATTTAAAGGTGATTTTAATAGGTAACGGTACTATTTATCAAACATTACTTGCAATGGATTCAGATTTTAGAAAACTATTTAAAATCAAAGTAGAATTTGAAGAATCAGCTGAAATTACTAAAGAAAACCTAAATAAATTAGCTCAAATTGTTCATGGTTTTTGCGAAGATGAAGAATTGCCACATCTAGATAAATCAGCAATGGCAAGACTTGTTGAATATGGTTCGAAAATCGCAGGAAGTCATAGTAAAGTATCTACAAGATTTAATGATTTAATACAAGTAGTTGGTGAAGCTGCTACTTGGGCAAAGCTTTCTAGAGCCAAAGTAGTTACTGCTAAATTTATAGATAAAGCTTTGGCTGAAAGAATTGAAAGAGTAAAAAAATATGATGAAAAGTATTTAGAAATGATAAAACAAAATTCTCTTCTAATAAATACTTCTGGAGCAGAAGTCGGAGAATTAAACGGGCTAACTGTTATGACAATTGGAGATTATACATTTGGAAAACCTGCAAAAATAACAGTTAATACTTATACTGGAAAAGAAGGAATTGTAAATATTGAAAGAGAAGTTGAAATTTCTGGTCCATCTCACTCAAAAGGTGTTTTAATACTTACAGGTTATTTAGGAGAAATGTTTGCACAGGATATTCCTTTATGCTTAACAGCAAGTATATGTTTTGAACAATTATATAATGGTGTAGATGGCGATAGTGCATCTAGTACAGAATTATATGGATTACTTTCAAGTCTTTCTGGAATACCTATAAAACAATCAATTGCAGTTACAGGTTCAGTTAATCAAAAAGGACAAATACAACCAATAGGTGGTGTAAATGAAAAAATCGAAGGTTATTTCCAAGTATGTAAAGAACGTGGTTTAGATGGTTCACACGGTGTAATGATACCAGTACAAAATGTTGATAATTTACAATTATCTAACGAAGTAATTCAAGCAGTAAAAAATAAAAAATTCCACATCTATTCTGTTTCTACTATAGAAGAAGGAATTGAAGTATTAACAGGAGTTCCTGCTGGTAAAAAAGACAAAAACGGAAAATTTCCAGCTGGTACTGTAAATTACTTAGTTTATGAAAAATTAAAAAAATATGCTAGTATAAATCATAAAAACTAGAAAATGGAACAAGGGGGACAGTCACCTTTTGTTCCATTTTTAAAACACATTCTCGATTTTAAAACTATATTTATCTTTAATATGTCTTAAAATAAATATGCTTTCATCTAATTCTGAAATAACTTCTGATAGTTCATTGCTTTCTATAGCACTATAAATTCCCGTTAGATTTTTCTCTACTTTTTCTAATTCATCATGTTCTATTACTGATGCTAAAATTTTATATCTTTTTTCCCAGGTCTCTCTAATTAGTTGTGTATCTACTTCATTTATTTTATCGTCCTCTTTATTTGATACCTCATGTTTTAAATCTTCTAACTCTACACTCATCTCTTCTGCTGAATTTTTAATATAATCTTGTATAAAAAAATCTAATACCACTATAACTATTATTATGATTACACAAAAAATAATATCTCTCCACATTCTTTTTCTATCATCCCTTCCCAAGGCACATGTCGTTTGGAAATAATTGTGTTCCAAATACTTTTCAAACCTAGACACCTTTCTCCTTCTTCTGACAATAAATCTGTCCTTTTGCATCTAATGTTACTACTAATGCTTCTTCCGGTTTCATATTGAATTTTTCAGTTTGCTTTTGAAGCCATTTATAATTTTTTCCAAGTTCTTTTAAATTTTCTTTCATAACTTTACCATCTACAACCAGGTCATATGGAATTCCTTCATAATCTGGACTTATATTCAAATCTTCTGGTGTAACATTTCTTTTTCCAGGCTTTTGTATTACAGTCACTTGTCCACTTGTTTCTAATATTGCATATTCTACATCACCTATATTAAAAACATCATTTCCCCTTAATCTTTCTTCTAATTCATTAATTGTAAATCTTTGTTTTTGTAATTCTTGCTCATTTATTTTTCCTCTATAGATTAAAATACTTGGTCTTCCACATAATATTTCTCTTGCTTTTATACTTTTCATATTTAAAAATGAAATAAACATATGCATCATTAAAAGACCTAAAATAGGAACAATTCCATAATATATCGGAATTCCAATTTCCGTCATTGGAATACTTGCTAAATCTGCTATCATAATAGCAATAGCAAGTTCAAACGGTTGTAATTGTCCTATTTCTCTTTTTCCCATTAATCTCATAACTATTAAAACTAAAATATATAAAACAATTGATCTAAAAAATGTAATTAACACTTACTTTCTCCTAATAATTTATTTTGTATTTATTTTTTACGAATTCATGTATTATATACATGAATTTTAAAAATATGAATATTTATAATTATTTTGTAAATAATAATTATATAACATTATAATTATTAACCCAATGTTTTTAAGGAGGTTGGACTTATGTCAGAGATGGAAGGAAATCAAGCAAGAAATAACGCATCAACAGTTTGGCAAATACTTGGTAGATTTATAGCATCAGCTATTGTTCTTGCTATAACAGCATTTTTTACACCAGGATTTTCAATTAATAATATATGGACATTAGCTATAGCAGCATTAGTATTAACAGTTGCAGACTACTTAATAATGAAATTCACAGGATTACAAGCTAGTCCTTTTGGCAAAGGATTTGTAGGATTTGCTTTAGCTGCTATTATACTATATGTAACACAATTTTTTGTTGCAGGGTACTCTATTTCGTGGATGGCAGCAATAATTGGTGCCTTAATCTATGGTGTAGTTGATTACTTTATACCTGGTAATCAATCCTTATAATAGAAAAGGAAATTAGATTTTTTTAAATTTTCTAATTTCCTTTTTAAATATAATATTTTATTTATATGAATTATTGTTTTTCAACTATTTCATTTTTATTCTTATAAATACTTTTTTCTTTAATAACACCTCTTACTGAAGATAGCGGATAAATATTAGAATTTTTTCCAATTACTGTTCCTGGATTTAAGATACTTCCGCATCCTACTTCTACTTCATCACCAATCATAGCACCAAATTTTTTAAGTCCTGTTTCGATTTTTTTATCTTCATTTTTAACAACCACTAATTTTTTATCAGACTTTACATTTGAAGTAATTGAACCAGCTCCCATATGAGCTTTATATCCTAAAATAGAATCCCCTACATAATTATAATGCGGAACTTGAACATTATTAAATAATATAACATTTTTTAATTCAGTTGAATTACCAACAACAGCATTTTCTCCTATTAATACTTTTCCTCTAATAAAAGCACAATGTCTAATTTCAGCATTTTCTCCTATAATTGCAGGTCCAGTAATATAAGCAGTAGGAGCAACTTTAGCAGATTTAGCAATCCAAATATCTTCTCCTACTTTATTATACTTACTTTCATCTAATTTTTTACCTAGCTCTAATATAAAATCAGAAATTTTAGGTAACACTTCCCATGGATATGTAGCTTCTTTTAACAAATCTTTTGCCAATGTTTCATCTAAATTATACAAATTACAAACTTTGCACTTCTCCATAAATTTCTCCTTTACTTCTAACAGTTAGCATATCAATATTTTGAGAATAAATCGAATGCAATTGGAACATTATTAGAAATTCTTATTTTTAATAAAATGAGGGATGTTCATGGTACTTCGAGCCCTGCGAGAAGGGTCTGAATGAAAGAGGCTCATTTTATTAAATTAGAATTTCTTTAATGTGTAATGCAGCCGAGATTTTTTAAAAAATATTGATATACTAACTTTTATTAAATTTATTCCAATACCTTTCATACAACTCTTTTGCAGTTTTAGGACTATCTGCACCCTCTTTATTCTTTACAGGTGCAAATTCCTCTTCTCTTTTTACTCTTAATAATCCCATATCCTCAAATAATTCAAATGCATCAAATATAAATGATTCAAATTTAAAAGAATTTGGAGATTCTGGAATTACTTCTTTCCAATTTTCATCTAAATAAGAATTTTTCTTAAATGCGCTATGATATATTAAAGTTTCTTTACTTATCTTTTCAAAAGCATCTATTGTATATAAATGACACATTATGTTTGATTCGCCATATTTTAGTTCTCCATTTTCATCTAATTCTTCTGCCATTTTTTCTGGTAATTCAGCATATTCAATAATTTTAGGACGTCCATTTATTTTGCAAAAAGCACCAACTCTTTCATGAGGATTAGCTTTTACTACAGATTTAGATGCTATTTCATATTCTAAATCTTTAGTCATACCAAGAAAAGTAATATCTGCCATCTTTAATAACACATTGTCTACTCCACCTACGAAAATCCACTTAATTCCTTTTTCTTTCATATCTGCCAAACATCCACTTGCTCTTAATGATGAATATGTTCCACCATTTCCATCTGATGCTTCTTTTATTTTGAAATCTTTACTAATTAATAATTTTCCTTTTGTATCTACAAGTGGCATTTCATTTTGTATAAATATTGTCACACTATTTTTTGGATATCCAAAATAGTTGTTTTTTTCTAAAAAATCTACTGTTTCTTTATTGTTTTCTTTGCTTGTCATTATGTACCATGGAATTATGGTATTATATTTTTGATTTGCCTCTTTTAAATTCTCTGATAATATTTCAAATAAATATTTTCCCTTTCCATATACATCTAATTTAAAAGTTCCTTTTGGTCCAGTATGCCCTAATCTAGTTCCTTGTCCTCCTGCCATTGTTATAACTGCATACTCTCCATTTCTTATTACTGACTCCCCTATTTCATTCCATTTATCTTTTTTGCTTTTTTCTAATTTTTCTTTATCGAAATATGTAATAGCTTCTATTTTATTTTCTTTTATTTCTATTTCTTTTTTTGTATTTTCAAACAATTCCATAATTTGATGAAAATCTATTTTATTTATTTGTTCTATTAATTCTTGCTTTTTTTCTCCATTTAATTTATTTAATAAAGCTATAATTTGAGTTTGATTATAACTTTTAAGCATATCTATTATATCTTGTACTTTATCCATTTTTTTCATTCCTTCCTGAACGTCTTTTATATATGTTATTATATGTTTTATTTTTAATAGTGCTATTTTATCACATATGTTTTACTTTATCAAGCATTAATTTTTTATTGAAAACTTGTCATATTAAAAACAAAATCCCCATATATATTAAATAAAGTAATGACAAACATTTTTCTTGAATTCAAAGGAGGTATATAGATGGATAATACAAGATTGTATCAAGACATCGCAAAAAGAACAGATGGTGATATTTATGTTGGAGTTGTTGGACCTGTTAGAACTGGAAAGTCAACTTTTATAAAAAAATTTATGGACTTACTTGTTATTCCTAATATTGATAATACTTATAAAAAAGAAAGAGCTAAAGATGAACTTCCTCAAAGTGCTGGTGGTAAAACAATTATGACTACAGAGCCAAAATTTGTACCAAATGAAGCAATTGAAATAACTTTAGATAATAATTTAAAATTTAAAACACGACTTGTTGATTGTGTAGGTTACCTGGTTGATAATGCTATTGGATATTTAGAAGATGATATGCCAAGAATGGTAAAAACACCTTGGTCAGATGAAGAAATTCCTTTTGAGACTGCAGCAGAAATTGGAACTAAAAAAGTTATTGAAGAACATTCAACAATTGGTATATTGGTTACAACTGATGGAAGCATCACAGATATTCCAAGAAGTGATTATATTCAAGCAGAAGAACGTGTTGTTTCTGAATTAAAAGCACTAAATAAGCCTTTTATAATATTACTAAATTCTTCAGAACCAAATTCCGATTATACAAGAGAATTGGCAGATACACTCTCTGAAAAATATGACACACCAGTTCTTCCAATTAATTGTGAATATTTGTCAATTGATGATATAAACAATATGTTTTCTAAAGTTTTATATGAATTTCCAGTAGAACAATTACAAATAAAATTTCCTAGATGGATTGATGGTTTGGATTTTTCTCATCCATTAAAGACAGAATTATTTAATGAAATTAAAGTTGCTTTTGAAAATGCAAATGTTTTAAAAGATGTCTCTTCTTGTGCTAATACAATAAAACAAACTGATATTATTTCAAATACTTCTATAGTGGATATTCAGCTAGGCTCTGGAAGTGTAAATATAGAAATAACATTAAAAGATGAATTATTCTATAATATTTTAACTGAAATTACAGGAGTTACTGTTACAAATGAAGGAGATTTATTCCGTATTATTTCAGAACTATCTATTACTCAAAAGAAATATAATAAAATTGCTTATGCTTTAGATGAAGTAAATCGCAAAGGATATGGTATAGTCACCCCTACCATGGATGAACTTATATTAGAAGAACCTGAAATGGTAAAACAAGGTTCAAGATTTGGTGTTAAATTAAAAGCCACAGCTCCTTCTATTCACTTAATCAAAACAAATGTAGAAACAGAAGTATCTCCTATTGTTGGCTCTGAAAAACAATCTGAAGAACTTGTAAATTATCTACTTTCTGAATTTGAAAGTGATCCTAAGAAAATATGGGAATCTAATATATTTGGAAAGAGCTTACATGAACTTGTAAATGAAGGATTACAAACAAAGCTTTCTAAAATGCCTGAAGATGCTCAAATAAAGCTACAAGAAACATTAGAAAGAATTGTTAATGAAGGCAGTGGAGGATTGATTTGTATAATTTTATAGAACAAATCGGAACGCCCTTAAATTTATAGTATATTATTTCAAAGCATATTTTTTAATTTTCTACAAATTATACTATGTAATGCGTTCCGTAAATTTGTTCTTGTGCGAAATTTTCGCCAAGAAAATTTCTGTGCAACGTTAGGCGCGAAGCGCTTTTATATAATAGGAAAGGATGACTTTC
>JAXJYD010000041.1:0-113866 GCA_036307105.1 Clostridia bacterium | reverse complement strand
TAGCCATAACTTTGCTCCTTTCAAAAGAAACATCTACATATATTAATTATACTAAATTGCATTTAATCTTACAATAAGTCATGATGTAATATGAAAATATATTTATATTATCTTAAATAGAAATTACTTTTTTAATTAACGGTGACAATTTTTTTTATAAAAAATACCTCAAAGCTATTGACATAAAGAATAAAGCATTGTATAATATATAAGCATGAATTTAGCGATGAAACTGAATGTGGCTACATCCTACGAACCCGTAAGGATGGAGGGAACTTCAGTGGAGTATGTCATGGCAAAGACCAGGCGGTAAGTTTTATATTTATAGCACTTATCCCAGAATTATCATGCATATTTTGGGTTTTTATATAGGTGATATTCAAAACACCAGAGTGCGTTTTAACTTGCCACGGTAATTTAGATAACAAAGTATTGTTATCACAAGCAAAAATAAATTTAAAAGGAGGGAAAATTACAATGGCAAAAACAGTAGCAACAAGTGAAAAAATTAGAATAAGACTTAAAGCATATGACCATGTAGTTTTAGATCAGTCTGCTGAAAAGATAGTAGATACTGCTAAGAAAACAGGAGCAAAGGTTTCAGGTCCTATTCCATTACCAACACAAAAAGAAATTGTAACAATTTTACGTTCTCCACACAAATACAAAGATTCAAGAGAACAATTTGAAATGAGAACACATAAAAGAGTTATAGACATTCTTTACCCAACACAAAAAACAGTTGATAGTCTAATGAAATTAGAATTACCAGCAGGTGTTGATATAGAAATAAAATTATAATAAAGCTTACATATATAATATGTAGAAAAATTAGAAACTTAAAATCGAAAAATCAAAAACCAATGCTGGTTTTGATATTAGCAATTAGAAACGAGTATTACTAGGCAAACAAATGAAAAAAGCGGAAGCGTACTTGTGTACGTTGAGCATTTTTGAATGAAGTTTAACGAAGTAAGACGAAGTTTATAATTGGTAAGAAATCAGCCAATAGGAAGGAGAAAAAAACAATGAAAAAAGGAATTATCGGTAAAAAAATCGGTATGACACAAATATTTGATGAAAAAGGAAATGTAATTCCAGTAACAGTTATTGAAACAGCAGGAAATATAGTTGCTCAAGTAAAAACTGTAGAAACAGATGGATACAATGCAATCCAATTAGGATATGGAGAAATAAAAGATAAACATATCAACAAACCAAGAGCAGGACATTTTGCCAAAGCAAAACTTGCTAATAAAAAACATTTAAGAGAATTTAGATTAGATTCAGTTGAAAACTATAAAGTTGGAGACGAAGTTAAAGCTGATATATTTGCAGCTGGAGAAAAAATAGATGTTCAAGGAACAACTAAAGGAAAAGGATTCCAAGGTGTTATCAAAAGACATGGACAACACAGAGGACCAATGGGACATGGATCTATGTATCATAGAAGACCAGGTTCAATGGGAGCTACATCAACACCAGGTAGAGTATTTAAAGGTAAAAAACTTCCAGGACATATGGGAAGAACTACAGTTACAATACAAAACTTAGATGTTGTAAGAGTAGATATGGATAAAAATGTAATATTAGTAAAAGGTAGTGTTCCAGGACCTAAAGGAGCTATCTTAAAAGTAAAATCAACAGTAAAGAGTAGTAAATAGAAGGAAGGAGGAAATTAGATCATGCCAAAAGTAGACGTATTTGATATTAAAGGTAAAAAAGTTAGTGATATAGAATTAGCTGAAAACGTATTTGGAATTGAACCAAATGAAAATATAGTACATGCAGTACTTGTTAACTATTTAGCTAATCAAAGACAAGGTACACAAAGTACAAAAACAAGAGCTGAAGTTCGTGGTGGTGGTAAAAAGCCATGGAGACAAAAAGGAACAGGTAGAGCAAGACAAGGTTCAATAAGAGCTCCACAATGGATTAAAGGTGGTATAGCATTAGGACCAAAACCTCGTTCATATAAATATACAGTTAATAAAAAAGAAAGACGTTTAGCAATTAAATCATTATTAAGTTCTAAAGTAATAGAAAAAGAATTAACAGTTGTTGATAAATTAGAATTAAAAGAAATCAAAACAAAATCAATGGTAAGCGCTTTAGCAGCATTAAAGGTTGAAGGAAAAACATTAATAATAGTTCCAGAAACTAATAAAAATGTTTTAATGTCAGCAAGAAACATTGAAGGTGTAAAAACAATTACAGCAAACAATATAAATGTATTTGATTTATTAAAATATACAAATCTAATTTTACCAGTTGATACTGTTAAAAAATTAGAGGAGGTGTACGCATAATGAAACCAGAAGAAATTATAATTGCACCGGTTGTTACTGAAAAAAGTAATGACGAATTACAAGAAGGTAAATATACTTTCAAAGTAAATAAAAAAGCTACAAAAGTTGAAATAGCAAAAGCTGTTGAAAAACTATTTGAAGTTAAAGTATTAAAAGTAAATACTATGAAAGTAAACGGAAAAACAAAAAGAGTAGGATACCACGTAGGTAAAACTTCAGATTGGAAAAAAGCTATTGTTACAATAGATACAAATCCAGGAGAAGAAACATACCTAACAAAAGGTGGAAAAGAAACTAAAGTTTCTAAGAAGTATAAAGATTCTATTGATGAATTCATGGGTGCTTAGAAATTATAAGAGTCGTCTAACTGCGTTAACCTTCGGATAAAAATATATTTAACGTACACTAAGTACGCCTCATATATTTTTACCTCGGTTGCCTTGTTATACTCGCTTTTAATTCCTAAGCAAGAGAAAGTAAAATGGAAATATCGGGAAAGAACCCGGAGAATAAAAAATATCTGTTATGCGGAGCAGGAAAAACATCCGTAAATATATTATTAAGAGAATTTAGCAAAAACGAGTATTGCTAGGAAAAATTTCATGAAAAAAGCGGAGTGTACGTTGGTACATGAGCATTTTTGAATAAAATTTTAACAACGCAAGACGAAGTTTTTCATAAATTCGAGAAAGGAAAAGAAATGAAACACTTTAAAGCATACACACCATCAAGAAGAAACATGACAGTTTCAGATTTTGCAGAGATAACAAAGAAAACTCCTGAAAAATCATTACTTGCTAAAAAAAGAAAAAATGCAGGTAGAAACTCATATGGTAGAATCACAGTAGGACACCAAGGTGGTGGAAATAGACAAAAATATAGATTAGTAGATTTTAAAAGAAATAAAGATAACATGGAAGCAGTTGTTATCGGTATAGAATATGATCCAAACAGAAGTGCAAATATAGCACTAATCGAATACAAAGATGGAGAAAAAGCATATATATTAGCTCCACAAGGACTAAAAGATGGAGATAAAGTAATATCAGGAGAAGCAGTTGATATTAAACCAGGTAATGCAATGCCAATTAACTCAATTCCAGTAGGTACTTTAATTCATAATATAGAATTAAATCCAGGTCAAGGTGGAAAATTAGTTAAAGCTGCAGGTCAAAGTGCACAATTAATGGCTAAAGAAGGAAAATATGCACACGTAAGACTTCCATCAGGAGAAATGAGATTAATCTTATCAAGATGTAGAGCTACAGTTGGAGTAATTGGAAACAGTGATCATGAAAATGTTAAAATTGGTAAAGCTGGTAGAAAAAGACATATGGGTGTAAGACCTACAGTAAGAGGATCTGTTATGAACCCAGTAGATCACCCTCATGGTGGTGGTGAAGGTAGAGCACCAGTAGGACACGCTGGACCAATGACACCTTGGGGTAAACCAGCACTTGGATATAAAACAAGAAATAAAAAGAAATTATCTAATAAATTTATTGTAAAGAGAAGAAACAGTAAATAGGAAGGAGGACATTTTATATGTCAAGATCAAGCAAAAAGAAACCATTTGTACAAGAAAAACTATTAAAAAGAATTGAAGCTATGAACGAAACAGGTAAAAAAGAAGTTTTAAAAACATGGTCAAGAGCTTCAACAATTTATCCGCAAATGGTTGGTCATACAATAGCTGTACATGATGGAAGAAAACATGTTCCAATCTATATAGCTGAAGAAATGATAGGTCATAAATTAGGTGAGTTTGCTCCTACAAGAACTTTCAAAGGTCATTCAGGAGACAAAACAACTAAAGCAAATTAATTAGATTTAAACTAAGAAATTAGTTAAGGAGGTAAATAAAGTGCAAGAGCAAGAAACAGTAATAAATGAAGCTAGATCATCTCTTAAATATGCTAGAATTTCAAGCAGAAAAGTTAAAATTGTAGCAGATTTAATTAGAGGAAAAAATGTTGATGAAGCTTTAGCAATCGTAAAATTCACACCAAAAGCATCATCAGAATTACTTGAAAAGTTATTAAAATCAGCAATTGCAAATGCTGAAAATAATCATGATATGAAACATGAAAAATTATATGTTGCTGAAATCTATGCTAACCAAGGTCCAACTTTAAAAAGAATTAGACCTGCAGCAAAAGGTTCAGCTGTAAGAATTAGAAAAAGAACAAGTCATATAACAATAGTTTTAAAAGAAAAGGAGGACTAATATCAGATGGGACAAAAAGTACATCCAACAGGTGTAAGAGTTGGTATAATTAAAGACTGGAATTCTAAATGGTATGCAAATTCAAATAATTTTGCTGATTACTTAGTAGAAGACCAAAAAATCCGTAAATTTTTAAAGAAGAAATTATATCTTGCTGGAATTTCTAAAATTGAAATTGAAAGAACAGCAAAAGCTATAAAAGTAAACTTATATACTGCTAAACCTGGTATCGTTATAGGAAAAGGTGGAGCAGGAGTAGAGTCTGTTAAATCAGAACTTACAAAAGTAATAGGAAAAGATGTTAACTTAAATATAGTAGAAGTTAAAAATATTGATACAGATGCTCAATTAGTAGCTGAAAATATCGCAGGACAATTAGAAAGAAGAATTTCATTCAGAAGAGCAATGAAACAATGTATGCAAAAATCTTTGAAAGCTGGTGCTTTAGGAATTAAAACTGCAGTATCAGGAAGATTAGGTGGAGCAGACATGGCTAGAACTGAATTCTATAAAGAAGGAAATATACCATTACAAACTTTAAGAGCTGATATTGATTATGGATTTGCAGAAGCAGATACAACATATGGAAAAATCGGTGTAAAAGTTTGGATATATAAAGGAGAAGTTCTTCCAGAAAAAACAGTGGAAGGAGGAAACAAATAATGCCATTAATGCCAAAAAGAACAAAACATAGAAAAGTACAAAAAGGTAGAATGAGAGGAAAAGCAACAAGAGGAAATAAAGTTACAGATGGAGAATATGGAATTCAAGCTGTAACAGGAGCATTAGTTACAGGTAACCAAATAGAGGCTGCCAGAATTGCTATGACTCGTTATATAAAAAGAGGTGGAAAAGTTTGGATTAAAATATTCCCAGACAAACCAATAACTGCAAAACCTATCGGAACTCGTATGGGTAAAGGTAAAGGTGCTCCAGAATATTGGGTTGCAGTAGTAAAACCAGGAAGAGTTATGTTTGAAATAGCTGGTGTACCTGAAGAAACTGCAAGAGAAGCCTTAAGACTTGCTATGAATAAACTACCTAACAAAACAAAATTTGTAGCAAGAGAAACAGAAAAGGTAGGTGAAAATGATGAAGATAAATAAAATAAGAGAAATGTCTTCACCAGATTTAGAGAAAGAATTAGGTGAACTAAAAACAGAATTATTCAAATTAAAATTTAGTTTAGCTACAAACGGATTAGATAATCCAATGAAAATAAAAGAAGTAAAAAGAGATATAGCTAAAATAAACACAGTATTGACAGAAAGAAAAATAGCTGAATCAAAAAAATAATTATATCTTAAATAACAAATTTTTCATTTGTTAGGAGAGGAAAGGAGAAAACTAAATGGAAGAACGCAATCTTCGCAAAGTTATGATCGGAACAGTTTTATCAAACAAAATGGATAAAACAGTTGTAGTAGCTGTTGAAACTAGTGTACGTCATAAAGTTTATGGTAAAACAGTAAAAAGAACATATAAATTAAAAGCACATGATGAAGAAAATGCTTGTCAAATAGGAGATAAAGTAAAAGTAATGGAAACAAGACCTCTTTCTAAAGATAAGAGATGGAGAGTTGTAGAAGTTACTGAGAAAGCAGATATAAAATAAAAATAGCTAAAATCAGTATCTAGCACATTTTCATTTCATTAATTAGACTTCGACGTACATAAAGTACGCCTTCATCCTAATTAATTCATGAAAATGCACAATATACTAATTTAATCTATTTTCTAATATGATGATTATAATTTGAAAGGAGGAACCATAAATGATCCAACAACAAACAAGATTAAAAGTAGCAGACAATACTGGAGCAAAAGAACTTATGTGTATCAGATGTTTAGGTGGTTCTTATAGAAAAACATCTAACATAGGAGATATAATAGTTGCTTCTGTTAAATCAGCAACACCAGGTGGAGTTGTTAAAAAAGGTGATGTAGTAAAAGCTGTTATTGTAAGATCTAAAAAAGGATTAAGAAGACCAGATGGTTCATATATAAAATTTGATGAAAATGCAGCAGTTATAATTAAAGAAGACGGTACTCCAAAAGGAACACGTATCTTTGGACCTGTTGCTAGAGAATTAAGAGAAAAGGATTATATGAAGATTCTATCTTTAGCCCCAGAAGTTCTATAGAACAAATGAAAATCAGCAATCTGCACATTTTGTTTATCCAGTCCAGATTTTGACGTATATGAGTACGCCTTCAACCGGTACTGACTAATCCAAAATGCACATCTTACTAATTTTGATTTGTTCTAGATAGATAGCTAAATTAATAGAAGTAAAATTCAAAAAAAGGAGGAGAACTCTAAATGAGAATAAAAAAAGGAGACAACGTTCAAGTTTTATCAGGAAATGATAAAGGAAAAACTGGAGAAGTTTTAGAAGTATCACCAAAAACTGATAAAATAATTGTTAAAGGCGTTAATGTTAGAAAAAAACATGTTAAAGCTAGAAAACAAGGAGACGAAAGTGGAATAATAGCAGTAGAATGCGCTATCCCAACATCAAAAGTAAATGTTGTATGTCCAAAATGTGGAAAAACTACTAAAGTTGGATATACAGTAGAAAAAGATGAAAAAGTTCGTGTTTGTAAAAAATGCGGAGCAAAATTAAAATAAGAAAGGAGGATTAATACATAATGGAAAAATTAAGAGAACAATATGAAAAAGAAGTAATCCCAGCATTAATGAAAAAATTTGAATATAAATCAGTTATGCAAGTTCCAAAACTTGATAAAATAGTTATAAATATTGGATTAGGAGATTTAAAAGAAAATCCTAAAGCTTTAGAAAATGCAATGAATGATTTAAGCATTATTACAGGCCAAAAACCAGTAATAACAAAAGCTAAAAAATCAATAGCTGCATTTAAATTAAGAGAAGGAGCAAACATTGGATGTAAAGTAACATTAAGAGCAGATAAAATGTATGATTTTGCCTATAAATTATTCAATGTAGCACTTCCTAGAGTAAGAGATTTCAGAGGTGTATCAGCAAATTCATTTGACGGTAGAGGAAATTACTCTATGGGCGTTAAAGAACAATTAATATTCCCAGAAATCGAATATGATAAAGTAGATAAATTAAGAGGTATGGATATAATATTTGTAACAACAGCTAAAAAAGATGAAGAAGCTAAAGCTTTATTAGAATTATTAGGAATGCCATTTAAAAATTAATTTTAACTTTAAATTAGTTTTTGAATAATAATGAAATTTAGTCAAAGGAAAGGAGATATACTATGGCTAAAAAAGCAATGAAAATAAAACAAGCTAGACCACAAAAATACAAAACTAGAGAATACAATAGATGTAAATTATGTGGTAGACCACATGCATATATTAGAAAATATGGTATATGCCGTGTATGCTTTAGAGAATTAGCACATAAAGGTGAGATTCCTGGTGTGAAAAAAGCTAGCTGGTAGAAAAATCAATCGAAATCAGCATCTTGCACATTTTCATTTCATTAATTAGACTTCGACGTACAAAAAGTACGCCTTCATCCTAATTAATTCATGAAAATGCACAATATACTAATTTGGATTAATTTTAATTAAATTTAAATGAAAAGCAGTAATCTGCACATTTTCGTTATTTATTCCAAACCTCGACGTTCCTTAAGTACGCCTTCAGTTGGTAATAAATATCAAAAATGCACATCTAACTACTTTTGATTTAAATTAAAGATATATAAATAAAAAAATAAACTGCAAATAAATTTTATAAAGAAAAGGAGGTAAGTAATTAATGAACATTACAGATCCAATAGCAGATATGTTAACAAGAATAAGAAATGCAAATAGTTCAAAACATAAAACAGTTGATATTCCTGCATCAAATATGAAATTAGGAATAGCTGAGATATTATATAAAGAAGGATATATAAAATCTTTTGAAGAAATCAAAGATGATACACAAGGTATCATAAGAGTTACTCTTAAATATGATGAAAAAGGAACAAGGGTAATAGATGGTTTAAAAAGAATCAGTAAACCAGGATTAAGAGTTTATGCTTCAAAAGATGAATTACCAAGAGTTTTAAACGGTTTAGGTATAGCTATAATATCAACATCTAAAGGATTAAAAACAGATAAAGAAGCTAGAGAATTGGGTGTTGGTGGAGAAGTTCTAGCATATATCTGGTAGAATGAAGAAAAGGAGGAAAAACTAATATGTCAAGAATAGGAAATAAACCTATCACAGTACCAGCAGAAGTTCAAGTTAAAATTGATGGACAAAATGTTACTGTAACAGGACCTAAAGGAACTTTAGAAAGAACAGTACATAAAAATATTACTGTTAAATTAGATGGAAATGTAATTACTGTTTCTAGAATCAATGATGAACCAGCCAACAGAAGTTTACATGGTTTAACTAGAACTTTAATTAATAATATGATTATAGGTGTAACTTCAGAATATAGTAAAGAATTACAAATAAATGGAGTTGGATACAGAGTAGCAAAACAAGGAAATAACTTAAATTTAACATTAGGATATTCACATCCTGTAATTTTTGAGGCACCAGCTGGAATTACTTTTGATGTTCCAAACCCTAACACAATTATTGTTAGAGGAATTGATAAAGAATTAGTTGGTCAAACAGCAGCAGTTATTAGAACAAAAAGACCACCTGAAGTATATAGAGGTAAAGGTATTAAATATGCTGATGAAGTTATTAGACGTAAGGAAGGTAAAACAGGAAAATAAAATCGATTCTAAGCTTCGTCTAACTTCGTTAATCTTCATTCAAAATTTTATCAACGTACAGCAGTACGCCTCAAAAATTTTGAATTCGATTGCCTAGTTATACTTGCTTATAATCAATTTTAGTAGTAAATATAAAAAGGTATTACTAAAAGAAAGGAGTAATAGAACATGGTTAAAAAGACAGATAGAAAAATGGAAAGAACAAGAAGACATATAAGAGTTAGAACAAAAATATCTGGAACAGCTGAAAGACCAAGATTATGTGTATACAGAAGTAATAGTAATATATATGCACAAATAATCGATGATGTTAAAGGTGTTACATTAGTTCAAGCTTCAACATTAGATAAAGAAGTAAAAACTAAATATGCTAACAAAGCAGCTGCAAAAGAAGTTGGAGCATTAATAGCTAAAAAAGCAGCAGCTAAAAAAATAGAAACTGTAGTTTTTGATCGTGGTGGATACATATACCATGGTGTAATAAAAGAATTAGCAGAAGCTGCAAGAGAAGGCGGATTAAAATTTTAATATAACAAACTTAAAAAAAGGAGGAAAAACTAAAACCTATGGAAGAAAAGAAAGAATTAAAAGAAAAAGTTGTTGCTATCAACAGAGTTGCTAAAGTTGTTAAAGGTGGTAGAACTTTTAGATTTAGTGCTGTAGTAGTTGTAGGTGACGAAAACGGTCATGTAGGTGTTGGAAATGGTAAAGCAGCTGAAGTTCCAGATGCTATCAAAAAAGCTATTCAAGAAGCTAAAAAGAATTTAGTTGAAGTACCAATAGTTGAAACATCAGTACCTCATGAATATATTGGAACTTTTGGAAGTGCAAAGGTTATGTTAAAACCAGCTGCAATAGGTACAGGTCTTATTGCTGGTGGTAGTGTTAGACCAGTATTAGAGCTTGCTGGATATCAAAACATTAGAACAAAAGTTATCGGAACAAACAATCCAAGAAACGTTGTATATGCTACAATAGAAGGATTAAAATCTATGCAAACTGTTGAATCAGTTGCTAAAAAAAGAGGAAAAAAAGTAGAAGATATTTTATAATAATGGATTAATAAATAAGGGAAGTATTCCCAGAAATTATTAAAGGAGGTGCAAGACTTAAATGAAACTAGACAATTTAAAACCAGCTGT
The DNA here is from genome assembly GCA_036307105.1 of Clostridia bacterium. Taxonomy (GTDB): domain Bacteria; phylum Bacillota; class Clostridia; order TANB77; family CAG-508; genus CAG-269. The sequence goes on along the minus strand of JAXJYD010000041.1, from coordinate 103,464 downwards.
AAAAAAAGTAAAAAGAAATAGAGTAGGTCGTGGTATGGCTTCTGGAAATGGAAAAACATCTGGAAGAGGTCATAAAGGACAAAAAGCAAGAAGTGGTGGAGGAGTAAGACGTGGATTTGAAGGTGGTCAAACACCATTATATAGAAGATTACCTAAAAGAGGATTCACTAATATTCATGCTAAAACTTATACAGAAGTAACATTTAAGATGTTAAATAAAGTTAAAAACACAGATGTTACAGCTGAAAGCTTATTAGAAGAAGGAATTATTGGAAAAATCAATGATGGAATAGTAGTATTAGCAACAGGAAAATTAGATAAAAAAGTAAATGTAAAAGCTAAGAGATTTACAGCAAAAGCAAAAGAACAAATCGAAGCTCTAGGCGGAAAGGCAGAGGTGATTTAATTGTTTAAAACAATAAAAAATGCATTAAAGACACCTGATGTTAGAAAGAGATTAATATATACACTAGTATTAATAGTAGTATTTAGGCTAGGATGTTATATAACTGTACCTGGAGTAAATAGTATTGCATTAAACGAAGCGATGCAAAATACTTCTGGTATAGCAGGATTAATTGATATGATTTCAGGAGGAGCTTTTTCAAGATTTTCTCTTTTTGCAATGTCAATTAGCCCATACATAACAGCTTCTATTGTTATTCAATTATTAGGAATGATAATACCATCTTTAGAAAGATTAACGAAAGAAGGTGGAGAAGAAGGAAGAAAGAAGATTAATAGATATACAAAAATACTAACAGTAATTTTAGCTTTAGTAGAAGGAATTGGAATCTATTTATCTTATAAATCAGCAGGAGTATTCGTAAATGACGGATTTATGACTGCAGTATTAATTGTTTCTGGATTAGTTGCAGGAACATCAATTCTAATGTGGCTAGGAGAACAAATAACTAGCAAAGGAATTGGAAATGGAATTTCATTATTAATTTTCATTGGTATTATATCAAGATTACCAAGTGGTGTAACAATGTTATGGAATTTAATAATGACAGATTCAGGATTTAGTACAATAGGGTTATTAACGGCACTTGGAATTGTTGTAGGAGCTATTATTTTAGTAGCAGGAGTTGTATTTGTACAACAAGCAGAAAGAAGAGTTCCTGTTCAATATTCTAAAAAAGTAGTAGGAAGAAAAATGGTAGGAGCACAAAATACACATATACCATTAAAACTTGCTATGGCAGGTGTTATGCCAGTAATTTTTGCTTCATCATTTATGACATTTCCAGCTATGATAATTCAAATATTTGTAAAAGATATAGCTAATCAAACAGGATTTTTAGCAGGACTATATAAATTCTCAATTGCTACATCTACATCAAATGTAGAAATTGGATATTCAATAGCAAATGCTTTAGTATACTTGTTGCTAATAGTAGGATTCACATTCTTCTATACTTATGCTACATTTAATCCAGCAGAAGTATCAAATAACATTAAGAAAAATGGTGGATTTATACCAGGTATTAGAGCTGGTAAACCAACAACAGATTATTTATCATCAATAATATCTAAATTAACTTGGTTTGGAGGATTATTCCTAGCAGTAATTGCTATTATACCAATGTTATTAAGATTTACAAACTTAAATATTGCATTTGGTGGTACATCAATATTAATCGTTGTAGGTGTTGCTCTAGAAACTGTGCAACAATTAGAATCTTTCTTAGCAATGAGACATTATAAAGGATTCTTAGAATAGTAAGTATTTAGAAAATAATTGCGTTTTGGCTGTGTTAAACTGCATTCGAAAATCCTGCGACGTGCAAAAAGCACGCCTCGGATTCTTCTCATTTGTTTGCCTTGCCAAAAACACAATTCTTTTCCAAATAAGATTTAGTAATAAATAGTGAATTTAAGACAAGGAAAAGGAATATAATTTAAAATTTCCTTGTCTTAATATTCTTGTTTTATAGAAAATAAATCCATCTACTATTGCTTATATAATAGTTTTCATAATGTTTATTATATGGATAATAAATATTATAAAGATTATTAAAAGTATAATCTTAAGATTAAAGAAGAGGAAGTGTTTTTATGGTAATAATAATGTTAGGAGCACCAGGTACAGGAAAAGGAACAGTTGCAAATATTTTAAAGGATGATCTTCAAATTCCACAGGTATCAACAGGAGATATTTTTAGAAAAAATATTAAGGAAGGTACTGAATTAGGAAAATTAGCAGAAAGCTATATTTCAAAGGGAAATTTAGTTCCAGATGAAGTAACAAATGGAATAGTTGAAAGTAGATTAGATGATTCAGATGTAAAAAATGGAATTATATTAGATGGATATCCAAGAACTGTAAACCAAGCAGAAGAATTAGAAAAAATGTTAGAAAAAAGAGGAAGAAAAGTTGATTTGGTTGTTAATTTAACAACACCAGAAGAAGAAATTATAGAAAGAATTGTAAATAGAAGAGTTTGTTCAAATAATGATTGTAAAACAATATATAATTTAGTTTTACATCCACCTGTAAAAGAAGGAATATGCGACAAATGTGGTCATGAAATAATTCAAAGAAAAGATGATACTATTGAAACTGTAAAATCAAGATTAGATAATTACTTTAAACAAACAAGTCCTCTTGTAGATTATTATGAGAAAACTGGAAAATTATATTCAGCAGTTGTTAGCAAAACTATTAACAAATTAGGAAAAGATGTTGCAAAAGATATAGTTGATTATATAAAAAACAATAAATAACAAAGTTGTAAGATAGTTAGGGGTTGAAAAATTTGGTAACTATTAAATCAAAAAAAGAAATAGAATTAATGAAAGAAGCATGTAAGGTTGTTGCTAAAGTATATGAAGAATTAGAAAAAGTAATAAAGCCTGGAATTTCAACATGGGAATTAGACCAAATAGCTGAAAAAATCATGAGAGAAAATGGTGCAATATCAGCGGAAAAAGGATATGATATTGGAATAAAAGGAGTTCCTCCTTATCCTGCAGCTACATGTATATCAGTAAATGATGAAGTGATTCATGGTATACCTTCTAAAAATAGAATAATAAAAGAAGGAGATTTAGTAAGTGTTGATACAGTTGCTATGAAAAAAGGATTTAATGGTGATGCTGCGAGAACATTTATAGTAGGAAATGCTTCAAAAGAAGCAAAGAGACTAGTTGATGTTACAAAACAAGCATTTTTTGAAGGAATTAAATTTGCTAAACCAGGATATAGAATAGGAGATATATCTCATAGAATAGGAGAATATGTTCATTCACAAGGATATTCTGTAGTAAGAGAATTTCAAGGACATGGAATTGGAAGAGAAATGCATGAAGATCCTGGAATTCCAAATTACGGAAAAGCAGGTAGAGGAATTAGACTAGAATCAGGAATGACATTAGCAATAGAACCTATGGTAATACAGGGAAAGCCTAATATTTTAGAACTAGATGATGGATGGACAATAATAACAGAAGATGGAAGTTTAGCAGCACATTATGAAAATACAATTTTAATTACAGAAAAAGAGCCAGAAATATTGACAATACTTTAATCATAGTGTATAATATAGTAGTTATATCATGTACAATTGGAAAACTTTGCAAAATAATTGCGTTTTGGCGTCGTTAAACGTCAATTTTAATTTAATCAATGTACACAAAGTACATCTCACAAATTAAAATTTCGTTTGCCTAGCCAAAAGCACAATTCTTTTACAAATTAGCCAATGTATAAATGAATATAGAAATAAGCTCTTTTAGGAGGGAAAAATTTTGGCTAAGGAAAATGTTATAGAAGTTGAAGGTACAGTAGTGGAAGCACTACCAAATACTAATTTCAAAGTTGAACTTGAAAATGGACATCAAATACTTGCCCATATATCAGGTAAGCTAAGAATGAATTATATAAAAATTTTACCTGGTGACAAGGTAAAAGTTGAACTTTCTCCTTATGATCTTACTCGAGGCAGAATTACTTGGAGAGCTAAATAAAACAGATTAAAATCATCAATCTGTGAATTTTGTTAATCATTGTAAACCTCGACGTACAAAAAGTACGCCTTCGTCTTACAAATGATTATCCAAAATCCACATCTTAATAATTTAAATCTGTTTAATATATATTATTAAATAAAAAAATTTAACCCAAATAAAATAAATTCTAGAGAGGTGAAAAAAATGAAAGTTAGACCATCAGTTAAGAAAATATGTGACAAATGTAAAGTAATAAAAAGAAAAGGTAAAATTAGAGTTATTTGTGAAAACCCTAAACACAAACAAAGACAAGGATAGTCTTAAAAATAGTTAATAACACAAATTAGGTAGCGGCTGTTAATTTCGAAAAAGAAATTACATATCAAATTTGTGTTTATATATATGTTTTAAAATACTTAAAGAGACTGGGGTAAACACCAGCGCATTTCACCTTTAAGTAAATTAAGACACACACATAATAATTAAAATAATTTTGGAGGTGCAAAAAAATATGGCTCGTATAGCAGGAGTAGATTTACCTAAAGAAAAAAGAGTAGAAGTAGGACTTACATATATCTATGGAATTGGATTATCAAGTTCTCAAAAAATTCTTGAAAAAGCTGGAATTAATCCAGATACTAGAATTAAAGATTTAACAGATGAACAAGTTAATGACATCAGAAAAGTAATAGATGAATCTTATACAGTTGAAGGTGACTTAAGAAGAGAGGTTGCTTTAAATATAAAGAGACTTACTGAAATTGGATGCTATAGAGGTTTAAGACATAGAAGAGGATTACCAGTAAGAGGACAAAGAACAAAGACTAATGCTAGAACTAGAAAAGGTCCTAGAAAACTTGTTAGCAAATCAAAAAAATAAAAGATTAAGATTTCAGAATTGAATTTTGAATAAGAGGAGGAAATTACAAAATGGCAAAAGCTGTAACAACTAAAAAAGTTGCTAGAAGAAATAGAAAAAACATTGATAAAGGTGCTGCACATATTCATTCTAGTTTTAACAATACAATAGTTACAATAACAGATACACAAGGTAATGCAATAGCATGGGGAAGTGCTGGAGAATTAGGATATAAAGGTTCTAGAAAAAGCACACCATTTGCTGCAGGTCAAGTTGCAGAAACAGCTGCTAAAGCTGCTATGGAACATGGTTTGAAAACTGTTGAAGTATTTGTTAAAGGACCAGGTTCTGGAAGAGAAGCTGCAATTAGAGCACTTCAAACAGCAGGACTTGAAATAAGTGCAATCAAAGATGTAACACCAATACCACATAATGGTTGTAGACCACCAAAAAGAAGAAGAGTGTAAAAAACATAAATGATATAATTTGAAAAATGGAGGTAAGATTAAATGGCTAAAAGTACAGGTCCTATTCTAAAAAGATGTAGAAGTTTAGGAATTGATCCTACTTTTCTTGGATATAGCAAAAAAAGCAAAAAGAATCCAAAAATGAATAGAAGAAAAGTTAGTGAATATGGACTTCAATTAAAAGAAAAACAAAAAACAAAATTTATATATGGAGTTTTAGAGAAACAATTTAGAAACTATTTTGAGATGGCTTCTAATAAAAAAGGTGTAACAGGTGAAAACTTATTACAAATATTAGAAAGCAGATTAGATAATGTAGTATTTAGATTAGGTTTTGCTAATACAAGAGCTCAAGCAAGACAATTTGTTAACCATGGACAATTTGAAGTAAATGGTAAGAGAGTAAATATACCATCTTATTTAGTTAAAGTTGGAGATGTTATCACAATAAAAGAAAATAGACAAGATAACAAAACTATAAAAGCAAATATAGAAGAAAATAATGGAAGAGTTGTTCCAAAATGGTTAGAAATGGATGCAAAAAATCTAAGTGGTAAAGTAGTAAAATTAGCATCTAGAGAAGATATTGATATTCCAATTGAAGAGCATTTAATAGTAGAGCTTTACTCAAAATAATAGTTAGATGTAATAAAAAAGGTTTAATCAAAACTTTTAAATTTTACTTAAGTAAAACCTTAAATAGTAATAAAAGGTTTAAAGAGATATATATTCTCGAATATTAGGAGGTAAAAATGATAGAATTTGAAAAGCCAAATATTGAATGTTTAGAGGTAAATGATACAAATAATTATGCAAAATTTGTATGTGAACCATTAGAGAGAGGTTATGGAGTAACAATAGGAAATTCTTTAAGAAGAATATTACTTTCATCTCTACCAGGATGTGCAATTACAAGTGTAAAAATTGATGGAGTTTTACATGAATTTTCTGGAATTGATAATGTTGTAGAAGATGTACCAGAAATTATAGTAAACTTAAAAAATGTTAGATTAAAATTTGATGGAAATGAGGAGAAAACATTAAGAATAGACTTCAAAGGTGAAGGAGAAGTTTTAGCATCAGATATTATAACAGATGGAACAGTAGAAATACTAAATCCAGATTTACATATAGCAACAGTTTCAGAAGGTGGAAAATTAATAATGGAAATGACAGCTGATAGAGGAAGAGGATATAATTCAGCTGAAAAGAATAAAAAAGAAAATCAAGATATTTCTGTTCTTCCAATCGACTCAATCTATACACCTGTAAAAAAAGTTAATTATCAAGTTGAAAACACAAGAGTTGGACAAATTGTTGATTACGATAAACTTGTAATCGAAGTTTGGACAGATGGAAGCTTAAAGGCTCATGAAGCCTTAAGCTTAGCTGCAAAAGTAATGACAGGACATTTAGATTTATTCATAGATTTATCAGAAGCTACAAAAAATACACAAGTAATGATTGAAAAAGAAGAATCTAAAAAGGAAAAAGTCTTAGAAATGTCGATAGAAGAATTAGAATTATCAGTAAGATCATTCAATTGCTTAAAAAGAGCTGCTATTGCTACAGTTGAAGATTTAACTAATAAAACAGAAACAGATATGATGAAAGTTAGAAATTTAGGTAAAAAATCATTTGATGAAGTAACTGCTAAATTACATTCATTAGGATTGGATTTTGCTAAGGAAGACGAATAAAAATAAGTTAGGAAGGTGAAAAAATTGGCTACTAATAGAAAACTAGGAAAAACAACAGACATAAGAATGGCAATGCTTAGAACTTTAACAACAGATCTTATTATGCATGGTAAAGTTGAAACAACTCTTGCTAGAGCTAAAGAAGTAAAATCAATAGCTGATAGTATAATATCACTTGCTATAAAAGAAAAAGATAACTTTGAAATGGTTGATGTTAAAGTTGTAAAAGCTAAAGTAGATGAAAAAGGTAATAAGGTAACAGAACTAGTAAAAAGCAAAAATGGTAAAGAATATTTAAAAGTAGTTAAAGAAGAAACTACTGAAAAAAGACAAAAAGATATGCCAACAAGATTAAATGCTAGAAGAAAAATAATGAGAAAAGTAAATAAAGTAAAAGACAGTGAAGGAAATAAAGTTGATTTACCATCAAAATTATTTAATGAAATAGCTCCAAAATATGCTGGTAAAAACGTAGGTGGATATACACGTATTGTTAAAGCTGGACCAAGAAGAGGAGACGGAGCAGAAGTTGCAATATTACAACTTATATAATAAGTATAGAATAATAAAAAAATCATATTAAGATTAAAAATCTTATATGATTTTTTTTAAAATTAACATTTGCACGATGCATAAATGAGAAAGGTTTAGATTTTTACCATGAGTGAATTTTAATAAATGCTGAACTATATACAAATTTATTCTTTTTTCCTATTTTACTTGATTTTAATATATTGATATGTTAAAATTTTTCTATAATAGGACAAAGGAGGAAATAATAAAAATGAAAAAAGAGAAAGGAATAACATTAATTGCGTTAGTAATAACCATAATCGTGTTATTAATTTTAGCAGGAATATCAATTGCTACATTAACAGGCGATAATCGGATTATTAGCAAACACCGGTGAGGCAAAATATAAATATGGATATTCTCAAGCAAAAGAACAGGTAACAATGGTTATTATTGAGTATACAAATAAATATGAAAGAGGAAAACTAAAAACTGATAGTTTGATATTAGATTGGTTAGGTAATCAAAAAAATAATATAAAAAGCATAGATGATTTTACATATGATACAACTAAAAAAATAATAGGTTTAAAAAAAGATGGATATATGTTTTATTTTATGAGTGATGGAACAGAAATAGAAAGGTATAATATAAATTATGAATTAGCTGGTGGAACAAATGAAGAAAATGCAGTAATGTCATATTCTAAAGGAGATACAGTACAATTACCGATACCAACAAAAGAAGGAGCCTACTTCTTAGGATGGTCAAGAAATAATAATGATGCAGAAAACACAATTTCAAATATAACATCAGATATGGAAGGAGATATAACACTTTATGCATGCTGGTTAGAAGAAACCTCAAAAGATTATTTTAATTTTTCGACAAATTCAGATGGACAAACAACAGCAATAATAGGTTTTACATCAGAAGGAGCGCAAAAATATGCAAATGGAGAAATAAAAGAATTAATATTGCCTACTACAGATAAAAATGGATTACAAGTAACGAAAATAGGCAAAGAAGCAGGAGCATTTTCAGGAAGAGATAAAATAGAAAGATTAGTAATACCAGAAAATGTAACAGAATTAGTAGAAAAACCATTTGAAAATTGTACAGGAATAAAATATTTACAAATACCAATATCAACTAATTACGTAAATAACGCATTTTTAGGTGTTACTAATATAGAAGAAATAGATTTTAGTAAAGGAACTGGTGTAGGTTTTAGTTTGTATAACTGGCAAATCGAAAAACGGACTATGCTATCAATCAAGAAATAAATTAACAAAAGTAACACTAGAAAGAGGAATAACAAGTATAGGAGCTTATATGTTTAATGGTTGTAGTAATATAACCAATACATGGGAAGAACTAATAAATAACAGAGAGGAATTGACAAATATAGGAGAATGTGCATTTAAATCTTGTAGTGGTATAAAAGGAGAGTTAGTTATACCAAATGGAATTTCAACTTTAAATACCTCGATTTTTCAGGAATGTACAGGAATTGAAAGATTAGTAATACCAGAAAATGTAACACAATTAGGAGGCAATGTATTTTTAAATTGTACAGGAATAAAATATTTAAAAATACCAATATCGATTAATTCTTATAATAACAAATTTCCAGGTGTTACTAATATAGAGGAAATATATTTTAGTAAAGGAACAGGTGTAGGTTTCAGTTTGGCTAATTGGCAAGCATCTGGAGGACTATGCTATCAATCAAGAGAAAAATTAACAAAAGTAACACTAGAAGATGGAATTACAAGAATAGGGGATTATACGTTTTATGGATGTAGTAATATTTCTGAAGTATATTATACAGGAAGTTCAGAAAATTGGAATTTAATAACAAAAGGTGCAGGAAATGAAAGTATTACAAAATTAGAAGTACAATGTGATAGTTAATGTAAATCAATGGAGCAGGTGCAATTTGACATAAGAATAATATTAAATGTCAAACTGCACTGACCTTTTTTGTTACAATTATATAAATAAGCATGATAAAAAAATCTAAGAAAGCTAACCAATAACTGTACATCGCCATAGAAAGAATAATAAAAAATGTATGTTGCCTTATATCTATATATGATATATACTAGACTAAATAAAATATTGAGAGGAATTTATGAAATACAAAATAGTTTATTCAAGAATAAAGAATGTATATATTTATATAAAAGATGGAGAAATAATAGTAAAAGCACCAAGAAGAGTAAGTAAAAAAGAAATAGATAAAATAGTAAAATCAAAAGAAAATTGGATAAAAAAGACATTAAAAAAGGATAAAAATAAAGAAGAAAAAGAAAAGTTATATACAGATGAAGAGTTTAGAATTATTGTTGAAACAACAGCAAATGAACTAATCAAAGAAACAGGGCTTATTCCTAATAAAGTTAGAATAAGAGATATAAAATATGCATGGGGATCTTGTTCAGCAAATAAGAATATAACAATAAGTTACAAACTAATTAGTTATAGCAAACAAGCTATAAAATATGTAGTTTTACATGAACTATGTCATATAAAATATATGAATCATTCTAAAGATTTTTGGGATTTAGTTGAAATTTATATGCCAAATTATAAAGAAATAAAGAAAGAATTTAAATAAAATATAATAAGTAGCAGAATTTTAGATAGTGAATATAATAACCATAGGGAGGCTAAAAAATGGAATTTATATTAAATACCATATTTTGGACATTAGCTCTTTATGGTTTATTTGAGATTATAAAAAATATTATTTATATAAGTACATATACAAAAATAAAATCAGATGGAATTTATTTAATAATAGCAGTAAAAAATCAGGAAGAAAAAATAGAAGGATTCCTACGTTCTATAATTTTTAAGATATTATATGGAAAAGAAGATTGGATAAAAAATATAATAGTTGCAGATTTAAAATCAGATGATAGCACAAAAGAAATAGCTAAAAAAATATCATATGACTATGATTGCTTAAATGTAACAACATGGAAAGAATGTAAAGAGATAATTGACAATGTAGATGAAACATAGATTTATAAAAAACGTAAAAGGTAGATAATTAGTTGAAATTATCAACCTTTTATTATATAATCGTTACAGCATTAATAATAAATAATGCCTTTAAAAAACTATTAAAATAAAATATTACTATATTAAAATCAAACTTTTAGGAGATATTAATGGAAATTACAGGAGAAATAATTAGCATAATATATAAAAATGAAATAAATAGCTATACAATTGCAGAAATAGAAACAGAAGATGAATTAATCACAGTTGTTGGATATCTACCTTTTATTAATGTAGGAGATACATTAAGGCTAGTCGGAAAATATGTAGAACATAAAGAATATGGAATGCAATTTAAAATAGATACATTTGAAAAGCTTATGCCAAAAACATTAGGTGCATTAGAAAGATACTTAGCAAATGGGAATATAAAAGGAATAGGAGAAGCTACAGCAAAAAAAATAATTAAAAAATTTGGAGAAGAAACAATACATGTATTTAAATATGAGCCACAAAAACTAGCACAAATAAGAGGAATATCAGAAGAAAAAGCAATAAAGATGGCAGAATGTTTTGTAGAAAACTGGGAAGTTTGGCAAATAGTTGGTTTTCTAGATAAATTTGGTATAGGTGCTGAACATGCAAAAAAAGTTTATGATTTATTTGGAACGAGAGCAATAGAAGAAATAGAAAGTAATCCATATGTTCTAATAGACATTGCAAGAGGAGTAGATTTTAAACAAATTGACCAAATGGCACTTGAACTTGGAATAAATTATGATAATAGTAAAAGAATAGAAAGTGGAATTAAATATTCACTAATTAGAAGTACCTATAATGGACATGCATGTGTTCAAAAAGATAACTTAATAGAGTTTGTAATTAATTTATTAGATGTAACGACTGAAAACATTGAAGATAGCTTAATTAATTTACAAGCAAAAGATGAAATTGTAATAGAAAAAAGAGAGAATGATGTATTTGTATATTTATATGAATTTTATAAAACAGAAGAAGAAATATCATTTAGAATAAAAAGATTACAAGAAGCTAAAAATATAAATAAAATCACAAATTTTAAATCAGAATTAAAAAAGCTAGAAAAAGAAGAAAAAATAGAATTATCTGATAAGCAAAAAGAAGCATTAGAATTAGTAAATGAAAGAAATGTTACAATAATAACAGGTGGACCAGGTACAGGAAAAACTACTATTATAAAAAACATTATTGAAATGTATGAAGGAAAAGGAAAAAAAGTAGTTTTAGCTGCACCAACAGGAAGAGCAGCAAAAAGAATGACAGAAATGACTGAAAAAGAGGCATCAACATTACATAGATTACTAGAAATAGGTAAAATAGATGAAGATAGTTTTTATAAAAATACAAGTAATTATGAAGGAGCACCAATAGATGCGGATGTAGTAATAGTAGATGAAGTGTCAATGGTAGACATGTTTTTGATAAATTACTTATTAAAATGTATATATAAAGGAACAAAATTAGTATTAGTAGGGGATGTAGATCAGTTAGCATCAGTAGGACCAGGAAGCATTTTAAAAGATTTAATAAATTCGCGGAAAAGTTGCAACAATACATTTAGACAAAATATTTAGACAAGCTGCAAGAAGTAAAATAATATTAAATGCACATAGAGTAAATGAAGGAGAAAATTTTATTCAAAAAGATGAAGTATCAGAAGATTCAGAAGAAGATTTCTTTTTTATAAAAGAAACATCACAAGAAAGAATGTTAAATCAAGTTATATCATTATGTACAGGAAGATTAGAAAAATACGGAAACTATAATTTTTTTGAAAACATACAAGTATTATCTCCAACAAAAAAAGGATTACTTGGAACAAGAGAATTAAACAAAATATTACAAGAAAAACTTAATCCAAATATTAATAATTTACCAGAAAGAACAAGTATGGGAGCAGTATTTCGCCAAGGTGATAGAATAATGCAAATAAAAAATAATTATGATATCTATTGGGAAAGAGAAAAAGAAGTTGGAACAGGAGTGTTTAATGGAGAAATTGGAACAATTTTAAAAGTAGATGAAAAAGAAAAATTAGTAGAAATAAAATTTGATGACGAAAAAATAGCTTGGTACGAATTTTCAGAACTAGACCAAATAGAACATAGTTATGCAATAACTATTCATAAAGCACAACGGAAGCGAATTTGATGTAGCAATTATAGTAATACCACCATCAGCACCAATTTTACTTACAAGAAACCTATTATATACTGGAATAACAAGAGCTAAGAAATTATTAATAGTAATAGGAAGTGAAAAAATAGTAGACTTTATGATAAAAAATGTAGACAGCAAAAAAAGAAACACAGGTCTAGAACATAAAATGAAACAATAGGGACAGGCACCTTTTGTTTCATTTTTGTCATATTTTGTCGAAATGTTTTTGTTGACTATAGAAGAAAGATAAAGTATAATATCAAAAAGGAAGGAGAGATAGAAATGCAAAATATTTTTAATTCATATAGTTAAAATCAAAAATATTTCAATTTTATTATATTTAATAGGATATATAAAGGAGGAGATACGTTGCCAAGAAAAAGCAGAAAGTTACTTGGAGAAATATTATGTCATCATATGGTACAAGGAATAAATAGGGAATATATCTTTGGTACAGAATATAATAAAAACAAGTATTTACAATTCTTAAAAAAGTATTATAAAGAATTTGAAATAGAAATAATTGCTTATTGTATTATGGACAATCATGTCCATATGATGCTTTATTCTAAAGATATTCAAAATATTAGTAAATTTATGCACAGAGTTAATTCTAGTTATGCCAAATATTATAATGAAAAAAATGACAGAGTTGGTTATGTATTTAGAGATAGATTTAAGTCTATTCCGATAATAACAAGAGAGCAATTGTATTTATGTATAAAGTATATTCATATGAATCCAGTTAAGGCAGGAATTGTAAAAAAAGAAAAAGATTATAAATTTTCTTCATATAATGATTATTTACAAAAAACAGGTTTTATTCATCAACAAATTTTAGATTTTATTTTTAATTCATCAAATAATTATATTCAAAAATTTAAATCAATTGAATACAAAGATATAAGTATAAAAAAAGATAAAATAAATTTAAATAATATTCTTGAAGAGTTTTTAAGTGTAGAGAAAATAACATTTCAACAAATTAGGAGAAATAAAGAACAAACAATAAAGTTTATTTCATATTTAAATTTGTATGAGGGGAGATTTTCAAAAAAAGAATTATCAGATGTTTTACAAATAGGAAGAACGACATTATATAGGTGGCTAAAAGAATGAAACGACAAAAAATGACAAAAATGAAACAAAAAGAACCTGTCCCCACTGTTCCAAGTTTATTAAATCTAATTTATCCACCTAAATGTGGAATTTGTGGAAAACTAAATAAAAGCTTTTTATGTAATAAATGTTATAAAATACTTGAAAATGATGCAAATTTTAATATTGAAAAAAAGCTATCTTACGAACATATATATTTATTTAAATATGAAGGACTAATTAGAAGGTTAATTATTGAATATAAATTTAAGGATAAGTCATATTTATATAAAACTATTGTAAATTTTTTATTAAAAAATAAAAAAATGTTTGAAATTATTAAATCTTATGATACAATAATACCAGTTCCAATAAGTAAAAAAAGAAAAAAGACAAGAGGATATAATCAAACTTATTTAATAGCAAAGGATATAGCAAATAGTGTTGGAATAAAGTTAGAAAATAGAGTTCTTTTTAAAACTAAGAATATTATAGAGCAAAGTAAATTAAATAAAGAAGATAGATTAGAAAATATAAAAGGTGTTTATGAAATAAGAAATGCAAAAAGAATTATAAATAAAAAAATACTTTTATTTGATGATATTTATACAACAGGAAGTACTGTTAATGAATGCTGCAAGATGTTAAAAAAAACAAACCTAGATAAAATTGGAGTATTGACAGTTGCTAAAGATTAAGATTAAAAATAAAAAATAATATTAAGAATAAAAATACGATTAAAACTAAGGAGGAGTCATGGAAGATTTAGTAGAAAGTATATTAGATTATATTAGAGCAGATTATACAGACTATGCAATAATGATTAATGGAGAATGGGGTTCTGGAAAAACTCATTTTTGGAATAATAAAATAAGAAATAAAATTGAGTCTTTGCAGTTAAATGGAAAAAGATATACAACAATTTATATGTCTTTATATGGTATATCTAATCTAGAAGATATTAGTAAAAAGATTTTCATGGAAACTACTCAATTAATGGATAAAAATTTAAGAAAGTTTATGACTTCTAAAGGACAAGAAACTATTCCTGAATATGCAAAAACAGGTATAGATATGGCGAATTTCTTTGGTGTTACTCAAAGTAGTAATAAACTTGATTATACTGATTTTTTTGCAACTGATGATAAAGTTCTTTGTTTTGATGACCTAGAGAGAGCAAATGTTGATGTCATAGATATTTTGGGTTACATCAACAACTTTGTTGAACATGATCATATTAAAACAATAATTATTTGTAATGAAAAAGAATTAGCAACTAAATTAAAAAGTTCTAATCTAGAGATGAAAACTTTTATTGCAACATATTTATTAGATAAACAAAATGAATTAAATAAATCAGACAAGCCAATGGTTGAAAAGATTCAAGATAAAATAGAGCATGTATTTGATAAAGCAAATGATTATGAAAGAATAAAAGAAAAGTTAATTGGTGAAACTTTTGAATATGCTCCTAAGTTTGATTATATTATTAATGGTATTTTAATGAGGTATGAAAATAATAAGGATTTAATTAGATTTTTAAGGGCAAACACAAAACTTATTATAAATACTTTCCATAGAAGCGGAACGCGTAACTTAAGAATTCTAAAACATGCATTAAATGATTTTAAAAAAGTATACGAAATGGTGAATAAAACATATCCAAATACTAATAACAGAGTAATGCAAACAATGCTTATATTTACAATAGCAGTTTCATTTGAAATAAAAGCAGGTAAAATCACAAAAGAAAAATTCACCAATATTAATGATAATGAAGAATACAAAGCATTACTTGTATCATCAAGAATCCTTATGGATAATAGACAATTTTATATAAAAGAATTTGATAATAATTATTATTATAATTTTAAATCAGAGTATAGATTCTTTAAATTTATTGAAATATATGTAAGAACACGTATATTTGATATGAAAGTATTTAAAGATAATATGGAAATAATAAGAAAAACTGTAGATACAGGAGAAATACCAGCATATAAAAGATTGCTTACAGAAGAATATTGGAAGATTTCTGATGATGACTTTAATAATGTAATTGAGGATATTTTAGAAGATGTAAAACAAGGAAAAATAAAGCTTATTGATATTGTAAAAATATTTGCATATTTTAGCTATTTTTCCAGAAAAGGTTTAATTAATTATGATTTAAAAATATTAAAAGTTATTTTCTTTAACGGAATGAATATTGCATCTTTAACTTCAGATTATTGTGATAATGTAGAAGAAGAATTGGATAAAATAGCAATCGAAGAGGTTGAAGAAGATATGGTAGAAATAATAAAACATTTTAACTCATTAAATGAACAATTGTTAGACAAAAAATACAGAGAAAAAGCTGATGAAGTTATGAAAAATATTCCAATGAAAATGGAGCAATTTTATGAAATGTTTGATAGAGAATGTGCTAATATTCCTATTTTTAAATATTATGATCCTAACCAATTTTTCCAAAGACTTTCTTGTGCAAGCAATGAAGATGTAATGCTTATAAAAGAAAAATTGATTGACAGAGTTGATAAATATACAAAAGAATTAGAACCAGAAACTAAAAATATCAAATTATTAAAACAAATAATAGATGATTATTTAAGAACAAAAGTGCCAACTATTAAAAATGTAATTTTAAAAGAATTTTCTAAAAGTTTGGAATATATTTTAGGTAAATATAAAGTAAGTTTTTTATCTAAAAAAGAAGAAAAAACTGAGGAATTTTAATTATAAAAAGTCTAAATTGAGATACAGTTCTCAAATTTAGACTTTTTTAATTTAATTAATATATAAAAATAATTAAATATAAAAATGAATAATTATTTCCTCTTTTGTAATAATAAGATTATAAAACAAAAATATTCGTAAAATCGAAGGAGGAAAATTATGAAAGCAACTGGTGTTGTAAGAAGAATAGATGATTTAGGTAGAGTGGTAATACCAAAAGAAATAAGAAAAACACTTCGTATAAAAGAGCGGAGACCCGCTAGAAATTTTTACAGATAGAGAAGGGCAAGTTATTTTAAAGAAGTATTCACCAATAGGGGAACTTTCAGAATTTGCAGCTGGATATGCAGAAACACTTTCAAAAACTACAGGACACATTGCATGTATTACTGATAAGGATACGGTAATAGCAGTTTCAGGAGGTTCAAAAAAAGAATTTTTAGAACAAGATATAAGTAAAGAATTAGAACAATTAATGGAAGATAAAGAAGTATATACAAGCAAAGAAAATAGCAATATTGCTATGCCTATCACAAGAAATGACAATAATGAAAGAAAAAATAATGCACAAGTTGTATACCCAATAATATCAAATGGAGATACAATAGGAACAGTGATCCTTATGTCAAAAGAAGCGAATAAAAAGATGGATGAAGTAGAAAAAAAAGTAGCTCAATCTGCTGCTGCATTTTTAGGAACACAAATGGATATATAAATAAAAAACAAGTTAATTACTATATAAAAAATAGTTTTAACTTGTTTTTATTTTACTAATACTTGTAATTTTTGCCTAAAAATGATATAGTATGTAAGAAATTAAAAGTTGTAAATAAAATAATTTAAGAAGAATAAAATAAAAAAAGAAAAAGTAAAAGGAAGTGTAAATTTGGACTTAAAAGAGTTAATAGGAAAGTCAAACTTACAAATAGATAAATATAAAATATTATACAATGAACCAATGAGTAAGCATACATCATTTAAAATAGGTGGACCTGCAGAATGTTTTATTATAATAGATAACATTGATGATTTAAAAGAAATACTAAGTTTTGTAAAAAAAAATAAAATACCACTAACAGTTGTAGGAAATGGAAGTAATTTATTAGTATTAGATAATGGGATTAAAGGAATTACAGTTTGTATAAAACTAGAAGGAATTGATCTTAAAGAGGAAAATGAATCATATGTTTTAAAAGTAGCCTCAGGAGAAAAAATTGGTAAGGTTGCAAGAATGATGTGTTCAAAAGAAATATCTGCCTTGGAAGAATTATTAGGTATTCCAGGCACTATTGGTGGAGCAATTAAGATGAATGCAGGTGCCCATGGAAAAGAAATGAAAGATATTGTGACTAAGGTTACATGTATGGATTATGATGGAAATATAAAAGAATTTTCAAATGAAGAAATGAAGTTTGAATACAGAAAAAGTATGCTAAAGGAAGAAAAATATATTGTTTTAGAAGTAGAACTTAAATTACAAAAAGGGAATAAAGAAGAAATACAAGATAAAATAGAAAAATACTCAAAATACAGAAAAGAAAAACAACCTATGGAATATCCAAGTGCTGGGAGTACATTTAAAAGAGGAGAAGATTTTATAACTGCAAAACTTATTGATGATGCTGGTTTAAAAGGATATAGTATTGGAGGAGCAGAAGTTTCAACAAAACATAGTGGCTTTATAATCAACAAAGAAAATGCAACTGCAAAAGATGTTCTGAATTTAGTAGAATATGTAAAAGATGAAGTTTTTAAAAAGTTTGGAAAGGTTATTGAATTAGAGATAGAAGTTGTAGGAAAATAATAAATAATTAAAATGGATTAATTTAGAAAGGTAATATAATAATGAGTGGATTAATGCAATGGTTTAAATCAAGTAATAAAATGAAAAGGTGGATATTTTTGATATTAGTGGGAATAATGCTTACATGTTATGGACTTGCAAAAATATTAGTAATGAAAGAAATTTCATTTACAGAAGTAGGGCAAGTAGTTGTAATATTTGTAATAGGTTTTTTAGCAATTGTGTTGGGATTAATATTTTTAAATAAAAGAACATTAGAAGTATTAATTGAATCAACAGATGAAAGAATGGAAAATAGGAAAAATGTTAATGTTAAATCATTAATATTTAATAAAACTGTATATGATAAAGGACCTAATATTGTTGTGATTGGTGGAGGGACTGGATTAGATACAGTTTTATATGGTATGAAAAAGTATACAAATAACTTAACTGCAATAGTTACAATATCAGATTATGGAGAAGCAGCAACTAATTCTAGAAAAGAATTACAAATGCTTCCATTAGGAGATGTAAAAGACAGTATAGTATCTCTAGCTAGTAAAGATGGACAAATAGATAAATTGTTTAACTTTGAATTTACAAAAGGAAAATTAAGAGGACTTAATTTCTCAGATATCTATTTTTCAGCAATGCAAGAAATAAATGGTAATTTTGAAGATTCAATTATCAAAAGTAATGAAGTACTAAATATGGTTGGAAAAGTAATACCTGTTACTTTAGATGAAATGAAAATAGTTGCAGAACTTGCAAATGGATATATAGTAGAAGAAAAATCTAGAATACCAGAAGTTGTTTCAGATAAAATAACAAAAATAAATAGAATATTAATAAGTCCAACAAACTGTAAACCAGCACCAGGTGTAATAGATGCAATAAAAAATGCAGATTGTATTATATTAGGACCTGGAAGTTTATACACAAATGTAATACCAAACCTTTTAGTAAACGGTGTAACAAAAGCAATTAAAGAAAGTAGTGCAATTAAAGTATATATTAGTAATATAATGACAGAGCCTGGTCAAACAGATAATTATTCAGTATCTGACCATTTAAATGCAATTATAGATCATTGTGGAAATGGTGTAGTTGATTATTGCATTTATGATACAGGAGAAATAATACCAGAATTTATAAAAAAGTATAATAAAGAAGGACAAGACCTAGTTGAGCAAGATATCGAAAAAATAAGAGGAATTAAGTTTTTGCAAAGAAACTTAGCAGTTATAAGTGATGATTTCATCAGACATGATCCAAATCTTGTTGCATCTTCAATTATAGAGTTAATATGTGATGATTTAAAATATCAAGATAAACAAAATGATCCACAATATATGATGCTTAATAATAAATTAAGAGAAGAAAAAAGAATAAATAAAATAAAAAAAGAGATGAAGAAAAAAGAGAAGAAGACAAAAACTAGAAAAAGTAATGAGGGAAAAAGAATTAAAAACAAAAGTAAGTTTAGTAACAAATATAGTGAAAGAATAGCATCTATAAGAGAGTCAGACAGAAAAGCAAAAAGAAAAAGTGAAAAAGAAATAAAGAAAAATAAAAAAACAACAAATCATACTGCTGATAGGAAAGTAAAAAGTGAAAGAACTGCTAATAAAGGTGGTAGAGTTAGAAAAAAATCACCACAAGAATTAAGAGAAGAAATGCTAAAAAAATTAGAAAAAAGTAATTTAAAAGAAAAATAGAATGATTGAATAAAATGATAAGAGGTAGGAAAAAAGGTATGAGATTTACTAAAGAAAGTTTAAATTTAGAAAACGGAGTAGATAAAGAATGGATTATAACAAATGGAATTGGTGGATATAGTTCATCTACAATAATTGGAGCAAACACAAGAAAATATCATGGATTATTAGTTGCACCATTAACACCACCAGCAAGAAGGTTTTTAGTATTTTCAAAAATAGATGAAAATATAGAAATTTCTGGAGAAAATTATCCACTATACACCAATGTGTGTAAAGAATATATTTCAAGAGGGTATAAATATCAAGAGGGATTTGAAAAGGAATATGTTCCTGTGTATAAATATAAAGTTAAAGATGTAGAAATAACAAAAATAATCTGTATGGAATATGGAAGAAATACAGTAGGAGTATATTATAAAATAAAAAATGGAAAAGAAGATATAAAACTTACATTAGCACCAATTATAAACTTCAGAGACTTTCATACAGTAAATGCTAATCATGATTTCAATTTAAGACAAGAAATACATAATAATAAAGTAAAAATTGTTGTAGATAATAATTCTCAATATCCTTTATATATGAATATATCTGAAGGAAAATATATAAAACATGAAAATGATAATTTTAAAAATATGTTTTATATAGAAGAACAAAAAAGAGGGTTTTATCCAGAAGAAAATCACAGTGTTCCTGGAAGATATGAAATTAATATAAAAGCAAATGAAGAAAAAGAAATCTCATTTATATTCTCATTAGAAGAAAATATAGAACATATAAACGTAAAAGATCTAATTAATAAAGAAATAACGCGTTTAGGAGAATTATTTAACCAATCTCTTTTAATAGATTATAGAAAAGAAAAAAAGACAAAAAAAGAATTAGAACAAGATCAATTAATAAAAAACTTTATAATTGCAACAGATAATTTTGTAGTATATAGACCAAACTTTGGACTACATACATTAATTGCCGGATATCCATGGTTCTTAGATTGGGGAAGAGATAGCTTAATATCTTTTGAAGGTTTATTATTAGTAACAAAAAGATATGATATTGCCAAAGAAGTATTAAAAACTATGAAAAGAGATGTTAAATTTGGCTTAGTTCCAAATGGATATTCTGGATATGATAATAGACCTTTATATAATAGTGTAGATGCATCACTTTTATTATTTGAAGCAATTCAAAAGTATTTAGATTATACTGAAGATTATAAATTTATTGAAAATGAGTTTTATTCTGTTTTAGAAGACATAATAGAACATTATAAAAAAGGAATAGATGTTGACGATAATAATATTTTCTTAGATGATGATGGCTTAATAGTTTCTGGAACAGAAGAAACTCAAAATACTTGGATGGATGCTAAATATGATGGGGTTGCAATAACACCAAGGTCAGGAAAAGTAGTTGAAGTTAATAGTTTATGGTATAATGCAAACATGATAATGTCGACTTTAAGTAAAAAGTTTGGAGATAGTGAAAAATCTAAAAAATATAAAAAACAAGCAGATATCTGTAAAGAATCTTTTAATGAAAAATTTTATAATGCAAAAAGAAAGTGCTTATATGATGTATTAGGAGATAGTAAAATAAGACCAAATCAATTATTTGCATTAAGTTTAAGTTATCCTGTAATAGAACCAAGTTCAGAAGAAGCTAAAAATATTATCAATGTAGTAGAAAAGAAACTATTAAATGCCTATGGGCTAAAGACACTTGCAAAAGGTGAAGAAAACTATGTTGAAATATATGAAGGCGATGGCAAAAAAAGAGACTATAGTTATCATCAAGGTATAACTTGGCCATGGCTTTTAGGATTATATTATAATGCGTTAAAAAATATTTTAAAAGAAACAAAGAAAAAAACAGATAAAAAAGAAGTAGAAGAGAAAATAGAAAAGTTCATAGAAAAAACAAAGAAAACTTTTAAAAAGGAATTAGAACAAAGAGGATGCATTGGAAGCATAGCTGAGATCTATGATTCTAAAACTCCATATTTACCTAAAGGAACAATAGCGCAAGGTTGGAGCGTATCTGAAGTGTTTAGGATAATATTAAAAAAATAAAATCTGGGAGAAAAAATGTTATCAATTGAGAATTTAGAAAAAAAACTAAAAGAAAATAAATTAAATAGCTTATATCTTTTATATGGTGAAGAACTATTTCTATTAGAAAATTCATTAAAAAAGATAAAATCATTATTTGGTGAGGCTGTAAAAGGTATTAATTTTATTTCAATTGACGATACGAATATAAGTGAATTAATATCAGATATAGAAACACCTGCATTTGGTTATGAAAAAAAATTAATTATAGCAAGAAATACTGGAATATTAAAAAAAGAAGGAAAGAGAAAAAATGCAGAAATTGCAAAACTTAAAGAAAAAATAAATACATATATTAATGAAAATATCAAGATTATAAATCAAAGTGTAGTATTAGTTTTTGTTGAAGAAGAGGCTGATTCAAAGCAAGAATTGTATAAAACAATAGACAAACTAGGAACAGTATGTAAATTTGATTATCAAAAACCAATACAAATTGAAAAAAGATTAAAAGCAATTTGCAATGGATACAAAGTTCAAATTGATAATTCAAATATTCAGTATCTTATAGAATACTGTGGAACTAATATGCAAGACTTGATAAATGAAACTAGAAAACTAATAGAATATGCGGGAGAAAATGGTAAAATTCAAAAAGAAGATATTGATAAACTAGTTATTAAAAAGATGGAAAGTATAATATTTGAATTGACTGATAACTTAGGAAAAAAGGATATAACTAAAGCTTTAGAAGTTTTAAAAAATCTTATTTATTCTAAAGAACCAATCCAGAAAATATTAATTACTTTATATAATCATTTTAAAAAAATATATTTTACAACATTATCTGTAAAATATAATAAAGATGTAGCCACTAGTTTGAATTTAAAACCAAATCAAACATTTTTAGTAAATAAATACAAAACACAAGCAAGATATTTTAAAGAAAAGGAATTAAAAGAAGTTTTACAATCTTTAAGAGATTTAGATTATAACTATAAGAATGGATTAATAGATTTGCAAATTGGACTAGAAAGCATTTTATGCTACTATTGTTCATAGAATGTGTATAATTTATCACTTTAATGTAAAAAATAATAAAAAGAAATTTTTACAATTAAGGTGATTTTATGTTAAAAAATAAAAGAAAATTATTTATTATTATCATGACGATACTTATTATAGTATTAATTATATTTGGAATAAATCCATTAAAAAATAAAGATGTAGAAGCACTATCTAGATATGGGTCTAGAGGAGATGAAGTAAAACAAATTCAGACTAAACTTAAAAATTGGGGATATTATAAAGAAAGTGTTGATGGTATATATGGCAGCAAGACAGTAGAAGCGGTCAAGTATTTTCAAAGAAAAAATGGATTAACAGTAGATGGAATTGCAGGTAGTAAAACTTTAAGTGCAATGGGAATTAATAATTCTGGTTCTTCTGGAGCTACTGCTAGTAATGACAGTAATTTAAACTTATTATCAAGGTTAATTTATGGTGAAGCTAGAGGGGAACCGTATGTTGGGCAAGTAGCTGTTGGAGCAGTTGTATTAAATCGTGTAAAAAGTAGTTCTTTTCCAAATACCATAGCAGGTGTTATATATCAAAATGGTGCTTTTGATGTTGTATCAGATGGACAAATAAATTTAGTTCAAAATTCTACAGCAAAAAAAGCAGCTCAAGATGCACTAAATGGATGGGATCCATCATATGGAGCAATTTATTATTTTAATCCTAATACAGCTACAAGTAAGTGGATTTGGTCTAGACCAATGACAGTAACAATTGGAAAACATAGATTTTGTAAATAAAGGATGTAAATAACATCCTTTTTAAAATTTATCCGATTTTTCATGTAAAATATAATTATCCAATAGATTTTTAATATATTATTAGAAATTTTATTATAAAAATTTTTTTTACATGAGTTTAATATAAAAATAAATATTACAAAACTATTACATTTGTATTACGGTTGTATTAAAGCTATTGACTTTTTTTAAATAAAAGATAAAATATTAGTATATTGGAAATAATATGTTAAGAAAAGAATATAAAGGAGAAAAGCATGTCAAGCTGTTTAGGACTATTTATAGAAGAACATGTAATTAAATATGCTAAAGTTTCTAAAGAAAAAGATGCTATTAAGGTTGAGTCTTTTGGTGTTAAATTTTATGACAAAATCAATGAAGCTATATCACAAATAATAAAAGAAACTTATAGTCAAAAAACACCTATTAGTATTAATATTTCAGAAGAAATGTATAATAATTTTGATATGTTTGCTATGCTAACAAAGAGTGATTTACAAAAAGCAATTAAGATGGAATTTGAATCGTACTGTACAGAAAAAGAATACAATCCAAATGCTTTTGAAACAAGATATGCTGTTACTGAAAACAAAACAGATAAGCAAAAAATTAAAATTATTCATATAGCAGAAAATAAAATAGAATTAAATAAAAGAATTCAAGAAATAGAAGGATACAGGTTAGTAAATGCTTCTCCTATTTCTGTTTCGATACCAAATTTGATAAACACAGAAGAATATAAAAACTGTATGATTGTCAATATGGAAAATAAAACTACTATAACTACAATTATAAACAACAAAATATACAACATTGATACTTTAGATGAAGGTGCTGAAGAATTTTTAAGCAAAATAAATTTAAAAGAAAATTCATATGGAAAAGCTTATGAAATTTGTAAAAATACAACAATATATACTTCAGAAGGTAGAGAATTACAAAATGAAGATACAAGTTATTTATCAGACATTATGCCAACTTTGTTTACAATTGCAGAAAAAGTAAAAAAAATAATGGAGGAATATACAGAAAAATTTGAAAAAGTTTATATAACTGGTACAGGAGCTTTAATTAATAATGTTGATTTATATTTCCAAGAATATTTCTCAGAAACAACATGCGAAATATTGAGACCTTATTTTGTTATACAAACAAAAGATTTGAGTATTAAAGATTATATAGAGGTAAACTCAGCTATTTCAATAGCTCTAATGGGAGTTGGAGAAGGAATAACTGGAATGAACTTTAAAAAACAAAGTTTATTTGATATGTTGCCTGATTTCTTAAAAATAGAAATAGGAGGAGAAGGCAATAAGAAAGATAAAAGTGGCTTATTAACATGGGACTTAAATCAAAAATTAGATATTATTGAAAAGAATCTGCTAAGAGGAGCAGCAGGATTATTAATTTTAATAGTAATTTATACAGCTTTTTCATCATTATTAAATAATCAGATAACTAAGAAACAACAAGAAGCCGATAATTCAATAAATAATACAAAAGCACAAATCTCACTTGCAAATCAAGATAATGAAACAATAAAAACTAAACTAAACGAATATACAACTTTAATAAAAAATATAGAAGAAGAAAACAATAAACAATCAGACAGAAATAAAACAAGAAATGCAATACCTAATTTACTAAATCAAATAATGTCAATAGTACCAGAAAATGTCCAATTAACTTCTATTGAAAATATTACTGGAACTCATGTTGTTATTGATGCACAATCTAATAAATATGAGCAATTAGGATATTTAAAAGCAAAAATAAAAACAGATGTTATTTTAACAAATGTAATATCAACAGCAGGACAAAAGGATAATAACACTGTTACAGTTAGAATAGAAGGTGATTTACCATGAAAAAATTATTAATATCAATCCTTATAGGTTTATTATTAATACTTTCTGCTTTCCTTATTATTCAAGGTATTGGATTAGGTAAAATTCAAATTCTAGGAATAACTGGAATAAAAAATAAAAGTGAAGAACTTAATCAAAAAATACAAGAAGCCGGAAAATTAGCAGAAAAGGACTATAAACAAGCTGTAAGTGATGTAGAGGCAAATGCAAAAAAACTAGCAACTGAAAAACAAACATATGAGGAAATGACAACTACTTTAGATGGTGAAACAGCTTCTACAGGTCAAATTCAAAAATATGAAATTGAAACTTTATGGGTTAAACTAGGAAATTATGCTACAAGTGAAGGGGCTGTTATGAAAATGGATGTTGTATCATCTGGTACAGCTCAAGATGTATATAACCTAAGGTTTACAGTCACAGGTAGCTATATTTCAATAACAGATTTTATATCTGATATCGAAAATGATACTACATTAGGTTTTAAGATAGAAGAATTCAAAATGTCACCTTCTGGAAGTAATGGAGATTTACAAGCAACATTTACATGTAAAGAAATTACAATAAAAGATGTATCACAAAACATAGTTCAAACAGAAAATCAAGATGTTCAAAATAATACAAATACTACAGCAGGAAATAATACAAATTCAACTAATACAAACACATCAAATAATAATAGAACAAACAACTCAACTAATGCAAATACAACAAATTCTACAAATACAATTCAATAATAAATAATTATAATTTTTCGAAAATCCCTATTATTTATTATAAGATATCTAGAAGGTAGAAAGGAAGTCAAAAAATGACAAAATCAATTTTAAAAGAAATTATAATTATACTGCTGTTGTGCTTAGCTATAATACTTGTGCTCGGAATTCTACTTTATGATTATGTACCAATTTCTAAAACAGTCCCAAATCAAGTGGCTTATACAACACCAGAAAATGTTAAACAAGAGTTATTACAATCTGGAAGCTTAGACGAAAGTGAAGTTATTATGACTTATGAAGTGAATAACGATGACTTAAATAACTACAAAAGAGTTAAGGATTATAAGCCAGGAAAAGCAAATCCGTTTTCTTCTTATGAAACACCAGCTGAAGAAAATACAACAAAATCAACTAATGGAACATCATCAACAGGATCTGCTTCAAGCAGTGGTAGTTCAGCAACAACTGGTTCAGGAGGAAGTTCAACTACATCTGAAGGTAGTAGTTCAACATCAACAGGTGGAAGCACATCAGATAAGAATAGTGAAAACACATCATCTGGAGGACATTTCTTCCAAGATAAAGGAACAAAATAACCCTTTTTCTAGCAATAAAAAAATGTATGGAAAATATTAAATTAGTTTTTAACGTTATATTTATTTTATATAAATATATTTTAACAATATATTTTACAAATGAAAGGGGGGAAATAACAAATGAAAAATCAAAAAGGTATAACATTAATCGCATTAGTAATTACAATCATTGTATTATTAATATTAGCTGGTATAACAATAGCTATGTTAACAGGAGATAATGGGTTATTAACAAAATCAAAGGAAAGTGCTGCAGCTTCAGCAGTAGCAGGAGCTAAAGACGAGGTTTCTTTAGAATTTCAAAATGAAATGGCTGCTTATTTACAAGATAAATACACAGCAGGAGCAACAGAAACAGCTCCAACTGCACAAAGTGTATTAAATGCACTTGCTAATTCAACTACAGATGTATCATCAACAACTTTACATGAGTGTACAGTAGCATTAGTTGATGGCAAACTATTAATAACTTATCCAAGTTCTAAAACAGCAAAGACAAATGCTGATTATTGGGCAGAAGGAACAATAAATAGTACTAATTTAACATTAGATTGGACTAATAAATAATAAAGTAAAATAAACTAGCCATACGCACACATTGTGTGTATGGCTTAAACTTTAAAAAGGCAAAAGAATAAGAAGAAAAAAGAAAAAAGGAAAGAGTAAAAAAGAATATGGATATATTTTTTTATGTTATTATATTTATAATAGGTTCTCTTTTTGGAAGTTTTTATACATTAGCAGTATATAGAATACCAAAGAGACAAGATATATTATTAAAGCATTCATATTGTCCTAATTGTAACCATAAATTAGGTCTTTTAGACTTATTTCCTATTTTTAGTTATATTTTATTGGGTGGAAAATGTAGATATTGCAAAGAGAAAATAAGGCCACGTTATTTAGTATTAGAAGTATTAGCTGGAATGTTATTTGTTGTAATAGCATATTTAACAGGTCTTAATTTAGAACATTTAAGTTTAGTAAATATTATTGAATATGTTTGTATGATTTTATACATAACATTTATTATTTTAATAGTAGGTATTGATGCTGAAAATAAAAACATTGATAAAGCTGTAAATGTATATGGAATTGTAGTATCTATAATATATATGCTATATCTATGCATAGTAGAAAAAGCTAATATATATAGATATGGAATATATTTAGTTTTATATATTATAGTATTAACTTTAGATACAATAACCTTAAGAAAATTTGCTAAAAGTACATATTTGAATGGACTTTTAATTATGATTACAACTATGGCTGTATTTACAGGAGAGTACATAACTATTATTTCTATAATTTATACATTATTATTAATTGCTATAGATTTAATGATAAATAAAATAAAAAATAGAAAAAATAAAAATGTTAAAAATGATAAACAGGTGGCAGAACAGTTATGTATTGGTACTTATTTAGGTGTTACAAATCTTATTACAGTTGTTTTTGTACTATTTATGAACTATATATTAAATAAATAATTAAGATTTCTCAAAAATCTCGTTTGAGCTAATTATCACAGAAATTCTAATAAAATTCATGGAACCTTTTTCACTTAGTCCTCGCTTTGCTCGACGCGAACATTATTCCATAAATTTTAAAGAATTTCTAGTTCAATTACTCTGCAATTCGATTTTTTCGAAATCCCAATTATTTATTTTAGATTATTTTAGAAAGGATTAGTTACAATTTAAGTAACAAGAGAAATTTATGAAAAATCAAAAAGGATATACAGGAGTAGATATTGCAATTTCTGTAGTAGTTATAACAATATTTATAGCGTTAATCGGAACTTTAGTTTTTAATTTTAACAGTAGTAGTGATGAAATGAAATATAAATCAAAAGCTCTTGATTATGCAATAAATGAAATAGAAGGATTAAAAATCTTAGACATTAATGATCAAAAGATTATTGACTTTGAAACAGCAACGAGTAATGGTACAGCTGTGGAAAATGAAATTATAGATGAAAATGATAAAGGAACAGGATATTATGAAAAAATAGATGTAGTAGATGCAAAAGATATAATGTCAGATAGTGACTTAAATGGTAGAGAAGGAATAGAAGGATTGGTAAAAAAAGTTACAGTTACGGTTTCTTATAAATTTAGAAACCAAACAAAAAGTGTTGAGTTATCAACTATAATTTCTAAAGATTTTTAAATGAAAAAACCTCGGCTACTTATTATTTAAACCACCACGGTTAAGCAGAACCAACTAAACATAAATGGCTTAGGAAAATAAGAAAGGACATAGTATGAAAAATCAAAAAGGTGTAACACTACTATCATTAACAATATATGTAATAGCACTCACAATTATAATAGCAATGTTATCAGTGATAAGTACATATTTTTATAAAAATGTAAATGACACTCAAGATGATATAACACCACTTACGGAATTTACAAATTTTAATAGTTATTTTACAACAGATGTAAATACAACACATATAACATATTTAACTAATGGAAGTGATGATGGTTATTCATATATTGCACTTGTAAATGAAGATACTTCAGAAGTTATAAAATATGTATATGTAGAACAAGATAATTCGATTTATAGAGATACAGGTAGTAAAGAAGATGGAAGCATAGTAATGATACCTGTTGCACGAAATGTAACCAATTGTAAATTTGAAAAAGATGAACTAACACAAACTAATAAAACTAAATTTAAAATAACATTAGAAGTTGGGAATACAAAAGAAGAATATAATTACAGTTTAAATAATGAATAAAATATAATTTTTAAGGAAGAAGGTTAATTTATGGAATTAAGAAGAAAACAACCTATTGGTGTTGAATTAGTAAAAAGAGGCATTGTTACAGAAAATGATATAGAAAAAGCCTTAGAATATCAAAAGTCTCATCCTAGTAAAAAACTTGGAGATATTTTGAATATTTTAAATGTAGCAGATAGCGAAAAATTGATAGAAGCAATAGGAGAAATTGTAGGAACGAAAGGAATTATTTTATCAGGTAATACAATAAAAATAAAATTAACTGATTATATATCGCTTGATGTTGCTAAAACTAATAAAGCTATTCCATTTGATGTGGTATCTGGAAGGATAAAGGTGTGTTTTGCAAATACATTAAATTCTAAATCAATGGATGCAGTTAGACTTTTATTATTAAATAAAGGTCTAGTTATGGAAAGCTATATCACTTTTGAAAGTGAAATAGATAAAATTTTAAAATCATTAGAAGGAAATGCTACAAGTAATTTAAATGTACAAAACAATGAAACAGTTACAGGATTAGTTGACAGTATAATCAAAACAGGTATGGAAAGACGTGCAAGTGATATTCATATAGAACCTATGAAAGATGAAGTAAGAGTTAGATATAGAATAGATGGTGAATTATTTACAGCTGCAAATATCAGTAAAGCAAAACAAAATCAAATAATTGGTAGATTAAAGGCTATATCAAATATGCATCAAGAAAAGCAAGAGTCACAAGATGGTAGGATATTACTTTATGATGATTATAATATTCGTGTATCTTCACAACCAAATGTATATGGAGAAAAATTTGTTTTAAGATTGCTAAAAAAAGACTCAGATATTAGAAATATTTTTGAACTAGGATTTCCAGGTACTGAAGATGATTTAAAAAGAAGTATAAACAAGAAAAATAGTATAACTATAATGGCAGCTCCTACAGGAGAAGGTAAAACAACAACCTTATATAGTATAATAGATTATTTGAACAGACCTGAAATTAATATAACCACAATTGAAGAACCAGTAGAGATAAGAATAGATGGTCTAAATCAGATTGAAATAGATGCAAAGTCATCATTTTCAAGTTCGCTAAGAACAGTATTAAGACAAGATCCTGATATAATTTTGGTTGGAGAGATAAGGGATACAGAAACAGGAGAAATAGCAATTCAAGCTGGACAAACAGGACATTATGTATTATCTACAATACACACAATTGATAGTATAGAAGTAATAACTAGATTAAGAAAAATGGGACTATCAGATTATGATATTTCAAGTACACTAGCAACATCAATATCACAAAGATTAGTAAGAAAGCTTTGTCCAGAATGTAAAAAAGAAAGAGATTTATCTGAAGAAGAAAAACATATTATAGATTATATTGGAAATAAATATGGTGTAAATTTTGATTTAAATGCTAAAACATACGATGCAGTAGGATGTAAACATTGTAATAATACAGGTTATTACGATAGAATTGGTATTTTTGAAGTATTAAATATAACAGATGAAATAAAAACAAAAATAGTAGAAGGTAAATCTAGTATAGAAATAAAAGATGAAGCTTTAAAGCAAGGTTACAAACCATTAGTAGTAGATGGAATAAATAAGGTTGTGAAAGGATTCACAACTTTAGAAGAGTTAAATAAAAAATTATTAATTTTTTAGGTAGGAGGAAAATATATTATGAATTTAGATGAAATGTTAGATGAAGCTATGAGATTAGATGCTTCAGATGTTCACCTAGTATGTGGAAATCAACCATTATTAAGAATTGCAAGAGATTTAGTACCAATAGAAGGAAGTCAAGTTCTAACACCTGATGATATGAATGAAATTTATGATACTTTAGTAAAAGGGAATATAGATAAAGATGAGGTTTTTGAAAAGACAAGAAAATTAGATATGTCATATGTGCATAGAGATATCCGTTTAAGAGTAAATGTTTCTTTATCAGATGATATTCCAGTATGTACAATGAGATTGATAAAAAATGATTTACCACCTTATGAAACATTAGGTGTACCTGACATTGTAAGAAGAATGACATATCAACCTCAAGGATTAATACTAGTAACAGGTAAAACAAACTCTGGTAAAAGCACTACTTTAAATTCATTAGTAGATTATATAAATGAAAATCAAAATAAAAAAATATTAACACTTGAAAATCCAGTAGAATATAAACATCATTCCAAAAAATCATTAATAGTTCAAAAAGAAATTGGACAAGGAAAAGATAGCCTAACATTTAGTGATGGTGTAAAGAACTCTTTAAGAGAGGATTGCGATATACTAGTAATAGGAGAGATTAGAGATAAAGTAACAATGGAAGCTGCAATAGAAATGGCAGAATCTGGACATTTAGTTATAGGAACACTTCATACAAAATCATGTGCAGAAACAATAGACAGAATGATAAACTTCTATGAAGTAAGAGACCAAGAATCTATAAAATACCTATTATCAGCATTATTAAAACTAGTAGTTTCTCAAAGATTATTAAAAGGAACAGATGGAAAATTAGTTTTAGTTCCAGAAGTAATGGTTGTAGACAACATAGTTGCTGGTATAATAAGAAAGGATAAATTAAGTGTTTCTGAAATAGAAGATGCCATACAAAGTAATGCAGATAAAGGAAGTATTGGTTTGATTAATTCTTTAGCACACTTATTTGTAGAAGATAGAATAACATTAGAACAAGCAAAAGCTCAAATTGAAGAAAAAAATATTGAAATTTTAAATAGAACAATAATGCAATTAAAAATAAAAAAAGGAAACAACTAGTATATTGTATTTAAGTAGAAGGAGGAAAATAGATGCCTACCTATATGTACAGAGCTATGACAAGACAAGGCCAAATTGTTAGAAATAAAGTGGAATCAAATAGTAGACAATCACTTATAAAGACATTAAAATCAAATGATTTGTTACCAATAACAATTGAACAATTAGCTTATAGAAATAAAAAGGCTCAACAGAAAAGAAAAAAGAATATTACTGATATTCAAGAAATAATGAAAAATGTAAATACTACTCAATTAGGTGGAGAAAAGAAGAAGACATTAACTGCAAAAGAAAGAATTAATGTTTATTTTGCTAGAACTGAAAAAATAACAAATAGGGATATAATGGTATTTACACAAAATTTCTATCTTTTAAAAAAAGCTAATTTCAACAATATACATGCTTTAAACACATTAATTGAAAGTACAGAAAACTTATCTTTTAAAGGTGTATTAGAAGATATATTAGCAGGTGTTGAAAATGGTGAAAATATGTACACTACTATGGAATATTATTCAAATATATTTCCATATATATATATAAACATGATAAAAGTTGGAGAATTATCAGGTTCTTTAACAAATTCATTAGAGCAAGCTGTTAAATATTTAGATGATACAGATAAATTAAATAGAAAGTTAAAAACAATTCTGATACCAAATATAGCTCAATTTGTATTATTAATTGTTATGTTGTTTGTGGGTACACTAGTTGCAATACCAGCAATACAGGGAGTGTTTGATGAATTAGGAACACAAGATACATTGCCAGCTGTCACTCTTTGGTTTGCAGATTTCTTAGATGGTCTGATTGCACATTGGTATATACCGGTCACGATTATAATATCAGCAACAGCTGCAGTTATATTCTATATTAACACACCTAGAGGAAAATATAACTTCCACTACTTTAAATATAAAATGCCTATATTTGGAAAATTAATATTTGCATTAGATTTTTCAAGACTAATGAAAGCAATGCTTCTTAACTTAAAAAATGGAATGAGAATTCAAGAGGCTCTAGATGTAAGTAAAAACGTAGTTCAAAATTATGTTATGCTTTCTATTATAGAAACAGCTATAAACAATATTATAACAGGTTCATCTTGGATAGAACCATTTGAAAAATCAGGATTAGCAAGTCCAATGATAACAGAGATGTTAAAAATAGGTATGCAAACCGACTTAACAGAAATGATGGAAAAATTAGTTGAATATATGGAAATAGATATAGATAATATTATGCAAAAAGTAATGAAAGCTTTACCACAAGTAGTATATGCTATAGTTGGTGTAGTATTAATATTCTTCGTACTTGTTGTATTAGTGCCATGTATCCAAGTTTATATGGGAAATTTCTTATTCTCAGCATATGGAGTATAAATTTAAAAACAAATTTTTTAAACAAATGGAAATCTTTAGATGTGCTAGAGGTTTCCATTTTTTAAAATAATAAAGTGAGGTAGATTATAATGAAAATTGGAATTGATATTGGAGGAAGCCACATTGGAATTGGAGTTGTAGACAGTAATGGAAGAATTGTGGAAAAGATAGAAAAAAGATTAATGGAAAAGGAAAAAAGAGATATAAAAAAATCAATTGAAGATTATATAATTTTAAATTCTTTAGAGTTTATGAAAAAATATAAAATAGAATCATTAGGAATTGCTATGCCAGGTACTTCAATTGATGGTGTTATTTTATCATCTGGAAATGTAGGAATTAAAAATTATAATTTAACAGAAAAATTACAAGAAAAAATAGATTTACCTATTACTATAAAAAATGATGCAAAATGTGCAGCAATGGCTGAAAATACATATGGTGTTTTAAAAGGATATGATAGAAGTATATTTTTAACACTTGGAACAGGAATAGGGGGAGCAGCTTTTATAGATGGAAAACTTCTTACAGCAGGAAATAGACCTGGTTATGAATTTGGTCATATGGTAATACAAAAAGATGGAATTGAATGTACATGTGGAAGAAAAGGCTGTTTTGAGAGATACGCATCAATGAAAGCTTTTAAAAATAATTTAAGAAAGGCTTTAGAAGTTGATGAAACAACAAGAGGAGAAGAATTATTAAAAATAATAAGAGAAGCAAAAAAAGAAGATGAAAATTATGATGTAATACAAAATGTTGTATCGGAATTTATTGAAAATTTAAGTATAGGAATAGAAAATTTAATAAACATCTTTGAACCACAAGTAATTGGAATAGGGGGAAGTTTTATTCACTTTGAAGATGTATTTTTAAAAAGATTAATAAAAGAAGTAAGCAGTCAAAGTCAAAGAAAATCTGGAAGAGAAGACCTTATAATTAGACCTGCTGTGCTTGGAAATGATGCAGGAATAATAGGAGTAACATTGTAAAATGGGACGCTAGGGACAGTCAGCTTTTGTCCAATTTTTGTAAGAAATTGTCGAAAAAATAAAAAGGTATAGAAAATTATTTCTATGCCTTTTAAAAATGTTACGCAGGGACAGTCCCTTTATGACCTATTTACAATTTTGTATTCTAATTATAGAACCTGCATAAATTAAATTTGGATTTGAAATATTATTTAGTGTAGCAATTTCTTCTACTGTATCACCATATCTTAAAGCTATTTCACTTAATGTGTCTCCATATTTTATCTTGTATAAAATCTTACCACAAGAATTGTTTCCTCCTGATATAGAATTGTTAGAATTATTATTAATTATAAATACTTGACCTGGATAAATCAAATTAGGGTTCTTAATTATAGGATTTTGAGATACTATTGATGATACTGTAGTTCCATAACTTAAAGCTATTTGACTTAAAGTGTCACCTTTTTTTACTATATAATTTATAGTTTCAGATGAATTTGAGTTTGTTTCTATTACAAATTGTTGTCCAGGATAAATTAAGTTAGGATTTTTTATAATAGGGTTTAGAGCAACTATAGAAGAAACTGTAGTGCCATAATTCAATGCGATTTGACTTAAGGTATCGCCTGGTTTTACAGTATATGTGATTATATTTTGCGTATTACCATCAGGAATTGGTTGTATATCAAAGTCAGGTATATGAATATCTGTTGATAGAAAAATACCATCAGTAAATTGATTTTTATCAACATATCCGGAAATCCCATTCACAGTTCCAGTACTTGTATACTGCCATCCAACCCAACTATCCCATTTTCCATTACTACCAGGAGTATTCACTCCATAGTTAGCAACCCATAAAGGATATTTAGTTAACTCACTACTAAAAATAGTTCTTGCAGAATATGAGTTACTATATATAACTGCTTTTATATTTGTGGCATTTTCTAGTGTTTCTAGAAAAACCTTAGATATTTCATTAATTTGAGAAACAGATAGATCACCAAAATCCTCGAAATCCATTGCTAATCTACAATCAACGTGTTTTCCATTTATTACATTTTCAAAAAATAAAGCTTGTTCTCTAGCTTGTTCAATACTTCTTGCTGTCACATAATGATAAAATCCAACTTTTAAACCATTTGCACGTGCATTATTATAGTTTGTTTCAAAGTAGGGGTCAATAAAAGATCTTCCCTCACTGGATTTTATATATACAACATCAATACCAAAGTTTTTAACAGCATTAAAATCAATATGTCGTTGCCAATTACTTACATCGATTCCTTGGTATATTTGATTACTAGATGGACCCCATGCATAGATAGGGGAAAAAGAGAAAGATGTAAAAATAATAAAAAATATAAACATTGGCAGAATGATTTTTAAAATATGTTTTTGTTTCATAAATTGCCTCCTTTCTTTAAAATTAAGAGAAAAACTCTTTATTAATAATATGCAAAAAGTCGATATTTGGATATAAACATAAATTAAAGTGTATTTCTAATAATCTAAAAATAAATTTTAATAAGAAAATATATCGTTGTTCGCTTTAATTATATAGGAATATATTGTATTATAATGCCATCCTTTTCATAAAGGAAATCTTTTTGAATGGGGTGATACTATATGACCAATGCAGAACTAATTTTGAAGTTAGTGGAAATGCTTATTGAATCTGAAAAGAAACAACAAACAAGAACATCTAACTCAAATAGTGGTCAATGCACAGATTAGTACATAACTAATCAAAAAAGAGTAGTAACTTCCATTTACTACTCTTTTAAAAAAATTAAATAACAAAAGAGATGCCTTCTTCCATTGCATCTCTTTCTAAACTATATAACTGCTGCAGAACTAATTTCTCAGCTAAACTTATTTTACTATAAAAAATATAAAAAGTCAAATAAATTTAGCAAAATATCTTGCAATTGTTACAAAAATTTGGTACAATAGTTAGCGTATTAATCACACAAAGAGAGTTTTAAGGGAAGTGCCAAGATAACTTGGTCCTAAAGAATGAAGAACTTTGTGGAAGAAAAAACAAAAAGGGAGGAATTTAAAATGGCAGTAGTTGCAATGAAACAATTACTAGAAGCAGGTGTTCATTTCGGACATCAAACAAGAAGATGGGATCCTAAAATGGCTGAATATATATTCCAAGCTAGAAATGGAATTCACATCATTGATTTACAAAAGACATCAAAAAAATTAGATGAAGCATATGACTTCATCAGAGAACAAGCAGAAGAAGGAAAAACAGTTCTATTTGTTGGAACAAAAAAACAAGCACAAGAATGCATGAAAGAAGCTGCAATTAAATGTGGAATGTTCTATGTTGATCAAAGATGGTTAGGAGGAATGCTAACAAACTTTGATACAATACAAAAAAGAATTCAAAGATTAAAAGACTTAGAAAAAATGCAAGAAGATGGTACATTTGATGTATTACCTAAAAAAGAAGTAATTTTATTAAAGAAAGAAATGGAAAAACTAGAAAAAAATCTTGGTGGAATTAAAGAAATGAATGAATTACCAGGAGTTATATTCTTAGTAGATCCTAAAAAAGAAAGAATAGCTATCTTAGAAGCTAAAAAATTAGGAATTCCAGTTGTTGGATTAGTAGATACAAACTGCAATCCTGAAGAATTAGATTATCCAATACCAGGAAATGATGATGCAATTCGTGCTGTTAAATTAATAGCAGATGTAATGGCTAATGCAGTTATTGAAGGTAGACAAGGTGAAAGCTTTGAAGAAGAAGTTTCAGAAGAACAAGTAGCAGATGAAGAAGAAGCTACATCAATTGAAGAAGTTGTTGCTAAAGAAGAAAAAGAAACAACTGAAGAAAGTGAAGAAGAATAATTCAAAAAAATAGTTAATAAATTTTTAAAACTAATCAAAAGAAGAGTGGAGCTTTTCTGCTCAACTCTTTTTTTGATATATAAAATAAATTTTATATATCAAAAAAGATTAATATTGCACAGAAAATTTATAAATAAATTTTCGCGCGACAAATTTTTACGATTTTTAATTATTTGAAAAATTTTAAAAGAAAATAATTAAAAATCGAAATTTGTCAAGAATTAAAAAAATTAAGGAGGAATTTATAATGGTTACAGCTAGTCAAGTTAAAGATTTAAGAGAAAAAACAGGTGCAGGAATGATGGACTGCAAAAAAGTTCTAACAGAAACAGATGGAGACATGGAGAAAGCAATTGAATTATTAAGAGAAAGAGGAATTGCTAAAGCTGCAAAAAAATCTGGAAGAGTTGCAGCAGAAGGTTTAGTTGAAGCATATGTTTCAGAAGATGGAAAAATAGGTGCTGTTGTAGAAGTAAATTCAGAAACAGACTTTGTTGCTAAAAATGAAGAATTCAAAAACTTTGTTATGAATGTAGCAAAACAAGTTGTTGAAAAAAATCCAGCAGATGTAGATGCTTTATTAGCACAAGATTCAATTGAAGTACCAGGAAAAACAGTAAATGAAGTATTAGTAGAAAAAATTGCAACAATTGGTGAAAATATGAACATCAGAAGATTTGCAAGATTTGAATCTGAAGGATTAGTAGAAAAATATATTCATGGAGATGGAAAAATCGCAGTTTTAGTTAATATGAAAAAAGGAACTAAAGAAGTTGCAAAAGATGTATGTATGCAAATTGCAGCAGCAAGACCTGAATACTTAAATGAGCAATCTGTTCCAGCTGAAAGAATAGAAAAAGAAAAAGAAATTTTAAAAGCACAAACAATGAATGAAGGAAAACCTGAAGCAATAGCTGAAAAAATAGTAGAAGGAAGAATTGGAAAATTCTTTGGAGAAATTTGTTTAGTAGATCAAGCATTTGTTAAAGATCCAAATAAAAAAGTATCTCAACTATTAAAAGAAACAGATAGTGAAGTAGTAGAATTTGCAAGATTTGAAAAAGGTGAAGGAATCGAAAAGAAAGAAGAAAATTTTGCAGAAGAAGTTATGAATCAATTGAATAAATAAAAAAATTAAAAATCCAAGTTTTGAGTAATCAAAATTTGGATTTTTTTACTAAAATATTAAAAAAATACTGTATTTTTTTCTAATATATGATACAATAGGCCTGATAAAATAAAAAAGAGGAGTGAAACAATGTCTGAACTAAAATATAAAAGAGTACTTTTAAAATTAAGCGGTGAAGCATTAGCAGGAAAACAAAAGACTGGAGTAGATGTAGAAACAGTAGGAAAAATATGTGATAAAATAAAAGAAATAGTAGATATGGGAGTACAAGTGGGAATAGTAGTTGGAGGAGGAAACTTCTGGAGAGGTAGAAATGGACATCAAATGGAAAGAACAACTGCTGATTATATGGGAATGCTTGCAACTGCTATGAATGGATTAGCTTTGCAAGATGCTTTAGAAGCAAGAGGAGTTTTTTCAAGAGTACAAACAGCAATTGAAATGAGAGAAATTGCAGAGCCATTTATACATAGAAAAGCAGAAAAACATTTAAATAGAGGAAGAGTTGTTATATTTGCATGTGGTACAGGACATCCATATTTTACAACAGATACAGCAGCGGTACTTCGAGCAACAGAAATAAATGCAGAAGTAATATTACTTGGGAAATCAATAGATGCAGTATATTCAGCAGATCCTAAGTTAGATCCAACTGCAACAAAATATGAAGAAATATCTTATATGGAAGTTTTAGAAAAAGATTTAAAAGTTATGGACTCAACAGCAACAGCAATGTGTAGAGATAATAATATGCCATTATTAGTATTTGGAATAGAAGATCCAGAAAATATTGTTAGAGCTGTTAAGGGAGAAAAGATTGGAACAATCGTGAGTTAAACGTTTGCCTTGCCAAATCCACAATTCTTATTTAACTGATAACTTAGTATGAAAAAAAAATCAAGAGAAGTTATCGACAAAAAACGACAAAAATGAAACAAAAGGGGACTGTCCCCAGTGTTTTAAATAATAGGAGGAATTTAGAATGGATTATACAAATTTAAAAGAAAAAATGGAAAAAACAATAAGTGTTTATAATGAAAAATTAACAGAGGTTAGAGCAGGAAGAGCAAATCCTGCAATATTGAATAAAGTAAAAATAGATTATTATGGTACACCAACACCAATTAATCAAGTAGCAGGTGTTTCTGTTCCTGAAGCTAGATTAATAGTTATTCAACCATGGGATGCAAGTATTTTAAAAGAAATTGAAAAAGCAATATTAGCATCTGATATAGGAATTAATCCAAATAATGATGGAAAAGTAATAAGACTAGCTTTCCCTGAATTAAATGAAGAAAGAAGAAAAGAACTTGCAAAAGAAGTAAGAAAAATGGCAGAAGATGCAAAAGTTGCAGTTCGTTCAATAAGAAGAGAAGGGATGGATACAGCAAAACAAGAACAAAAAGATGGAGAAATGACAGAAGATGAATTAAAACAAGCTGAAAATGAAATTCAAAAAATTACAGATAAAAGTATTGAAGAAATAGATAAAATATTGGAAACAAAAGAAAAGGAAATAATGTCAATATAGATTTTAAGGAGTAATTAATGGAATTTAAAGATCAGCTAAAAGTATATCAAGAAATAATAAATAATGAATTAGAAAAATATTTAAGAAAGGAAGATGTTCCTGAAAAAGTATTAAATAATTCAATGGAATATAGCCTTATGGCCAGTGGAAAACGCATAAGGCCAATTCTGGTTATTGCTACATATAAAATATTTAATAAAAATGTAGAAAAATGCATGCCTTATGCTGTAGCAATTGAAATGGTGCATAATTTTTCTTTAATACATGACGATCTACCAGGAATTGATAATGATGACTTTAGACATGGAAAACCAACAAATCATAAACAATTTAATGAAGCAACAGCAATTCTTGCTGGTGATGGTTTACTAAATCAAGCATATATTGTAATTAGTGAAGATTTAAAAAAATCTAATAATGAAGAATTAAAAAGTAAAATACAAGTATTTAGTGAATTCTCAAATGCTGTTGATAGAATGATTGCAGGAGAGTATATAGATACTGAATATGAAGGAAAACAAATATCTGATGATTATTTAGAATATATACACAAAAACAAGACTGGAGCTCTTTTAAGATTATGTGTTAGAATGGGTGCAATACTAGCTAATGTTACTGAGAAAGATTTAGAAAGACTAACTTCTTATGCTGAAAAAATTGGCTTAGCTTTCCAAATAAAAGATGATATATTATCTGAAGAGGGGGACGAGAAAGTATTAGGAAAGCCTGTTGGTAATGATAAGGAATTAGAAAAATGTACATATGTTTCTAAATATGGTTTAGATGGTGCAAAAGATATTTTAGAAAAAATAACAAAAGAAGCAATAGAAGAAGTAAGTTTATATGGAGAAAAAGCTGAATTTTTAAAACAGCTCGCTTTATATATAAAAAATAGAAATAAATAGAGGGAATTTTTATGAAATTTGATAAAGAGAATATGCCAAAACATATTGCAATTATAATGGATGGTAATAGAAGATGGGCAAGAGCACAAGGGAAACCAGCTAGTTTTGGACATAAACAAGGTGCTAATACTCTAGAAAAAATAGTAAGATA
This sequence comes from Clostridia bacterium, assembly GCA_036307105.1. Classification (GTDB taxonomy): domain Bacteria; phylum Bacillota; class Clostridia; order TANB77; family CAG-508; genus CAG-269. Next base: position 61,892 of record JAXJYD010000041.1, on the reverse strand, counting down.
TGCTAATAAAATAGGATTAGGATATATTACAGTTTATGCATTTTCAACAGAGAATTGGAAAAGAGCAGAAGAAGAGGTTAAATCCTTAATGATGCTTCTTCAAACTTATTTAGATGATTATTCTAAAAGAGCGGACACAGAAAATATAAGAGTAAAAATATTAGGAGATATTTCTGCCTTATCAGAAGGAATGCAAAAAAGTATTAATAAATGCATGGAAAGAACAAAAGATAATACTGGCGTTACTTTTAATATTGCACTTAATTATGGCGGAAGAGATGAACTATTAAAAGCAATAAAACAAATTTCTAAAGACGTAAAAGAAGAAAAAATAAAATTAGAAGATATAACAGAAGAATTAGTTTCAAATAATTTATACACAAAAGGTCAGCCAGATCCAGATTTATTAATTAGAACAAGTGGGGAATTGCGTTTAAGTAATTTCTTGCCTTGGCAATTAGTTTATTCAGAGTTTTTATTTATTGATAAAAATTGGCCAGATTTTAATGAAGAAGATTTGGATGATGCAATAATAGAATATCAAAAAAGAACAAGAAAATTTGGTGCAAATTAAATTATAAAAAAGAAAGGATAATAGTATGGATGTTAAAAGATTAACTTCAGGATTATTAGGATTTCCATTAGTATTAATAATTTTATTATTAGGAAATAAAATAGTAGTAGATGTATGTCTATCAATTATAGCATTACTTGCTATGGATGAATATTTTAATGCAGTTTCAAAGGTTTCAAAACCGGTTAAATGGCTAGGATATCTGAGCTGTTTTAGTATAGCTATAATACATATTGTGCCACCAGAAGCATTAAGAATGGTAGTTACATTATCAATTCCAACTATTTTGACAGTACTTTTTGCACAAGTTATTGCAACAGATATGAAAACATCATTTAAAGATATAGCATATACCTTTATAGGTATTTTATATGTTGTATTTTGTATAATGTTTGTAGCTTTTATTGATGGTATGCCAAATGGAAAAATATTAATTTGGTATGCTTTATTTGCAGCATGGGGAACAGATATAAGTGCATATGTGGTAGGAAAGTATTTCGGAAAACATAAATTTAGTAAAGTTAGTCCAAAAAAATCAATAGAAGGGTGCATAGGTGGAGTTGTAGGTGCCGTAATATTAATGTTAGTTTATACTTATATCGCAAATACATATTGGGGAATGAATTATGGATATTTACAAATAGGAGTAATAGGAATAGTATTAAGCTTAATTGGTCAAATTGGTGATTTTGCAGCATCTACTATAAAAAGATTTGTTGATATAAAGGATTATAGTAATTTAATTCCAGGACATGGTGGAATGCTAGATAGAATAGATAGTTTAATCTTTTTAGCACCATTTGCTTATGCTTTGTTTACAGTTTTATAAAATATTTATAAACAATGATTACAGGTATATTTGCGTAATACTTGCGTGTCGCAACCTCAAATATTAAAAATACTTGTATGTAGGTTGCTCCAATCGCACTCGCTATCAGCTCGTTTGGTCGCTTATGCGTATTACTTAAATATGCCTGTAATCATTGTTCTAATACATAGTAGATAAAACAAGGAGGAAAATCTGTGATTTCTTTTATAATTTCAGCTTTAAAGATAATATTTTTACTAGGATTTTTAATTTTTATACATGAACTTGGTCATTTTACAGTTGCAAAATTGTGCAAAGTAAGAGTAAATGAATTTGCAATTGGATTTGGTCCAACTTTATGGAAAAAACAAGGAAAAGAAACTAAATATGCATTAAGATTAGTACCATTAGGTGGCTTTGTAAATATGCAAGGAGAAGAAGAGAGGTCTGACGAAGAAGGCTCTTTTTCTAAAGCAAGCATCCTTAAAAGAATTGCAATTGTAATGGCAGGAGCAACTGTAAATATTATTTTTGCACTTGTGATTTATTTTATATTAACAGCTACATCTGGACCATATATTACAAATGAAGTTGCTCAAACAATAGATGGATTTCCAGCACAAGAGTTAGGAATTATGCCTGGAGATAAAATAATACAAGTAAATGAAAAACAAATTAATAATTTGTATGATTTAAATGATGTATTACAGAAATATAATCAAGAAATAAAAATTAAAGTAGAAAGAAACGGCAAAATAGAAGAATATATAACTACACCTAAAGCAGAGGAAAGTAATGGATACAAATTATTTTATTTAGGTGTAAATTTAAAACCAGCAGAAGATACATTTATAAATAGATGCATAAATGGTCTAATAAATGTAAAAGATTTTACATTATCTATAGTTGATAATATGAAACAACTATTTACAGGTCATGTTGGTGTGGATCAAATGATGGGCCCAGTAGGTATATCAGAAGTTGTATCTAAGACAAATGGAATAAGAGAATTTGTTTATATGATGGCATTAATTTCTATGTCATTAGGAGTAACAAATCTTTTACCAATACCGGCATTAGATGGGGGAAAGATACTGATTTTAATTATAGAAGCAATTAGAAGAAAACCTATGAACGAAAAAACAGAAATAAATATTCAACTTATAGGATTTTCTATATTAATTGCATTATCATTGTATGTGACCTATAATGATGTGATGAGGATATTTTAGTCAAAAAAGATATAAAAAACATTTGACAAAAAGAATTATTTAATAGATAATATAAATGTAAAATTGTCAAAAGAAAATAGCTGGAAAAATACAAAGGAGGAATTTAATAAAATGTACGTATTTAATAGAATTACAGTTAATCCGCAATTACCTAAAAGGATAGAAAAATTATCAGAAATATCAAATAATTTATGGTGGTCTTGGAACACTGAATTTTTAAGATTATTAAAGAAAATGGATGGAGATCTATGGGAGCAATCTGGTAAAAATCCTGTTAAATTCTTAAAACATATTTCACAAGAAAGACTTGAAGCTATGTCAAAAGACATTGGTTTCTTAAAAGAATATGATAAAGTAGTTTCTAATTTTGATGGATATATGAATAGTAAAAATACTTGGTTTGCTAAAAAATATCCTGAAGAAAAAAAAGATTTAATTGCATATTTCTCTGCAGAATATGGAATTGATGAAACTATGCCAATATATTCTGGTGGACTTGGAATATTATCAGGAGATCATTTAAAATCAGCAAGTGATTTAGGTATTCCATTAGTTGCAGTGGGTTTATTATATAAAAATGGTTATTTTAATCAAAAAATAAATGGTAATGGAGACCAAGAAACAGAATATAAAAATATAGATTTATATGATCTACCAATTATACCAGTAAAAGATAACAAAGGTGAAGATTTAACTATATATGTTAAATTCCCAAAAAGAAGATTATATTTAAAAGTATGGCAAGTAAATGTAGGTAGAGTAACATTATATTTATTAGATTCTGATATAGAGAAAAACCATGAAGAAGACAGAGATATAACATTAAAATTATATGGTGGAGATCAGGAGATGAGAATTCGCCAAGAGATAGTTTTAGGAATGGCTGGTGTAAATTTATTAAAAACTTTAGAATTAGAACCAACAGTATATCATATGAATGAAGGACATTCTGCATTCTTAACTTTAGAAATAATTAAAAATATAATAAAAGAAAAACAAGTATCGTTTGAAGTTGCAAAAGATATTGCTAGCTCAAAAACAGTATTTACAACACATACACCAGTACCAGCAGGAAATGATATATTTCCGCTTGATTTGGTAAAAAAATATTTCAAGGATTTCTGGCCAAGACTTGGTTTATCAGAAGAAGAATTTATGAAATTAGGAATGAAACCATGTAATGAACTAGATAATGGATTCAACATGGGAATACTAGCATTAAAAATTGCTGGAAAGAAAAATGGAGTTAGTAAACTTCACGGAGCTGTATCTAGGGAATTATTCGGAGAAGTATGGCCTAATATTGCGGCAAGTGAATCACCAATAGGATATGTTACAAATGGTATTCATACTTGTTCATGGCTTGCACCAAAATTAAAAGAATTATTTAACAAATACTTAATTCCATACTGGCAAGATTCAATGCATAAAGATGAAATATGGGAAAAGGTAAATAATATTCCAAATGATAAGTTATGGCAAGTACATAAAGAAAGAAAAGAAAAATTATTACAATTAGTTGCAAAATCTACAACAGAAAGATTAAGAAGATCAGGATATAGTTATGAAGAAATAAATGAAATAGTTTCAAAATTAAATCCACATGCCTTAACAATAGGATTTGCAAGAAGATTTGCAACATATAAAAGAGCAACATTAATATTTAAGGATATTGAAAGAATAACACAAATTCTAAATAATAATGATAAGCCTGTTCAATTAATATTCGCAGGTAAAGCACATCCTGCAGATAAAGAAGGACAGGACCTAATAAAATATATTCATCAAATTTCAATGATGCCACAATTTAAGGGAAAGATATTCTTACTAGAAAATTATAATATTGCAATGTCAAGATATTTAATAAGTGGTGTTGATGTTTGGTTAAATAATCCAAGAAGACCAATGGAAGCATCAGGAACAAGTGGACAAAAAGCCTCTGTAAATGGTGTTATAAACTTTAGTGTGCTAGATGGATGGTGGGCAGAAGGATATGACCAAACCAATGGATGGACAATTGGTACAAACGCTGAATATGAATCATATGAAGCTCAAGATCAAGCAGACAGCCAAAGTATGTATAGAACATTAGAAGAAAAAATAATACCAATATATTATGATAAAGACAGAAATGGAATGTCTAAAAAGTGGATAGAGATAATGAAAAACTCTATAATAACAACAGGTGGAAAATACAGTACTGCTAGAATGCTAGTAGATTATACAAATCAATTATATATGCCACTATGTAACCTAACTAAAAAATATTATGAAGATATTGATAATGTTGCAGCATATAATTCATGGAAAAAAGATACCTATAGAGATTGGAAAGATATAAAAATAACACAAGTAAATAACCTAGATAATATAACAATGGATGCTGGAAATAACATAGAAGTATCTTGTGAAGTAGAACTTCCAAATATAGATGTAGAAAATGTAACAGTTGAAGCTTATTATGGTAAAATATTAGATAATGGAGTTGTAGAAAATGTAAGCATTATTCCAATGACATTATCAGATTCTGATGAAGAACAAAAGAAATACTATTTTATAGCAAAAATAGAATTAACAACTGGTGGAAATTACGGATATACTTTTAGGGTTATGCCAAAACATGAAATGTTATTAGAACCAGCAAACCTAGACTTAATAAAATGGATTACTAAATAGTTAAACTATTTAATAATAAATTAAATTAATAAGGGGGAAATCTTATGAAGAAATATGTATGTGAATTCATAGGAACAGCAGTATTAGTCCTTTTTGGATGTGGAAGTGCTGCAATAGCAGGAGGAGCTTTGGGAACATTAGGGATTGCATTAGCTTTTGGACTATCAATAGTAGCTATGGCTTATGTAATTGGTGATGTATCTGGATGTCATATAAATCCAGCTGTAACATTAGCAATGTTTCTTAGCAAAAAAATATCTTTTAAAGAATGTGCGTTTTATATGATTGCACAAGTATTAGGAGCCATTTTAGGAATAGGATTATTATATGTAATAATGAAATCTGCTGGAATGGAAATTGTATCATTAGGACAAAATGGATTTGGTGAAACATCTGCTGTAGGCATTAATATGATTGGAGCTATCTTAGTAGAGGTAATTCTTACATTTGTATTTATATTTACAATATTAGGAGTAACATCAAATGAAAAAATGTCTTCAGTTGCAGGAATTGTAATTGGATTAACATTAGCATTTGTACATATAATGGGAATTCCATTAACAGGAACATCAGTTAATCCAGCAAGAAGTTTAGCACCAGCATTATTTATAGGTGGAGAAGCTTTGAAACAAGTTTGGGTATTTATAGTTGCTCCATTTATAGGTTCAGCATTAGCTGCATTAACATTTAAATTTGTTGGAAAAGAAAGTAAATAGTTAAAAAAACAGATAAGAATTTATCTGTTTTTTTGACAAGAAAAAATCAATAAAATGTAATAAACTTTCTTTAAGAATAAAAAATATTATAAATTGTTTATTTAAAATATTTATTAAAAAATTGTAAAAAAAGAATAAAATAGGAGAAAAAAATGAAATTAATTTTAGCTTCAAGTTCAAAACAAAGACAAGATATTTTTAATATGCTAGGTTTAAAATATGAGGTTATTAAAAGTTTAGTAGAAGAATCAAGCTGTAATACTGATCCTGTTGAATATGTAAAAGAATTATCAAAAAACAAAGCAAACTCTGTTGCAAATCAAATTAAAGAAAAAGCAATAATAATTGCAGCAGATTCTATCATATATATGGATGGAAAGATATATGAAAAACCAAAAAGTAAACAAGAAGCTTTTAAAAATATTAAAGAAATGTCAGGAAAATTAACATATGCAATAACAGGTATTGCAATTAAGGATCTATATCAAAATAAAGAGATTTCTTTTTCTGATACAACAGAGGTATATTTAAAGGAAATATTAGATGAAGATATTAAGTGGTATGTAGAAAACGAAAAAGACATTTTAAATAGATGTGGATATGTTATTCAAGGTAAAGCTTCTATATTTCTTGATAAAGTAAATGGAGATTATAATACTTTATTTGGTATTTCACCAAGCAAAGTATATGATAAGCTTAAGAGCCTGGGATATAAGATATCTGACTTTGAATTACAATAATTTTATAAAAATTATTTAAAAATGGCAAAAAATTTATAAAGTAGGAGCAGTTATGATAAAACTGCTCCTAAAATTAATATTCCAATATTATCATTATAAATTTCATTAAACTGAGAAATGGGTAAAGGATTTTGACCAATACCAGCTTCAATAGTGTAACCAGGTCTATTATAATCTTGTATAAACCAATCCTTATATCCTGCAAAACTCGAATTAAATGGAACATTTGCTAAAGTATATCCACTAGCGTTTGCAAAGCGTGTTCCTATTGCAAATCCTCGAGGAGGATTTATATTTTGAAAATTCCAATAAATTTCCTGACCTTGTGTATGATATGAAATCACTAATCTAAAATTATGTTCAAGTGTAAAATTATAAACTGCAAGTGCTTCTGGTTCTGTTAAGGCTCCATATCCAACAAAATCACGAGGAGCTGGAGAGGTAAATCCTTGAGAATATTTTATTTCTCGTGCTTGTTCCCAACCAGCTGGGAATTGTAAGTTTAAATCCACACCATTAAAGTTTGCTTTCCAACCATTTGGAAAAGCAATATTTGAATAGTTATTTGCTATGCTTTGAAAAGAACGATAGATACTACTATTTGTATTATAAGCGCCAGTTACTAAATTAACACCATCTGGATTTACCATAGGCATAATGTAGATAGATACATTACCAAATAAATTTCTAATACTATAGCCAAACAAACTTGAATTATTAGAATAAGCAACACAATAGTCTTCTATAAATTTCATAAGTATAACGCTTGTAATCCATTCATTAGCGTGAAAAGAAGCTGAATAAAATACTTCTTTCTCACCACGTCCTAGTCTAATAATAGGAAGTTGTTTACCTAGCACACTAAATCCAATATTTTGAACTTGTAAAAAAGGATATGTAATATTTAATTCATATATATCAGACCTCATAATTTCGTAAGTATAATTAATATTTGTTTGAACAATTGCCATAAAATCACCTAATATATTTTATTCAAAATATTAAAAGATGTTAATACTATTATAAACAAATAAAATAAAGGATTAAAAATCAATTATATTTAAATATCAAAACTATAGAAAATAGCCTTGAGAAAAATATAAAAATATGTTAGAGTGTGAATAGAAAATATAATTATTGTGAGTAAAAATAAAGAATATATTAGAATTTTATAACGAAGAGAGGAATATAGAAATGAAAGATGTATTAAAAGAATTATCAATTACACAAGATAATCCTAAATGGATTAATTGTATAAAAAGAAAAGAAGAATTATATGAAAGAAATAATAATATTCGTTCTGAGTTTGAAAGAGATTATACAAGAATAATTCATAGCCAAGGTTATAGAAGATTAAAACATAAAACACAGGTATTTTTTTCTCCTCAAAATGATCATATATGTACAAGGATAGAACATGTAGTATTAGTAGAATCAATAAGCTATACAATAGCGAATTATTTGGGCTTAAATACAGAGCTAACAAAAGCAATAGCAACGGCCCATGATATAGGACATAGTCCGTTTGGACATCAAGGAGAAAAGATACTGTCAGAAATAAAGCAAAGAGAATTGGGAGAAAACTTTTGGCATGAAAAAAATGGATTAGAATTAGTTGATAAAATAGAATTATTAGAAGATCCAAAAGGACAAAAAACAAACTTGAATTTAACTTATGCTGTAAGAGATGGAATCATTTCTCATTGTGGAGAGATAGATGAAAAATGTCTAAAACCAAGGGAGGAATATATAGATTTATATGAATATACAAAACCTAATCAATATGCACCTTATACATGGGAGGGTTGTGTAGTAAAAATTGCAGATAAAATATCATATTTAGGAAGAGATATATTAGATGCTATAACTTTAGGAGTTTTAAATAATGATGGTTTAAAAAAATTATATCAAATACTAGAATTAGATATGACAGAAACAATAAATAATACAGTAATTATTAATAATTTAATAAATGATTTGTGCGAAAATTCATCGAAAGAAAATGGATTATGCTTTTCAGATAAAGCTTTTAAAATGATGAATAAACTAAAAAAGTTTAATTATAAAGAGATATATTTGTCAAATAAATTGGAAATAGCAGTTAAATATTTTAGATTAGTGCTAAATGAAATATTTGATGTATTAAAAGAAAGTTATAACAATAAAGACAAAATGCTAAAAATATGTCCTAAATTAGTTAATGACTTTGAAGACTGGCTAAAAGATTATTGTAATTCAGAAAGAAGTAACAAATGTAAAAATAGTGTATTATTTGATACAAAAGATGAAAAAGATTATATAAGGGCGATTATTTATTACATATCTGGAATGACTGATAATTATGCAATAGATATGTATAACAAAATAATTAGATTTTAATAAATATTGTATGAATATTTCAAAAATGTATATACAATTTGTAAAAGAATAAAATAAGTTAATTATATAGGTAACTAGATTAATACTGCTAGAAATAAGAAAATTGGAAATAAAAGACATTGATAAAATATAAAATATATAGTATAATAATAAATATATGGGGATGTAATGGTTTCGACATTACACTAGAAGTATAAATAGCAAGTAGTGGATTCTCGTTGGCCACTATAAAAACGAGAAAATAAATATAAACGCTGATAAACAAGAATTAGCATTAGCTGCCTAAATGCAGCTACGCTTTGCTTTAATATGCCCACGTATTTTAGTAAAGTGTCATAACCAGTGGGGAACGAAGCTACTTTTGCTCTTAAAGTAGTAGGTACTATAAAGAGCTATATTATTATCTATCCTGTTTATCGGAGAGATATTAATGAATAAAAAAGATAAACTAAACTTGTAGAAATTTGTATGGAAAGTGTTATGGACAGGAGTTCAACTCTCCTCATCTCCACCAAAATAAAATTTTAGATTTTGTTCTGAAATAAGTTATCTGCAACTCATTCCATACAGCTAACTTAATCTATACCATAATAATATGCGGGTATAATTTAGTGGTAGAATGCAATGCTTCCGACCTTGTTGCGCGAGTTCGATTCTCGCTACCCGCTCCAGTAACGTTTCTGTTCGAACTTTTATAGAACAGATAGATATGAAAATCAATCAGTAAAATGGTTGATTTTTTTGTTTGCAAAAAATCATCCTAAATTCTTAAAAGAAAGGATGGTGTAAAAAATGAATATTATCAAAGAAGAATTACAATTTGAGGAAAGCCTTAAACAAAGATTGGAATTTATATGTGAGTTTTCTAAAGTTACTCCTACTTTTATTAATGGCAGTATAAGAAAAATTGATAAAACAAATCTCTCATATATTGAGCCACATAGAGTAATTATAAAAGACATTACATTTCTAGTTTTTAATTATTCTAATGATGTTTATATTTCTAATTTGGTAAATAAAATTCACTTATCTGAATTAGAAGAATATTTGAAAAAAATTTAGTTTGTAAAAATTGACATTTCCTTAAATCGTGATATAATATAGGCAATTGATTATGTATAGTTGAGTGGCAAGAACTATATATAAATGTATGAGTACTTTGAAAAATTTATATTATATTACAATTATATTGTATTTTATTACGTGATAAATGGATTTAAGAGATGTCAATAGTACTCGTATGTACTTTGATGTCTCTTTTTTGTTAGGAGGTTTATAAATTGGGGGAAGAAAAGAAAAAATGTGGATTGTATATGAGAGTATCAACAGAAGACCAAGCTCGTGAGGGATTTAGTCTTCCAGAACAAAGAGAAAGATTAGAAACTTTTTGTAAATTTAAAGGTTACGAGATTATAGATTATTATCAAGATGCTGGAATAAGTGCGAAAACTGGTAATCTTAGACCAGAATTTGAAAGGCTAAAAGAAGATATTAAATCTAAAAAGATAAATACTATTATTTCTTTAAAACTAGATAGAATAACTAGAAGTATTTATGATTGGGAAAATCTTATAACCTTTTTAGATGAGAATAATGCTTATATTGATTGTGCTAATGATGAAGTAAATACAACTACTGCAAATGGTAAGATGATTTCAAGACTTTTAATGAGTGTAAGTCAAAATGAAATTGAAAGAACCAGTGAAAGAACAAAAGTAGGGTTAGCAGGTGCAATAAAACAAGGTCATATTCCCTCTAAAGCACCTCTTGGATATAAGCACGAAAATAAGAAATTAGTAATTGATTATTCTACTAAAGATATTGTAGTTAGAATATTTGAATTATACTATAATGGCTATTCTTATCAAAAAATCAGTAATCTATTTAATGAGGAAAAAGTTTTAGGTAAGGATAATTGGAGAGATTCAACTATTGTTGGTATTCTTGAAAATGAAATATATAAAGGAGATTTTGTTCACGGAAAGAATACTAAACACCCTACCTACTATGAAGATGTAGTAGAACCTATTGTTTCAAAAGAAATGTGGGAAGATTGCCAAGTACAGAAAAAGAAAAATTCTAGAAACTATCAAAGAACATTAACCTATTTATATTTGCAGAAGTTAAAATGTCCAAATTGTAATCGTGTTTTAGGTGGTAAAGCTACAACAAAGAAAAATGGCAAACCCTATTACTACTATTATTGTCACGATTGTAAAATAGAGTTTAGAGAAAACCTTATAAATGAGTATTTTAATCAGTTTATAGGTGAATTAGTAGAATATGACTCTGTTGTAAATCAATTCTTCTTGCCTATGATAAGACAGAAATTCGATGAACCTAAAGAAGAATTGCAAAAAGAAATAAATGAACAAAAAGCAAAATTAGATAGAATAAAAAAAGCTTATATCAATGGAGTGTTTAAACTTGAAGAATATGATAAAGAACGAAGGGTTGTTGAGAAAACTATTGAAGAATTAGAAAATGAGCTTAATACTACCGATTTTGCTGAAGAATTACGATTTACGCCAAAAGACATTTTATTAAAGCGAGATATTGATTTCATCAATAAAATCAAACTAAACAAAGAATATCAAGAAAGAACGAAAACTTGGAAAGATTATTCAAGACAAGAACAAGCAGAACTAATAATGAAATATGTTGATGATATTGAGCTTTCTTTAATTGGTAAAGAAATTGTTGTTAAACAAATAAACTTTAGAGATTCAATTTGTAAACCATGTCAGGAATTATACGATAACGGTTATATTGATACAACAAAGCCTATGCTATTAGGTAATGTATTAGGAAGTGTCAGATTTAGTAACTATTTGCCAGAGGAAGAATTTGGAGAAATAATAATGAGATTGAGGCAATACTATGATGTTCATTTTACAGAGGCAACATATTATTTACAAAAGCAAATGTTTTATTTTAACTTTGCTGAAAATAATAGTGCTATTGTTAGAGTATTCCCATTAGAAGATTATTATAAATTAGATCCAGATAATAAAATGGAAGAATATAGATTTGGAATAATTTATATTGATGGCGAAGATGAATTTCGAATAGAAGATATAGAAAACATCGAACCATACTTCAATGCAATACCAGATGATAGCGAAACAACAATTACTTATAAAAAAGATGAACCAGTAGAAATTGTGGTAAAGCCTGTTAATTTCTCCAAAGAAAATACTGAATAATTGTTGCAACTATTACTTTATATGTGAGCTATGTTGCAACAATCAAATTAGTGAATACAAATTTATATTTGTGTTAGCAATATAAATTTTGTGTGAGGTAATTTGGATAAATTTTATCCCATTGGGAGAAAATTTAATGCTTCGCAGAGCCCCCGAGTTATGATGGCACGTCATAACTCATAGGGGAGAATGCTTTAGTTAAGTACACTAAAATCATTCTCCCATTAAAACAAGTTATTTCAATATTAAGCTGTTTTTCTATTTAATATTTTATTAATTGTAATCTCAATATCTTGGGTAGTTACTGGAAAAGATATTATACCAACACCTCTATAATATATATCTATTTCTTGAACTTTTTTACCATTAACTTTTTCTTGTTGATGAATTACTATTTTTTCTATTAATTCATTTAATATTTCTGGCGAAAGTTCAGTTATTTCAGTATATTTTTTAACATTAGATATAAATTGTGTAATATCATTATCTTTCTTTTCAGTATTTTCAATATCTTTTGATAATTGTTCAATTTTAAGCTTTAATTCTTGTTGCTCTTTATCATAATTATAAGATAAGTTTCTAAATCTATCATCTGTAATTTTTCCAGATACATTATCTTCGTAAATATGCATAAATAAGTTATCAATTTCAATTACTCTATTTTTAGCCTTTTCAAGTTCTTTCTTGCTTTTAGAGATTTTCTTTATTTCATCTTGTGTAGATTTTGCAAGTTGTTCTTTAATAAATAAATCTTCATAATCTTTCATATAAGAGGTTACCCTTTGGATATTCTCTAAAACAATAATTTGTAATGCTTCATCTGAAATATAATGTGAAGTACAAGCTGAAGTATCATGTTTATAACTTGAACATCTATAATGGTCTTTCGCTTTTAAATCTACAACAGGTGATTGAAAATACATCTTTTTACCACAATCATTACAAAATAATAGCCCTGAGAAAATGCTTTTCTTTCCTGATTTTGCACGTTTTTGTCTATTATTTCTTAATTGTTTAGCTATATTCCAAGTATATTCATCTATAATTGGCTCATGGGTATTTTTAAATATTTTTCTATCTTCTTTTGGAAGATTTACTCTAGTTTTATCTTTATAAGAACGAGTAGTAGATTTAAAATTTACAGTATCTCCAATATATTCTTGTCTATCTAAAATGCCTGCAACAGTTGTTCCACACCATTTATATTGATATTCTTGATTATTTGAGTTCGTAGTAATGCTTGCATTATATTCAGATGGAGTCAATACATTTCTTTCTCTTAAAATTCTAGCAATTTCAAAAGTTCCATGTCCTTGAATAAACAGATTAAATATTTCTTTTACAACTTCTGCAGAAGTTTCATCAACTAGCCACTTTGTTTTATTGCTTTCATCTTTTTTATAGCCATAAGGTATATTGTTGGCAAGTGAAATACCTGATTCACCTTTATTTTTAAGAACTGCTCTAACTTTTTGACTTGTATTTTTTGCGTGCATTTCATTAAACCAGTCTTGAATAGGCAAGAAGTCATTTAAACCTTTGCTACTATCAATATTATCCATTATAGCAATATACCTAATATTTAATCTTACAAAATCTTCTTCAAGAAGTTGTCCGACAATAAGTCTATTTCTTCCAAGTCTTGAATGGTCTTTTACAATAATAGTTCCGATTTTACCTTGTTCAGCAAGTTCCATTATTTCCATAAAAGCAGGTCTTGTAAAAGTTGTTCCTGAATATCCATCATCTACAAAGAACTTTATATTTTGAAAATTGTTATCTTTAGCATATTTACTTAAAATTGATTTTTGATTTGTTATACTATTGCTTTCTCCTGCAAGTTCATCATCTCTTGATAAACGGCAGTATAAAGCAGTAATTTTATCGCTTTCTAGCTGTTTCATTAATTTCTCCTTTCCCAGCTTGAAATACGATATAAAATAATAGTTACTTTTTTAAAGTAGTGTTTATAATATACCATATTTCAAACTAAAATCCAATAAATTCTGATTATTTTCTAAAAATTCTAAAAAGATCTTGTAATATTGTATATTCTGAATTTTTGCTAAAATAGGTATTTACTTTATAAACCGTACCTTTTATTTCTTTTTCAAAGTTCAAGTTTTCCTCTATACATAAATTTTCAAAATATTCTCTAAGTTCGCTTTCATTCATTTTCGAAAGTTTATCATATAGTTCTTTTCTTAAATTTTCTATAAATTCATATTCTTCGTTTGTAAGTTCTAATCTATAAATAATATTATTTTGCATTTCTATCAGCCCTCCTTTTCTTGTATTCAGGAGAGTTAACATTTTCTTGATATTCTAATTGTTTTCTGTATTCTTCAATTAAACCTCGTTCAACTCTTTCTCTAGTTTCTCCTTCAAAACGATTAAGATATTCTTTATCATAATCAGTAATATTTGCTAGTATTTCTCTTTCAGCAGGTGTATATAATTTTTCAAGTCTTTGTTGTTCTACAAGTTCTAACTGTCTTTGTTTTTCTTGTTCTTCTTCCTTGAATAGAGATTTAAAGAAATTCATTACTTTAGTTGGAGCATAGGCAATTGCACGAATAAAATCTCTAGTTTTTTCTTTCAGTTCATTAAAATCGTGCTTTAATTTGCTATTTTCTTCTTTTAGTTTTGTAATCTCAACATCTGCAGCAACACCTTTTTTAGCATATTTAACAAGATTTTGATAATCATCAGTATCTAGTTCGACCTTTTTACCAAATAGTTTTGATTTTCCTACATCAATATTATCAATGTCGCCTTTATAACCTTTGTAGTTATCAATATCTTTCTTTATTTCATTTAATTCTTGTTGTACTTGACTTTTTCGCTTTTCAGAATCCTCAATAGCAGAAGTGGTTTCAGCGAATTTTGTTTGTTGCTGTTTTACCTTATCAGTAATCGCCTCTAATTTTTCTCGTTCTTTTTTAGCCTTAAATTCTATATCAGATAAGTGTTCAGCAGTTGAACCTTTTTCACCTCTTATAAAATCTTTATATCCGTTATCAGACATATATTTATAAAATCTATCTTGAAGTAGGCTATATGACTTAATTAAAATAGGCTTACCTTTATCATTTAGAATTTCATTGCTTTCATTATCAAAAGCCTTTTGGCTTTTCCATTTTTTGCTATGACTAACTTGCATAATTGTATCTTTAACTTTTCCAACAAGTGATTTATCTTTTGTTCTTTTAGAATACTTTATTTCTTTTTTTACAACTGGCAATGCTATAACGTGTAAATGATAGTGATATATAGGTTTACCATATTCTTCAGTTAATGCAATATTTTGTTCATCTGCGTGCATAACAGCAGATATAATATTATCTTGACCATATTCTTTTTCTGCAAAGTGGAAGGCTTCTTCATAAAACTTCTTTGCAAAATCATATCCTCCGTGTTTTTCAAAATAGTCTGAATTGATGTCTAGTACAAGTTCATCAAATACTTTAGCAGTATCTTTTAATCCTCTTAATGAAACTTTACCTGTATCAACTAATTCTTTTAATCTTTCGTTGTAACTTTTGTCGCAAGTTTTGTAATACACATTATTTTTAGTTTGTTCTAAATCAACATTCATATTGGAATAAGTCTGATTTTTTCTTTCATTGTGTCTTTCTGCTTTTCCAATACTCTGTTTTGTATAAGTTACAACTCTTGCAACAGAATAATTTGTTTTTTCCATAAGTGCATTTCCTTTCTTGCAGGTATGCAAGAGAGGGTATTTTTCAAAGCCTTTCAAAGAACCAATTTCTGCCTTGCTTAAGGTAGTATCTAATATGGCAAATCTGCGAAGCAGTTACACAACTTTTTCAAAGTGTGTAACCCACTATGACACTTTCAGACTATCGTCTGCAAAGATGTCAGTGGGCTCCTTAGCGGAGGGCATATCAAATACCAAATTTACATTTGATATTTGATACAAGAATAATAAATCTTCGTTTATTATTCTTGTGAGATATAACCAATAAATTGTTTATATCTCATCAGTTACAATAGCAATTGCTATTGTAACATACAAAAAAGGCTTCGCTTTTTTGTATCAAAACGAAACCTTATATATTTATTACCATAAAATATTCAATAACTAATAAGTTTCGTTTTCTACAAACTGAAAAATTAATAGCATACCTGCATAATAATTTTTCGTTATCACTTTAATCATCAACAGATGATTAAAGGTGTTTGATTTACCTACTAACACAAGTAATTCGTGAAAACTAAATGCTAACAGAAATTTTTTAGCATTATTTAATAAACCTAAAGCATTATAACTTTTGGCAATTTAGGTTTGCCTTAAAATTTAGCAGATTTTAAGGCAATTCACTTTTAAATGTGTTTTTCTGTAAATCAAACATGATATTTTGTAGCACTTATTATTCATTAAATACATCGCCCTTACAACATACATACACAACGGGCACTTTTAACTCTAATGGCTCCTCCTAATTAAGTAAAGAGGAATATCAATATTCAATTTTTCAGTATCATATTTCTATGATATTCATACTATATCATGAATTGCTTGAAAAATCAAGAAAATTTGAAAATTAATTGTAAAAATCCTGAATTTATGATAATATGTTACCAATAGTTCAAAAATTCTACAAGGAGGTAGTTCAAGATATGGATAATAATAAATTAGATACAATTACAAACCTGTTTGAAGAAAAAGAAATAAGAAGTATTTGGAATAGCGAAAAAGAAGAATATTTTTTTAGCGTGGTTGATGTTGTAAGTGCATTAACAGATAGTAATGACCCAGCACATTATTGGAGAACTCTTAAATCAAGAATGCTTCAAGAAGGAAATGAAACCGTCACAAATTGTGACACTTTCAAATTAAAAGCAAAAGATGGAAAAATGAGAAATACTGATATGCTAGATACAAAGAATATTTTAAGACTTATTGAATCAATACCATCACCTAAAGCAGAACCTTTTAAAATGTGGCTAGCAAGTTTAGGTAATGAGAGAATAAATGAAGTATTTAATCCTGAGATAGCAATTAATCGTGCTGTTAACTATTATCGTAATAAAGGTTATAGTGATTAATGGATTAAGAAAAGATTAACAGGCATTGTTGATAGATTTAAGCTAACAGATATATGGAAAGATGGTGGTGTTGAAAAACCAATTGAATATGCAATGCTAACTAATGAAATATATAAAGGCTGGTCTGGAATGAAAGCTTCAGAATATAAACAGTATAAAGGCTTACGAAAAGAAAGTTTAAGAGATAATATGACCGATATTGAAGTTCTTCTTACAGATTTAGGAGAAATAGCTACTCGTGATATTGCACAATCAGAACATCCACAAGGATTTAATGAGAATATGAATGTTGCTAAACGAGGTGGACAAGTTGCAAATGATGCCAGAAAATCATATGAAAAGCAAACAAAAAAATCAGCGATTTCCAAAAATAATGCTTTAAATTATAAATATATAGATGATGAAAAATTAATTGAAGATAAAAAATCTAAAAAGAAAAAATAAATTACTTAATGTATTATTTGTATATATAACTAACAGGTAAAAACAAGCCACATATCTTAAATGCTACGAAAAGTAGCATTTGTTTTTGGAAATGTAAAAGATGATTGCTTGTTAAAAAACAAAGAATAGGATAAAGTGGAATTAATGGAATTGAGGAGGGAAAGCAAATGTTATTTAATGAAAAATTAAAAATGTTAAGAAAAGGAAGTAAAATGACACAAGAACAACTTGCAGAAAAATTAAATGTGTCAAGACAAGCAATTACAAAATGGGAAACAGGAGATGGAGTTCCTGATATAGAAAATTTAAAACAAATTAGTAAAGTGTTTAATATTACTATAGATGAACTTGTCAAAGAAGAAAAAAACGTACAAATCAATGAAAAGAAAAAATACAACTATATTAAAGAACTTGAAATAGATCATACAAAACATTTTGATATAAATATTTGTAAAATTGAAGAAGTTAATTTTATAAGAAATGATGAAGAAAAAGTAAAAGTAGAGTTATTATCAGATAATAATGATAATTTAAAAAACTCATTTAAAATTGAATTTGATAACCGTTATTATAAAATGGATATAAATATTACGAATAACGAAAAAAGATCAGATACAGCTGTAAATATATATTTACCACAAAAATATATCGAAGATATAGAAATTAATACAAAAGTTAAAACAATGAATATAGAAAGTTTAGAAATAGAAAAACTTGAATTTGATGGAATATTGAAATATATGAATGTTAAAAAATCTAAAGGAACAATAGTATTAAATACAAGTAAATGTGATGTAGAAGCGTTTTATGATAAATTTGAAGGTAATCTTGAAGTAAATATAATCAATTCTACTGCTAGAGTTCAAATTCCAAAGGAAACGAAGTATAAAACCATATTAAAAGGTATGAAGAATAAATTTGTAAATGAAAAATCTGTAGATGATACTAATAATACCATAGAATTAAATGGATTAAATAGTAAATTAATTATTATAGAAGAATAAAAGGGGAAAAACAATGTCGATTATATTAAAATATATATTAAAAAATATGAAAGAGAAAAAACTAAGGAGTTTGTTGATTATAATATCATTAACTTTATCAGTAGTAGTATTAACACTATGCTTAACGTTAAAAGACAATATTTTGGAAAAATATACTGAATTTCTGATGAAAACAGTAGGAACAACAGATGTTTTATTATCAAAAGATACACCCTTTGAAATAGATAAAATAGAAGGAATATCAGACAATTATAACATTGCTCCTATTGTGCATTACATAAAAGATAAAAATGATGTAATAGGAATGAATATAGTAGATTTACAGCAGAATAAAATGATAAAATCAGATAGAAAGACTAATTTAATTGATAATGAAGTAATTATATCAAAAAAAATAGCAGATGTTAAGAACATTAAAGTAAATGATACAATAAATGTTTTAAATAAAGAACTAAAAGTTGTCCAAATAGTGGAGAATTATGGTATTTTTGCCGATGAAATGGAGGAACAACCTAAATATTTAGTTTCAATAGACACTGCAAATAAAATTATGTATGAAAACAGTGATGAATATGAAAAAGCAGTGTTAGATGAAAATAAAACATATATAATGGGAGCATATATCGACGTTCTAGATGATAACATAGAATTAGCAAAAGACGATTTAAAACAGATAGATAAAGATTTTAGCGTTGTAACAGTAAAAGCAAGTTTAGCAGACGCTTTAACTCAAATAAATGGTCTGATGATAATAATGTTAGTAATTACAACACTAATAGCATTTTATATAATAAATTCTATTTTGAAATTAGTATTAGAAGAAAGAATATCGGTTATTGGAACATTTAGAAGTATTGGGGCTAGTAGAAAAATGACAAATATGTTGTTATACCTAGAGAATATAGCTTATGCAATTATAAGTAGTGTAATTGGAATCGTAATTGCCAATATGCTTATTCGGTCCTGTAACAAATTCATTTATATCATCAGAAGATATAGAACTAACAAGCAATGCAGGTATTAAGCCAATATATATGCTAATTGTTGTATTATTTGCAGTATTAATTCAAATTAGTATTACATATATGGAATTGAGAAAAAGTAAAAATAAGGCTATTAGAGATATAATATTTGATACACAAGATACTAAATATATAATAAAGAAAAGAAAAATTGTAATTGGTTTGATATTTATAATTTTATCAATTGTAATTTATTTTATAAATAATAATTATGACTTTACAATGGGATTATTACCAGTTGTTTTGGTAGTTATAGGATTTGTAATGGTAATACCATTAATTATAAAAATTGTTTCAAAAATATTATCTTTAATACTAAAAAATCGAAAAACTAGTTTTTTGGCTTCTAAAAATGTAGCAGATAATAAAATAGCTGTTTCGAGTGCAACACTCCTATTTATAATAATATCAATGACAACTTTTGTTTATAATATTGCACAAACAATATCAAATACTTATGATGGATTTGATAGGGTTACTCATTATACAATAAGAGTAAGTAATTTATCAGGCGAAGAAGAAAGCTATAAGTATTTAGATGATATAGAGGGAGTAGATGAGAAAGCTTTTTATTATATAAAT
The DNA here is from genome assembly GCA_036307105.1 of Clostridia bacterium. Classification (GTDB taxonomy): domain Bacteria; phylum Bacillota; class Clostridia; order TANB77; family CAG-508; genus CAG-269. The sequence goes on along the minus strand of JAXJYD010000041.1, from coordinate 41,436 downwards.
ATGGGATATTTTAAAATAAATGATGAAGAGAAAATCTTTGCATTTTTCGGATATGATAATGAAGATGATACAATATTTAGATTATATGATAGTATAAAATTTAATAAAGAAGAAGCGGACAAATTGAAAGATGATGAAATCTTATTAGATGAAGCATTTTGCATAAAAAATGGTTATAAGTTAGGAGATAAAATAAAAATTAATGGAGAACAATACTTTGATGAGGATTATTATTTTACAATAAAGGGATATATTGATTCTACTGATACAACATCAATGAGAAGTGTAGGTATGATTTCTAAAGGTAAATATAATAAACTCTTTAAAAATAGTTATAAAACCATTCTAATAAAGTCTAGCTTATCAGACGATGTTATGAAAGAAAAATTAAAGAATGAAATTAAAGAAAATTATGTAACTATACAATCATATCAAGAATGGATAGGATCAGATAAAGAAAGTACACAGCAAATAATGAATATTGTATATGTAGTATTATTTTTAGGAATTGCACTTGCAATGGTTGGATTAATTAATAATGGATTAGTAGCATTTATGCAAAGGAAAAAAGGTTTTGCTGTTTTAAATTCTACTTGTATGACGAAAACACAGCTTTATAAGATGGCATTAGAAGAAAACATCATTTCATTTATAATCTCTGCAATTAACGGAGTAGCTTTAAGTGTTATTTTAAAAGTATATATGGAAAAAACTTTAAATGGAATGTCTATGTTTATAAATATGGTTTTTGAAACTAATGGAGTAATGGTATTATTAATGATTATATTGTTATTAACAATAATACAAACAATAGTACCAGTAATAAAAATAAGAAAAATAGATCTTGTAAAAGAGATAAAATATGAATAAGGAGAATTTAGAGATGGGAAATATAGTTAATGTAGAAAATGTATACAAAGGTTTTCAAAACAATAAAATATCTGTATTAGATAATATTAATTTAAGCATAGAACAAGGAGAATTTGTTTCCTTAATGGGAGCGAGTGGAAGTGGTAAATCGACTTTATTATATTTAGTAGGAGGATTAGATAAACCTACTTCAGGAACAATAAAGATAGATGACAAAGATATAAATAAAATGAAAGATTCTGAAATATCAAAATTAAGAAGAAAAGAAATAGGCTTTATATTTCAATTTTATAATTTAGTACAAAATTTAACTGTAGAAGAAAACATTATGCTTCCTGTAATTATGGAAGGATTAAAAAGAAAAGATTTTGAAAAGCAACTAAATGAAATATTAGAAATTGTAGGATTAACAAGTAAAAGAAAATCACTTCCAAATGAATTATCAGGAGGACAACAGCAAAGAGTTGCAATAGCAAGAGCTGTAATATTGAATCCAAAAATTATTCTTGCTGATGAGGCAACTGGTAATTTAGATAGTAAATCAGGAAAAGATATAATGGAATTATTTAAAAGAATAAATAAAGAAAAAAATATTACAATACTGCAAGTTACTCATTCAGAAGAAACTGCAAAATATGGCGATAGGATTATTTATTTAAAAGATGGAAAAATTGTTTAATTAATGGTATAAGAAGAATGTAATAGATATAAAGTTAACAATAAATTACAGGTGTGTTTGCTAATAGTGATGGCTCAACTTCAATAGGAGGAGTAATTGCTTTAGAAATATGGTGTTTATATTTCTTACATATAGGAATATTATCATATTTACACTTTAAAAATAATAAATAAGATGACCACAATATTTTGATATGATGATTTATTGACATATAATTAAGGTGAGTAAAAATTTAATTTACTCACCCTATTACTGCCTAACAGTTAATTAATTGTGAATATATAATTTCTTCAGCATAATGTTTATAATTATTCATAAGCCCACACCATCTCAAAGGGTCAGTCTCTTTCAAATTTTCATCAATTGGATTTTTATCTAACATTTGTTTCATAATTATTTCAAGTTTTTCTTTATCCTGTATATCTGTATCAACAATATGTTTTCTTAAAGTATTCTCTAAAAGCATTATAGTATATTCAGCATTTTTATGCTCTTTTAAATATTGCAATCTTAAATGTCCGTACTTTCCAATTTGATAATCACTTTTATAATTTTCTTTTTCTAAATATAAATCAGGAATATAATAATCTCCTTCTCTATGATAAGTTATCTCTACCATAATAAAATCCTCCTAAAATTTAATTCCACTACTTTTAGAACTATATTTTATACCGTTTCAGCTGTATAAAAATCTAAATTTTATAAAGTGTACTTAAATAATTCTTACTGGGTTAGGACTTATGACAAGGTCAAAGTCCTGTGCTTCGAAGAAAGTTCAAGGAGGTGCTTTTAATGGAACAAGAATTAGCTTATTCTTTTCATTTGGGTAGTGATAAGAATAAAAGTAAATTAGCAAAGAAAGTATCAAAAGGAAATGTATCTGGTACTACCTCTTTTTCAAATAATGCTATTCAAAATGCAAAAGATTTATCAAAAGCGAATAAGCACAATTTAAGAGATTATGATAATCAAAGAGAACTTATTACAACTATATATGGAACAAATGATATTGTAGAAGATGTTAAACAAGTATATTTAGATGAATTTGAACAAGCTAGAATTGAATATAATGCTAAAACAAGAGCTGATAGACAAGTCAAAGACTATTTTCAAAAAGTATGTGATTCTCAAAACGATATTGCTTGTGAAATTATAATAGAACTTGGAGATATGGACTTTTGGCAAGACAAAAACAACGAATATAGATACAAAATGACTGATGTATATAATGAGCAAATTAAAGATTTCGCAAAAATACTGCCTACTTTTAAGGTAGCCAATGCTACAATTCATTTCGATGAAACATCACCACATATGCATGTTATAGGTGTTCCAGTAATAGAAAATTGTAAAAGAGGTATGAAAAAGCAAGTCGGTAAATCACAACTATTTACTAAAACCTTACTTTCTGAAATACAAGATAAAATGAGAAATGCTTGTATTAAATCATACAATAAGTTCTATGATGTTGATAGTAAGCTTAAAACAAAGCAAAAAGGTAGAAATCAAGATATCAATGTTAATGAAATGGGCAATTACAGAGAAATGAAGAAAAAATTAGAAATGCAAAAACAAAAGTTAGAAAATGCCAATAAACAAACTAAAAAACTTGATAATACAAGTAAAGATATTTCTCAAATATTAGATACTCTAAAATCACCTTTGCTAGATAAAAATAATAAGCTTATTTCAAACGAGAATATAGAAAATATCAAAAATTATATTGAAAACGTAACTGATGTTACTCAGACTGTTAGGAGTGTAAATGACTTGAATATAGCTATTGAAGATTTTGAATTTTATACAGTTGAGGTAGGTCAAGAAAATCGTTCACTTCAATATCAAATAGAACAAAAAGACGAAATTATTGAAAAATTAAATGATAAATTATCTGCTAAAGAAAAGATAATTTATAAACTACAAGAAGAAAAAGAAAGCTTAAAATCTCAATTACAAAGATTCAAAGGTTTTTGGCATAGTTTAATGAGCCACTTTCATAAGAGAATAACTTATGATAATAACCAAAATTACAAAATAGTTAGTGATGATTTATACAAAAATGGTATATTTGATGATAACGATAATGAAATAGCTAATAACATTTTAAGAAAAGTAACTATACCAAATCAAAACAAAGCTGAAAAGAATAGAAAGAAAAACAATGATACAAGATTCTAAAATGGAGGTAATAGAAAATGGAACAAGAAAAAGTAAAATATTTAATATCTATAATAAATGATATGGACATCAAAGATAAATTAAGGTTAGGAATTTGCTTAACTACAAGTGATTGGTCAAATATTTTGTATAATAGAGATGAAATGTATGAAAAATTTGATACTAAACTAAAAGAAATAGATGAAAAATATAGAACAACTCTAGTAAACTTTGCTAAATATAAATTAGTAATGTTTACAATGGCTAGAATTATTGAAATGGAACAATCAGAAATAAACAAAACAGCATTATATTTGTTTAATTCAGTAAAAATATAAAAAAATAAATAAAATTTTCATAAAATGTGGTATAATAACAAAAAATAATTGTAATTTTAATTTTGCCACCAGCAGTGGCAAAATTAAAAAAGAAAAGAGGATTCTATGGAAAATATGATAGATAATGATTTTAAGAGTCTTGTATTATCTGTTAAACAAGATATTTTAAAAACCAGATATGAAATACAAGAAAATGCTAATATGGAATTAATTAAATTATATTTTAGAATTGGCAAAATTGTTAGTGAAAATGCAAAATATGGAAACAAATTTATTGAAAATTTTTCAAATTCTTTAAGACTTGAATTTCCAGAAACTACAGGCTTTTCTACAAGAAATTTAGCAAGAATGAAGAACTTTTATGAAAAATACAAAGATTTATCAATTTTGCCACCAGCAGTGGCAAAATTGCCTTGGACACATAATTGTATTTTGTTAGAAAAAATTAAAGATGATAATGTCAGAAATTGGTATGCTGAAAAATGCTTAGAAAATGGTTGGGCAAAAACAGTTTTAGACCATCAAATAGATTTGCAATTATATGAAAGACAAGCAATTGCAGACAAATTAACTAACTTTAAAGATAAACTTCCTATTACTCAAAGTGAACTAGCAAGAGATGTAATAAAAGATCCATATATATTTGAACTAGAGGGAATTAAAGAAGAAGCCGTTGAAAAAGACATTGAAAATGCAATGATGGAAAGAATAAAAAACGTTTTGCTTGAATTAGGTAAAGGATTTAGCTTCGTTGGAAACCAATACAAGATTTCTACTGAAAATCAGGATTACCACATTGATATGCTATTTTATCATTTGGATTTAAGATGTTATATTGTTGTAGAATTAAAAAATGTAGAATTTAAACCAGAATTTATTGGACAATTAAGTTTCTATACAACAGCTGTTGATAAAACATTAAAAAAAGAACAAGACAATCAAACAATAGGATTATTGCTATGTAAAGGAAAAGATAAATTATCTGTTGAATGGGCATTAGAAAGTACAAATTCTCCAATAGGTGTTACTTCGTATGAAGTCAGAAACAAATTACCAAAAGAAATATTAGAAAAATTACCTACTGAAGAAGATATAAATAGACATATTAATCTTGATGATGTTAACTAATAAAAAATAGATACACTTTAAAAATTAAGTGTATCTATTTTTTATACATATCAACTCTAACAGGTAGTTTTTTAGCTGATTTTGCTGTTTCCTCATTAAATAGAGCTTCAGGTTTTATTTTAAACGATTTTGCAATAAAATCTATATTTTTGCAAGTTAAATTAGCATTTCCAGTTTCAATAACACTAATATAAGCCATTTTAAACTTTGTTTTATTTGCATATTGTTCTTGAGTTAAATTGTTTTTATATCTATACCACTTTGTATTTAGTCCAACTAGTTCCATTGAAGTCATATATTACCCTCCAATCAATATTATGTTTTATAATTTAAAAATTATTTATATATAAATTATAAAGTTTAATCTTATGAAATTTAACTCCACTAAAACTTATTAAGTTTTAGCTAAATAATAAATAAAGAAATCTGTAAAATTTTCGACAAAGTATTCCATTTTTTTTTATTTAATGATAAACTATATAAAAATATTAATATATTAGTTTTTAGGAGGTGATGAAATGGGATTTATAAAAGCATTTTCTAATGCATTAGGAGGAAGCTTTGCAGAGCAATGGAAAGAATTTATTGTTCCAATTGAAAATGTTCCTTCTACTGCTTCTGTTTATAAAGCTGTTTTAAATGTAAAAAACAATGATAGAGGTGTGAATGAAAAAAAGAGTGAAAATATTATTACAAATGGTAGTAAAATAATTGTTCCAGAAGGTACAGCACTTATTACTATGCAAGATGGTGCAATAACAGGTTGTATAACAGAACCAGGAGGATTTATTTTTTCTTCAAAGAATCAAGATTCTAAATCTTTTTTTGCAGGAAATGGAATAATATCATCAACATTAAAGACCTCATGGGAAAGATTTAAATATGGAGGAGTACCAAGATCCGAGCAAACAGCTGTATATGTAAATCTTAAAGAAATACCTGGAAATAAATTTGGAACACAATCTGAAATTTATTGGAATGATAAATACATTAATGCACAAGTAGGTGCTAAAACTAGAGGCGTTTATTCAATAAAAATAAGTGATCCTATATTATTTATTAAAAATTTTGTTCCTGCAAAATATTTAAGACCAGAATCAAATTATTTTGATATGGAGTATGGAGAAGATAAAACTTCTGTTCAATTATTTAATGAAATTGTTTCTTGTCTATCAGCTGCTTTTTCTAACTATGTTAATGAAGATAATAAAAAAAATCAAATAATGAAAATACAAAGTGACCAAGTTGGATTTGCAAAATCATTGGCTAATGTTATTGAAAAAGAATATAAGTGGAAAGAAGATAGAGGCATTGAAATAGTAAAAGTTGCAATTGCGGGTATAGATTATGATGAAGAGTCAAGGAAACTATTAAATGATGTAAATAAAGCTGAAGCATTATCAGGAAATAGAAGTGATACTTTTATGAAACAATCAATAGCAAGAGGAATTGAAGAAGCTGGTTCACATTCAGGAGGTTCAAATATAGCATTTATGGGAATGGGATTAAATGCATTAGGTAACTCTGTTGGAGAGACAAAACAGAATTCAACTAAAAATGAAATTGATGTTGAAAAATTAAAACAGCTAAAACAATTATTTGATGATGGAGTAATTACGCAGGAAGAATTTGATAAAGCAAAGAAAAAATATTTAGGAATTTAGTATTATAGGAGGTAAGTTTTGAAAGTTATAAAATGTGAATTATGTGGTTCAAATGATTTTAAAAAAGTAAATGGTGAGTATGAATGCCAATTTTGTCATACTAAATATAGCCCTGAAGATGCAAAAAAGATGATGATAGAAGGAACGGTAGAGGTAACTGGAACTGTTAATATTGATGTTTCTGATAAGCAAAAAAATTATGAAAAATTAGCTGAAAGGTCATTTAAAGACAAACTTTATGACCAAGCATATAATTACTATGAAAAATTATTAGAAATGGATAGCGATAATTGGGAGTACGTATATAAAAAAGGTGTATGTGCTGCTTGGCAATCTACACTTGCAAATTTTAGAGTTGATGAAACTATTAAAGCATGTAAAAATGCATTTAATATTATAGAAATACAAAATATAGAATTAGAGAACAAAGAAAAAGTTTGTTATCAAATGGCTGATGATATTAATAAAGTATGTGTTGCTTTCTGTGCATTAGCTCAAAATCATTATAATGAATTTTGGGAACTTGAATCAGCTGCACCTGATTATTGGGGACATTTGCAACAATTAATAGATTGCGAGGAATATGCAAAAGAAATAATAAAGGAATATATTGCAAACGATGAAACAAAAGATTTATACTTAGTAATTTTAAAAAATCTTGTAACATATTTATGCGAAATCTGTGCTAGTCGTAAGTATAAATCTGGATATAACCAATATGGTGCTACATATGGATGGATTTGGTATAAGAATGAATTAAGGGCACCTTTAATAGAAAAATATGATAATTATGTTTTAGAAATAAAAAAATTAGAGCCAGAATATGTTGCACCAGTTATGCAAAAACAAGCTAAAGCAGGTTGCTATGTTGCAACATGTGTTTATGGTTCTTATGACTGCCCTCAAGTATGGACTTTAAGAAGATATAGAGATTATTGTTTAGCAGAAACATGGTATGGTAGATTATTTATAAAAACATACTATGCAATTAGTCCAACAATTGTAAAATTATTTGGTAAAACAAAATGGTTTAAAAGTATATGGAAGATAAAACTAGATAAGATGGTAAAGAAATTACAAGATGAAGGATATAGTGCAAAGCCATATAATGATATAAATTGGAAATGCTAAATATTAATAATATTATATAAATAAGTTGATTGATTTTTATATCAATCGTTAATCGAGCTAAAAAGTTGTAAATATCTACGACTATCGCTCCAATAACATATTATTCGAACTCTTTTGAAATCAAATCAAAGAGTTCGATTTTTAGTTTTTAAAAATTCATTCTACTACTTTTTAAAACTATATTTTATATCATTGCAAACTGTAATTAATTCCATAATTTATAAAGTGTACTTAATTAACTCCTACTGGGTTAGGACTTATGACAAGATCAAAGTCCTGTGCCTACGAAGAAATTTCAAGGAGGTGCTTTTGATGGAACAAGAATTAGCCTATTCTTTTCATTTGGGTAGTGATAAAAACAAAAGTAAATTAGCAAAGAAAGTATTTAAAGGAAATGTATCTGGTACTACTTCCCTTTCAAATAATGCTATTCCAAATGCAAATGATTTATCAAGAGTAAATAAGCACAATTTACGAGATTATGATAATCAAAGAGATTTAATTACGACTATTTAAGGAACTAATGATATTGTAGAAGATGTTAAACAAGTCTATTTAGATGAATTTGAACAAGCCAGAATTGAATATAATAGCAAGACAAGAGCTGATAGACAAGTTAAAGATTACTTTCAAAAAGTATGTAATTCTCAAAATGATATTGCTTGTGAAATTATTATAGAACTTGGAGATATGGATTTTTGGCAAAATAAAGATGATGAATATAGATTTAAGATGATAGATGTATATAATGAGCAAATACAAGACAAAATGCGAAATGCCTGTATTAAGTCATACAATAAATTCTATGATGTAGATAGTAGGCTTAAAACAAAGCAAAAAGGCAGAAATCAAGATATAAATGTTAAAGATATGGATGGTTATAAAGATTTTAAGAAACAGCTAAAAAGAAAAGAACAAAAACTTGCTAAAGCAAATGAACAAACTGAAAAGCTAGATAATGCAAGTAAAGATATAAATAGAATATTAGATAATCTTAAACCCACCCTAATGAATAAAAACAATATGGTTATTTCAAGCGAGGATGTCCAAGAAATAAAAAATTTTACTAAAGATGTAAAAGATACTAATAAAACTATTAGAAGTGTTAATGACCTAAATTTAGCTATTAAGGATTTTGAATATTCTGCATATGAAGTACAAAAAGAAAATTATTCTCTTAAAAATCAAATAGAATTTAAAGATGAGGCTATTAAAGGTTTAAAGGAGAATTTATCTGCAAAAGAAAATATAATTACTAAACTCAAAGAAGAAAAAGAAAATTTAAAAGCACAATTACAGAAGTTTAAAGGTTTTTGGCATAGTTTAATGAGTCACTTTCATAAGAAGATTACTTATGATAATGACCAAAATTATAAAATTGTTAGTGATGACCTATATAAAAATGGTATATTTGATGACAATGATAATGAAATTGCAAACAACATTTTAAGAAAAGTGACTATACCAGATGAAAATAAAAATAAAAAACCAAAAAAGAAAAATGATTTTAATTTAAATTAAAGGAGATTTTGTAATATGGATAATATTATAGATGATAAAGTTAAAAATGTAATAGATATAATTAAGAATATGGATTTGAAAAATAAATTAAGATTAGGTGTATGTATGAGTTCAAGTGCCTATACTAACTTAAAATACAATAAAGCACACATAAATAGCATATTTGATAAAAGATTAAAAGAAATTGATAACGAATATTTGACAAGCTATGTAAATATAAGAAAATATCCTACTATTCTATTTGTTATGGCTAAAATAATGGAAATGAATAATGCTGAACAAAATCAAGTGGCAATGTATGTTGTAAATAGCATAGAATAATTATTTTGCAATATTTTTGACTTTTTCTTAAATTTATAGTATAATAATATTGCGTTGATGAAGAAAAAATATATGGATATTTATAGAGAGCAAATGGTTGGTGGAAATTTGTAATGGAAATATATGGTGGCACTTCGGAGCATAATAAAATAAAAATTAAGGTGGATAATATATATTATTATCAATTAGGGTGGAATCGCGTGAGCATATTTAAGCTTTCGTCCCTAACTATTGTTATATAGTTAGAGGAGCGAAAGCTTTTTTGAGTGTATAACAAAATTTAATTTTTATAAGGAGGTTTTGTTATGGTAAAAGACATGCAAACAATGATGAATTTTTGTAAATCGAGAGGATTTATGTACCAAGGTTCCGAAATTTATGGAGGAATTGCGAATGTATGGGATTTTGGACCGCTAGGATGTAGACTAAAAAACAATATCAAAGATGCTTGGAGAAAGAGATACATTCAAGAAAGAGAAAATAGTTATGAAATTGATGCAGCGATTTTAATGCACCCTAGAGTTTGGGAAGCAAGTGGACATCTAAGTTCATTTTATGACCCAAAGATGGATTGTAAAAAATGTAAAACACGTTTTAGAGCAGACAACTTTATCACAGATATTTCAAAAGGTGAAGTAAATGGAGATGGGCTAAGCTATGAAGAAATGGAAGAATATATTGAAAAAAACAATATAAAATGTCCAGTATGCGGAGCACATGACTTTACTAAAATAAGAAAATTTAGTCAGATGTTTGAAACATATAGAGGAACAACTGATGAGGAAAAAAGTATTATATATTTAAGACCAGAAAATGCTCAAGGAGAATATGTTAATTTCTTAAATGTTCAAAGAACAACTAGATCTAAATTGCCATTTAGTATAGGGCAAGTTGGAAAAGCATTTAGAAATGAAATTACACCAGGTAATTTTAATTTTAGAACCATAGAATTTGAACAAATGGAATTTCAAACGTTTTGTAAAGAAGGACAGGATTCAGATATATATAATTATTTTAAGGATTATGCTAAAAAGTATTTTATTGATTTAGGATTACCTCTTGAGAGATTAAGATTTCATGACCATGAAAAATTAGCACATTATGCAAAAGAAGCTTGTGATATTGAATATCTATTTCCATTTGGATGGGGTGAAATAAATGGAACACATAATAGAACAGATTATGATTTAAAAAGGCATCAAGAGTATTCTGGAAAATGTATGGAGTATTTAGATACTGAAACAAATGAAAAATTCATTCCTTATATTATAGAATCAACTATTGGACCAGATAGAACTGTTTTAGCAGTATTATGCGAAGCATATACTGAAGAAAAAATAAATGATGATGATACAAGAATTGTACTAAAACTAAACCCAATCTTGTCTCCATATAAAGTAGCAGTATTACCACTTACTAAAAAGCAATCTGAAAAGTCAAAAGAATTTTTAGAAACACTATCTAAAGAATTTATGTGTACATATGATGAAGCTGGTACAATAGGAAAAAGATATAGAAGACAAGATGAAATAGGTACTCCTTATTGTATTACAATTGATTATGATACTGACAATGATAATTGTGTAACGATAAGAAATCGTGATACGATGGAACAAGATAGAATAAATATTAGTGAAATAATGGATTATATTAATAAACAAATGGATAAATTCAAGATATAATTACATACTATTTTATTTCACAAATTAATATATTGAATTTTAAAATGCAAATATATTTTTATTAATTAGAACAAAAAGCTATCGTCAAAAATAAAATGGCGGTAGCTTTTATATAATATGGAATTATGGCTTTAAATACTTAGAATCAGTATCATTTAAAATTTGCATTTGTGAAATTGCAATCTTATTTAATTTTTCAAGTCTTTCGCTTTGTTGTAATCCTTCATTAATAAAAACAGAATTTAAATTTTCTAAATTTGCTAAACATATTAATTCATTTATTGTCGCATAATCTCTTATATTTCCAGCTAAATTAGGATTTTTAGTACGCCATTCTTTTGCAGTCATTCCAAATAAAGCCATATTCAAAACATCTGCTTCTTCTGCATAAACAAAGTTTATTTGATTTTTAGTTAATTCTTTTGGTACTAAATTCTTCTTTATTGCATCAGTATGTATTCTATAATTAATTTTTGAAAGTTCTCTTTTAGCATTCCATCCAATTTGCTTTTGCTTTTCTGCTTTTAATCGTTCAAATTCTTTTATCAAGAGTAATTTAAATTTTGGACTAATCCACATTCCAAATTCAAAAGCAATATCTTTATGAGCATAAGTTCCTCCATATCTTCCTGCTTTTGATATTAGTCCAATTGCATTTGTTTTTTCTGTCCATTATTTAACACTAATTTTATAGCTATTTAAACCTGCTTGACTTTTAATTATGGCGAATTCGCCATAATTAAAATTGGGATTATGAATTTCTTCCCAGATACCTAAAAATTCAATAGTATTTCTATTTCTTAACCAGTCTGATACAAAGAAATCTCCGTCTTTTGATTTAAGCATATCAGTAATTGATATGTAGTCTTCATCATCTATTTTAATATAGGTTATCTTTTGATTTAAAACTTTTAACTCTGGCATGATAATTCCTCCTTTTTATAATGTAACGATTAATTTGTATCATTATACTAAACATTAGTTCTGAAATCAACATTATTTGAAAATTTTGTAAAAATATTGTGACTAGACATTCATGCTACATGTAGCATGAATGTCTAGTCACAAAAGGCTATAGAAAATTTGAAAAATCAATTGACAAACATATAGAATTATGTTAAAATAAATAACTGTAATCCGCTTAGTCAAGGTTCAAAAAGATTAATTAAGTTTAATTACCTGTATTTAAGGATTAGCGAGTATACAAATAAGGGAGGTGCATTTTAAATGTACGCAATAATCGAAAGTTGTGGAAAACAATACAAAGTAGCACAAGGAGATGTTGTATTTTTTGAAAAATTAGATGCAGAAGAAGGTAAAAAAATCACTTTTGATAAAGTAATCTTAGTATCTGAAGATGGAAAAGTACAAATTGGAAATCCTTATGTTAAAGGTGTAAAAGTTGAGGGAAAAGTAGTTTCTCATGGTAAAGCTAAAAAAATCATTGTTTTCAAAATGAAACCTAAAAAGAATTATAGAAGAAAACAAGGACATAGACAACCATACACAAAAGTAGAAATTACTGGAATTAAAACAGCTGCTAAAAAAGCAGAAACAGCAGAAGCTAAATCTGAAACAAAAACAGTTGCAGCTAAAAAAACTACAAAAAAAGTAGAAGCTTAATTTAAAATTTGATTTTAATGAAAAGAGATAAATAAAACAAAAACCGAAAGGAGTTGAGAAACATGGCTCATAAGAAAGGTCAAGGTAGCTCTCATAACGGTAGAGAGAGTGAGTCAAAGAGACTTGGTGTAAAAAGAGCTGATGGACAATTTGTTTTAGCAGGAAATATCCTAGTAAGACAAAGAGGAACAAAAGTACATCCTGGAACTAATGTTGGAAAAGGTAGTGATGATACATTATATGCATTAGTAGATGGAACAGTAAAATTTGAAAGAAAAGGTAGAGATAAAAAACAAGTAAGTGTTTATCCACAAGAAGGATAATGATACATAGGAAAGAGGAAAATAATTAAAACCTCTTTCTTTTTTTATGCATAAACAATTGACTATAAAGCCATTTGTTGATAAAATAAAGAAAAAATAAAATATGGGAGAAAAAATGAAAAAATTATTATTTGCAGCATATTCGTTGGATATAGGTGGGATAGAAAAAGCGTTAGTTACTCTTGTTAATTATTTATGCCAAAAAGACTATGAAATCACTATAGTTTTAGAAAAGAAACAAGGGGTATTTTTAAAAGAAATAAATCCAAAAATTAATATTATAGAATATAACCCAAGCAATACTAAAAATGTTTTAAAAAGAAAAGCAATAAATTTATTAAAAAGAATTAAATTCATTGTTAAATACAAAAATAAATTTGATTTTTCTGCTAGTTTTGCAACATATTCATTAGTATCTTCTTTTGTAAGTAGAGTTGCATCAAAAAATAATTGCTTATGGGGACATGCAGATTATTTAACATTGTTTAATAATAATAAAGAAGAAGTAAAAACTTTTTTTGAAGAAAGAAATTATAATGAATTTAAAAATATAGTGTTTGTATCAAAAGAAGGAAGAGATAGTTTTATAGATATTTTTTCCGAAATGAAAGATAAGACTATAGTTTGTAATAATTTAATTGATGCAGATAAAATAAAGAAAATGTCTGAAGAAAAAATTGACGTAGAAAAGGATAAAAATGTCACTTTTTTAAATGTTGGAAGACATGAAGAAAAACAAAAAAAATTAAGTAGATTAATTGAAGCTTCAAAAATGTTAAAAGAAACTAAATATGATTTCAAAGTCTTACTTGTTGGAGATGGACCAGATAATAATTTATATAAAAAAATGGTAAAAGAGTATAATCTAGAAAATTATATTTTATTTATAGGAAAGAAAGAAAATCCATATCCATATTTTAAAATATCAGATTGTGTTATTTTAACATCAGATTATGAAGGATATCCAGTAGTTTTCTTAGAAAGTTTTATATTAAATAAACCATTGATTACAACCAAAGTTTCAGATTATAAAGAAGTTGAAGATGGAAGAGGATATACAACATCAAAAGATGCAAAAGATATTTATGAAAAAATGAAATTGTTTATTGAAAAAGGATATAAGATATCAAATGTGTTTGATAGCAAAAAATATAACGAAGAAATTTACAAAAAATTAGAAAGATTAATTGAAGGGAATAATTAATATGCCTAAAATAAGTTTTATTGTTCCTGTATACAATACAGGATTATATATAAAAAATTGCTTAGATTCAATTATAAATCAAACATTTAAAGAAGAAATAGAAATTATATTAATAGATGATGGATCTACAGACAATTCAGATGAATTAATAAAAGAATATATTGAAAAAAATAATTCTAAAGATATAATAAAATATTATACCAAAGAAAATGAGGGGATTGCAAAAACAAGAAATTTTGGAATTGATAAAGCAAATGGAAAATACATCTTTTTTGTAGATTCAGATGATTACATAGATAAAGAAACAATTAAAAAGTTAAAACCATATATCGATGAAGATATTGATATGATTAAATTTAAATTACAAAGAATTGATAAAAATAATAATATCTTAGAAAAAGTAGATGGACCTATATTTACAAAAATATCTGGAGAAGAAGCTTTTAATAAATTATATAGTGAAGACGTTTTATTAGATTCTCCATGTGTATATGTAATTAAAAGAAATTTATTTACAAAAAACAACTTTAAATTTAACAGAACATATCATGAAGACTTTGGATTAATACCATTAATAATACTAAAAGCAAAAAGTTTTGTTTCAATACCAGATTATCTATATTATTATGTACAAGGTGAAAACAGTATAACAAGAAATGATGATTATAATAAAACAATAAAAAAATTCGAAGATGCCTTATACCATTATGATAATGCAATAGAAAAAATAGATAAAATGAATTTAAATAGAAAATCAAAAGAAAATGCAAAAATATTTTACACAAATGCTGTTATATTGAAACTTTATGAAATAAAAGAAGAGGATAAAAATAAATTTATTAAAGAAATAGAAAAAAGAAAAATGTATAAAAATATAAAACCAAGAAATATAAAACAAATTATAAAAAGAAATTTATTACATTTTAATGTTAAATTATATTTAAAGATGAGGTGAATTTGTAAAATAATTGCGTTTTGGCGTCGTTAAACTTCAATTTTAATTTAATCAACGTACACCACGTACGCCTCATAAATTAAAATTTTGTTTGCCTAGACAAAAGCACAATTCTTTTCCAAATTAAGTTAAAAGGAAGGAATAAAGGTAGATATGCCGAAGGTAAGTGTTATTGTACCAGTTTACAATGTGGAAAAATATATAGATAAATGTTTGAAATCACTAGTTGAACAAACATTAGATGATATTGAAATAATAGTTGTAAATGATGGTTCAACAGATGATTCTAAAAAAGTTATTGATAATTACATAAAAAGATATCCTGAAAAAATTGTATATTTAGAAAAGAAAAATGGTGGATTATCAGATGCAAGAAATTATGGAATTCCATATGCAAAAGGGGAATATATAGCTTTTTTAGACTCTGATGATTATGTAGAAAAAGATATATACGAAAAAATGTATGAAATAGCTAAAAAAGAAAATAGTGATATGGTTGAATGTGATTTTTATTGGGAATATCCAAATAAAACAAAAAAAGATATTGGTGTTATTTATAGTGGACAACATGAAATGCTAGAAAACGTTAGAGTCGTTGCATGGAATAAACTAATAAAAAGAGAAATTCTAGAAATTTCTAAAATTCAGTTTCCAAAGGGATATAGATATGAAGATGTTGAGTTTACTTATAAACTTATACCATATCTAAGCAAAGTATCATTTGTGAAAGAACCCTTAATACATTATATTCAAAGACCAGATTCTATTTCTAATTCACAAAACGAAAGAACAAAAGAAATATTTGCTGTATTAGAACATGTATTAGATTTCTACAAAGAAAAAAATGTATATGAAAAATATAAAGAAGAATTGGAATATACTTATACAAGATACCTGTTATGTAGTTCACTACTTAGAATGGTAAAAATCGATGATAAAAAAATTAGGCAAGAGTGTTTAAATGCAACATGGGAGAACTTAAATAAAAAATTCCCAAATTGGAAAAATAATCAGATTCTAAAGAGAAGAAAAACAGAAAAAGATAAATACATGAAAACAGTAAATAAAGTAACATTTAAATTGTATTGTAAAGTATTTAGAATTATTTAATGACTCATGGTTTAGATATAATTTAAACTTATAAAATTTTAATAAATACTAGAAGGGAAAATGATATATATGAAAATAAAATTAAAAGAAAAAATTAATATCGAAAATATACTTTGCTTTTTTATAATAATATGTCCTATATTAGATATGCTTAGTTTTATTTTCAGAAATGTATTTAATACTAATATATCACCTTCTACATTATTAAGACCAATAATACCAATTATAGTTATAATATATTTATTTTTTAAAAAAGATAAAAAATTTAAATTATATACATTTTTGGGATTTCTTATATTTGGGATATATGGTCTTATACACTTATATCTATTTGAACAAGTAAAAACAGGTAGTAGTTATAGTGGAGTAATACACGAAGCACAATATATTGTAAATTATTCATTTATGATACTTAATTTATTTTTATACATATATGTATTTAAAGGCAAAGATACAGGAAGGTTGAAGAAAAGTATATTGTATTCTGCTTGTATATATGTTGTATCGATATATATTTCTATAGTTACACATACTTCATCACACACATATTTAGAAGAACAAATGGGATATAAAGGATGGTTTGAATCAGGCAATAGTGTAGGTGCAATATTGTTATTAACAATGTTTGTATATATTAATTATATTAAAGATAAAAAGTATAGAAAAATAGTAATACCTTTGTTAGTCCTATTGGGAACATTTTTAATGTTTTTAATTGGCACCAGAGTAGGTTTATTAGGATTTATATTAGTAGTATCACTTTATATTATAGTAGAAGTATTTTATTCTTTACTACATAATAAAAAAATTAATAAAAGAATAGTTGGGATTGGTGCAGGTTTAATAGTAGCTATCTCAATTTGTGTTGTGATATTTGGTTCAACTACATTAGAAAGAAGGAAACATTTAAAAGAAATTGAAAGTGACATTGCTGATGAAAATTTAAAAGAAAATTCACATATTACAGGAGATTTATTAGATATAAAAAATAAAATAGATAAAAATGAATTAGAAGATGGTTACATGGAAGAACCACAAAAAAAGTCAATAATTGATTTGTATAATAAAGCCAATAGTATGAAAATATCAAACAATGATCAAAGAATGCAACAATTAATATATAACATCGCTTTAGTTAAAAATCAAAAAAATTTAGGATTGATTTTATTTGGTAATGGATATGTTGCAAATTTTAGAGAGTTGATTTTAGAAATGGAAATACCAGCATTTTTATTCAACTTTGGAATATTAGGATTTATACTATATTTTGTACCATTTTTATCAATATTTGTCTATGGATTGTGGATAGGCATAAAAAATATTAAGAAAATAGATGATGAATATATTATGATGGAATTAGCAAGTGGATTTACATTTGCACTATCTTTCTTTTCAGGTTATACATTCTTTAATAGTTCATCAATGATTGTTATTGTTGTATTAAATACATTATTAGTTAACAAAATATGCAGTATTAAACGTTAATTATGAATGTTCTTAAGTTTCCTGTTCATTACATTTGAATTAAAATTGTAATTGATAGAAAATGAGCCTCTTTCACTCAGACCCTTTTCGCAAGCTCAAAGTACCGTGAACATCCCTCATTTTCTATCAAAACAATTTTTAATTTTCATTCCAATCAAACGTCAACTTAAGAAAATTTATAATTAACGTTTAGAATAAAAGGAGTAAATGATGAAAAAAATTCTATTTGGAATAACAAGCCTTACACTTGGTGGAGCAGAAAGGGTATTAGTAGATTTGGCAAATAAGTTATGTGAAAAATATGAAATTACTATTTTTACGATTTATGCCAATGGAGAACTAGAAAAACAGTTATCAAAAAATGTAAATTTAAAAACTTTATATAAGAAGCAATATTTAGAGTTATCAAATTGGGAGAGAAAAATAGTACCAATAAAAGTTTTACTAAACAAGAAGAAAATATATAATAACTACATAAAAGCAAATTATGATGTAGAAATATCATTTTTAGAAGGACCAATTACAAGATTGTTTAGTGTAAGAAATAATAATACAAGAAAAATTTCATGGATTCATAATGATATTTCTCTTGTGTTTGGAAAAGGCTTAAAAGCTAAACTTAAAAGATTTATTGATAAGATAGTATATTCAAAATACGATACTTTGGTATTTGTAAGCAAAGAAAACTTGAAAAATTTTAACGAAACATATAAAATGTTAGCAGATGTAAAAAAAGAAGTTATTTATAATTACATAGATACAAATAGAATTATAGAAAAAGCAGAAGAAAAATCCGAAATAGAATTTAGTAAAAATAGTATTAATCTTGTAACAGTAGCAAGATTAGTACCACAAAAAGCAATTGATAGATTTATAGAAGTTCATTCTAAATTAATAAATGAAGGGCTAAATCATGAGATATATGTAATTGGAGATGGACCTGAAAAAGAAAAGTTAGATCAATTAATAAAAGAAAATAAAGTTGAGAATTCATTTCATTTATTAGGAAAAAAAGAAAATCCATATCTATATATAAAAAATGCGGATTATTTTTGTTTGCTATCTAATTTTGAAGGTTATGGAATGGTATTAGAAGAAGCAAAAATATTAGGAAAAAATATAATAATTACAAATACTGCAGCAAGAGAAGCGGTAGAAGATTATAAGAATAGTATAATATTAGAAAATTCTAAAGAAGAAATATATAACGGATTAAAAGAAATTCTTAAAGAGAAAAAACAAGAAAATATAGAAAAAAATAGAATAAAAGAGTATGACAATAGCAAAATAATTGGACAAGTTGTTGAATTATTAGATATATAATATGTAAAAGGAAAGAATAGAATAAATATGGAATCTATAGCAAAAAACAAAAATAATAAAAAAAGAGATGTAAGATTAGATATAGTGAGAATATTTTCGCTTTTTTGTGTAATTGCAGTACATTTTTTTTTGAATTCAGGTTTTTATGAAAAAGCTGTAATAGGAAAAAATATGTTGATATCAAGTATTATAAGATCATTTTTTATAATATGTGTACCAATGTTTATTACTTTAACAGGATATTTAATGAATAAAAAAGAAATTTCAAAAAAGTATTATAAAGGTATAGTGAAAACATTAGTAATATACTTATTTTGTTCTATATTATATTCTTTTTTTGTTAAATACTATTTAAAAGACGAAATGAACATAGGAATATTTTTAAAAAATATTTTATCTTTTTCAGGAACAAAGTATTCATGGTATATTGAAATGTATATAGGATTATTTTTAATAATTCCATTTTTAAATTTAATATTCAATAATTTAAAGAATCAAAAACAAGCCAAATTATTATTAATGACATTAATATTATTAATAGGCTTACCTGCTAGTATTAATATATTTAAATTTGATTCGTTTGAATGGTGGATGCAACCAAGTGTAAATAGTGAATATTTTAGAATAATTCCACAATGGTGGATGGGAATATATCCGATTTTTTATTATTTTTTAGGTGCATATTTGAGGAAATATGAAATAAAAATTAGCACAAAGTTAAATGTTATTCTTTTAATAATATTAGTAATTCTTGATGGAGTATTTAACTTTTATAGATCATATAATTCACAATATATATGGGGAACTTGGAATAGCTATTATTCAGCTATAGTAATGTTAACAACTTTTTTAACTTTTAATTTATTTTTAAAAATAAAAATTAAAGAGGGTAAAATTATTTTAGAGAAAATATTAAAAACTATATCTGATGCATGTTTAGGAGCATACCTTATATCATGTTGTTTTGACATATTCTTTTATGAAAAATTAGCCCAAATGGTACCTGAATATAAAGATAAAATTTTATATGCACCTTTGATGGTACTGATAGTATTTATATGTAGTATAGCTACATCTATATTATTAAATTATATTTACAATTTAGCAAATGGAATAATAAAACAGTTCAAGAAAAAATGTATTAATGAATAAAAATTAGGAGATTTTATATGAAAATATCGATATTAACGCCAACGTACAATAGAGCAAATTTATTAAATAAGCTATACGAAAGTTTAGTAAAGAATTCTAAATATGATATAAATATAGAATGGCTTATTATGAATGATGGATCAACTGATGAAACAAAAAATGTAATAAAAAAATTTATAGCAGAAAATAAAATTGAGATAAAATATTTTGAACAAGAAAATCAAGGGAAAATGGTATCAATTAATAAATTAGTAGAAAAAGCAACAGGAGATTTAATAATTGATTGCGATTCGGATGATTATTTTACAGAAGATGCATTTAAAATTATAAACGAAGAATATAAAAAAAATAAAAATGAAAATAACATTTATGGGTTATGCTTTTTGAAATATGATCAAGATGGAAAAAATATGGGTAACAACTTTAAAAATAAAAAAACAACAATGTTTGACTTATATTTCAAAGAAGGTGAAACTGGTGAAAAAGCAATAGTATTTTTTAGTAGCATAAGAAAACAGTATAAACATGAATTAGAACATAATGAAAGGTTTGTCACAGAAGCTAGAATGTATCATAAATTAGATGAGAAATACAAAATGATATGTATAAACAAACCAATTATGATTTGTGAATATCAAAAAGAAGGGTATACTCAAAATATAATAAATCAGTTTAAAGAAAATCCTTATGGATATTATGACTATTTTAAAGAAATATTACAAAAAGATATGAAAGGTGTAACTTTTAATAAAAGACTATATGCAATAAAACATTATATATTGTTTATATATCTTACAAACAAAAGAAATAATTTAAAAAATGTAAAATCAATACAAAATAAAATGTTATATATTATTTTATATATTCCAGGTAGAATAAAATCAAAAATGAAATATAGAAAGTAGGAGAAATAAATGAGTAATTTTAATTTTTCGCTTGAACCAGGTAGAAGAATACTAAATAAAAATAAATATGAAGAAAATAGAATAGTAATTTCTGTAATAATTCCTTTTTATAATAGCAAAAAGTATATAGAACAAACTATAATATCAGTATTAAATCAAACATTCCCATATTTTGAAATTTTGATAATAGATGATGGCTCTACAGATAAAGAATCACTTGAAAAGCTAGAAGAAGTAAGAAAATTAGATAGTAGAATAAAAATATATCATAAAAATAATGAAGGGTTAGCGTCAACTAGAGACTATGGAGCTAAGAAAGCATCAGAAGAATCAAAATATTTAATGTTTCTTGATGATGATGATTTAATTGAACCTACATTTTTAGAATGTGCATATTGGACTTTAGAAACAAATAGAGAAGCCACATGGGCATATTCTGACTCAGTTGGGTTTCAAACACAAGAATATACATGGAATAAATATTTTAATTCAGAAAAACTAAAAAAAGAAAACGAACTAATTTCAGAAGCTTTAATTAGAAAAGAGGATTTTTTTATAGTTAATGGATATAATTTAAAAGAAAAGGGCGTAAACGAGGATTGGAATTTTTGGCTTAAATTATTGTCAAAAGACAAATATCCTGTACATATGAGCTTTTATGCACAATGGTATAGAAGAAAAGAAACAGGAGAACTAAAAAAGTCAAAAGATAACAGAAAAAGAAGTTTAGAAATAATAAATGAAACGGCAAAGAATTTAACTAAAGAAGTTAAAGCAATACAATATCCTAAATATGATTATAATTACGAAATTATAAAAGATAAATTTGAAGATATTATAATTCCCAAAAAGATTGCAGAAAAAAATAAAATAAATTTATTATTTATAATTCCGTGGATGATTGTTGGCGGAGCGGATTTCTTTAATTTGAATTTGGTTAAAGGGTTAAACAAAGATAAATATAATATAACTATTATTACCACTGAACCAAACAAGAATGTATTAAGACAAAGATTTGAAGAGAATGATAATGTGATAGTTTATGATTTAACATCATTTTTAGACCAAAAATACTGGATAGCATTTATTAATTATATTATTGAAAAAGAAAATATAAATTTAATTATGAATTCAAACAGTAAATTTGGTTATGCTATATTACCATACATAAAATCTATGTATCCACATATTCCAATTATAGATTATATTCATATGGAAGAATGGTATAATAGGAATGGAGGATATTCAAGGTACTCATCTATGTATAGCTCAGTAATTGATAAAACTTTAGTATGCAATGGCAACAGCAAGAAAATATTAGAAAATTATTTTAATAGAAATGAAAAGGAAATTAAAACGATATATATAGGAGTAGATGAAAAAAGATTTGACCCTGATAAATATAATAAAAATGAATTAAAGAAAAAATATTTAGGTGAAAATTCAAATAAAGATGTTATTTCATTTATTTGCAGAATTTCAGAGCAAAAAAGGCCTATACTATTATTAAAAATTATAGAGAAATTAAAGACTACTAGAAATAATTTTAAAGTTATAGTAGCAGGTAATGGAAATCTTTTAGATAAAATGAAAGAAGAGACAAGCAAGTTAGGATTAGAAAATGAAATTATTTTTGTGGGAGAAATAAAAGATACTGCCGAAATTTATAAAATAAGTGATTTAACAATAAATTGTTCTATTAAAGAAGGACTAGCACTAACATCATATGAATCATTAAGTATGGATATTCCAGTAATATCAAGCGATGTTGGAGGACAAAAAGAACTTATAAATAGTGAAGTTGGTGAAATAGTAAAGCTTAGACAAAAAGAAGAAGATATACATCTTGAACAATATGATGAAAAAGAAATTAATGATTTTGTAAATGGAATAAATAAAATTTTGGATAACAAAGAATTTTATAAGGGCAAATGCCGAGATAGAATTTGTAAATATTTTACTATTGATAAAATGATAGAAAATATGGAAGATATTTTTGAAAACACATATTTAAGCCCAAATGAAGAAAAAATAAAAAATGGAGAAAGATTATCAAAAAATATTAATATAACAAAAGAAATTATAACTTCAAATATCCACAGCGATAAAAATGAGTATAAATGGGAATGTTATGAATATGAAAGAAATGTTTATGGAAGACCATTTTCATCTGAAGGATTTAATTATAAAAGAGAGTTGCTAAAAGAAAAATTGTGGAAGATAGGATTGTTTAGATTTTTGATTAAGATTAGAAGAAAATTACTCAAATAAAAAATAAATACATATTCTAGAAATTTCATTTGATTTTAATAAATCTATATGCTATAATTATGCTTTGATTGGCTATTTGTTAAATTTATTGTTCAAATTATTTAAGTGAATGAAAAATATAAATTCATATATAATACACAAATAAATATAAAACTTTAATATGGGAAAGGATAATAAAACGATGATTCAATACATATTAAAAAAAGTAAAAAAAAGAGACATAAAATATTTATTATATATAATTATTTTTAATATTATAATTTTATCAAATTTTATGAAAATGCATTTTGCACAAGATACATATTGCACTATTTTAAATGGCTTTAAAATAACGGCTGAAAAAACATTTTTAAAATCTGGAAGGCCAATTACAGCAATTATATTAAATATTTTCGATTTTTTGAACATTAATATTAATGCATTTGTGATAATCATGAGCATTACAGGTATATTTGCTGTTAGTTTAGCAATATATACAATTTTAAAAACAAT
Source organism: Clostridia bacterium (assembly GCA_036307105.1). Taxonomy (GTDB): domain Bacteria; phylum Bacillota; class Clostridia; order TANB77; family CAG-508; genus CAG-269. The sequence goes on along the minus strand of JAXJYD010000041.1, from coordinate 17,102 downwards.
AAAAAAATTTTATAACATTAATACCTTGAATAAAATGGTAACAATAGGAAGTTTATCATTTATAACCGTATTGAATTTTTGCACATTAGAATTATTTGTTTTTGCAGAATCTGGAATGTTATGTATTTCGTTATTATTAAGCGTAATGGCTGCATGTGAAAATGCATCAAATTCAAAATATAAATATTTAAAAATGTGTATCTATTTGAGTATTGCTGTATTAATACATCAAGCAATTATAAATATATATGTTCCTTTAAGTTTTATGATTATCGTTATAAAAAATAAAAACAACATTAGACAGATTTTTAAAGAAGGGATAATAGCATTAATTATTTATGGAGGGTCAATAATAATTAATATTTTAGTATCTAAATCTATAAATATATTTTTTGGTATAGCTCAAAGACCTACAGTTTTTCCTACAATAAATCATATATTAGTTACGTATTCTAAATATTTAAATGTTTTGGCCGTAAATACATTATATATTGGAGCTAAATATTGGTATATTATTTTGATTTTTATAATAACGTTAATATATTTTATAAAAAACATAACTAACAGAGATAAGAAAATATATTTATTGTATTATTGCATAATACTATTTTCGTCAATATTGTTACCAATACTACCTGTTGTACTTGAAGAAGAACAAAGTCAATATCTAGAATTAAGAATGGCTATTTCTTTTGGAGCAAGTATTGGAATTATGATGTTATATACAATATTAACAAATAAAAACAATAGTGTTAAATTATATAAATGTATTTATATAATAAGCATTATATTTTTTGTAATAAATAGCATATATATAATAAATGCATCAAGTGAAATGATTGCAGCTAATTTATTAGATAGAAATTATGCTAACATAATTTTAAATAAAATTGATAAATATGAAAGTGAAAATGGTATAAAAGTAAAAAAAATTGCATTAGATTATGATATTAACCCAGAGTATTATTATTTGGGAAGCAAACACTTTAGATGTTTGAATTATAAATCATTGTCTACTAGTTGGGCAATGATTGGAGTTTTACAGACGTATAGCGATAGAAAATTTGATGAAATAGATGTTCCTGAAAATATACATAGTAATTATTTTGCAAATAAAGATTGGGATAACTATGCAGATGAACAATTGATATTTGAAAATGATACTTTATATCTTTGTATATATTAATATAAAAATATTTGAATAGAGAGGCAAATAATTAAATGTTAGAAATTTTAAAAAAACAATATTTTAAATATAAAGAAATTATAAACTATTTAATTTTTGGAGTATTAACAACAATAGTTAATTTTATTACATATTTTGTTTTAGTTAGAATACTAAATTCAAATGAAACAATTTCGAATGCTCTAGCATGGATAATATCTGTGATTTTTGCGTATATTACAAATAAAATATTTGTTTTTAATAGCAAAGACAAAGAAATGAAAATAATAATAAAAGAATTAATCTCGTTTATAGGGTGTAGAGCTTTTTCAGGAATATTAGATATTGGAATGTTTTATATTTTAGTTAATTTATATAAAATAAATGATATTATAACTAAAATTATAATTTCAATTTTAGTAGTTGTTTTAAATTATATTTTTAGTAAATTACTAATATTTAAAAAAAGAGAGGGAGAAAACAAAGAAAAATAGAAGGAGAATTTAAATAAATGAAAAAAATATCAATAATTGTGCCGTGTTATAATGAAGAACAAGTTGTTGAAATGTTTTATAATGAGACAAAAAAAGTAGTAAATGAAATAAAAGATAAGTATACATATGAAATGATTTTTGTGGATGACGGAAGTAACGATAATACACTAAATATATTAAAAAAAATAAGGAATAATGATGAAAATATTTCTATTATAAGTTTTTCAAGAAATTTTGGGAAAGAAGCAGGTATATATGCAGGCTTAAATAATGCTACAGGAGATTTAATAGTATTAATGGATGCTGATTTACAGCATCCGCCACAAATAATTTTAGAAATGTTAAAAGGAATACAAGAGGGATATGATACAGTTACAACTAGAAGAATAAATAGAAATGGAGAAGCGAGAATAAAAAGTATATTTTCTAAATTGTTTTACCGAATAATAAATAAAATTATTGATTTTGAATTAGTACAAGGAGCCCAAGATTACAGGATGATGAAAAGAAGCGTTGTAGATGCAATACTATCTTTAAAAGAATACAATAGATTTTCTAAAGGAATTTTTAGTTGGGTTGGATTTAAAGTAAAATATATTGAAATAGAGAATGTTAAAAGACAAGCTGGAAAAACCAAATGGAGTTTTAAGAGTTTATTTAAATATGCATTCGAAGGCATTCTATCTTTTTCCACAGTCCCATTGAGAATTTCTACAATATTAGGACTTATTATTTCTTTTATAGCAATAATATCTACTGTAGCTATTATTATTCAGACATTATTATATGGTAAAGATATACCTGGATATGCATCTATTATAACAGCAATTTTATTTATGGGAGGTATACAACTTCTATCTATAGGAATAATTGCAGAATATATTTCTAAGATGTATATGGAAATTAAAAATAGACCTAACTATATTATTAGAGAAAAAATATAAAATAAATTAATATTTTTTATAACATAGAAAAGAAGAGATTAAAATTTATTATCTTGATAATTACTGCTAATTGACAATAAAATTAATATAATGTATAATAGCGAAAGTGAAAAAGGTGATAAAATGAAAAATATTTTATTATGTTGCAATGCTATGGGAATAGGTGGTGTTGAAACCGTAATATTGAATCAAGTTTTAGCATTTACAAGCAAAAAATATAATGTATATGTAGTAGCAGAAAGAGGAGAATATTCTAATAAAGTTGAAGAATTAGGTGGAAAATTTATAGAGATAGATTTTCCTGAAGAAAACAGTATTGATGTTGTTAGAGTTAATAAAATGGTAAATATAATAAAACAAAATAATATAACAGAAATACATATTCATAAGTATCAATGTATTCCTACAATATTAACTGCAGCATTAATAACAAATACGCCTTATTTTGCGTATGAACATGGAATAAAAGATACAAAGAAATATTATACATGGAATTATCCAATTTATAAATCATTATTTCAAATTTATTTCGAAAATGCATATAAAATAATAGCGATAACATCAAAAGTCTCAGAAATTACCAAGCGTGAATATGGATTTGACGAAAAAAAATATAAAATAATTCATAATGGTATTGATTTTAATGAGTATAACAATGATAATCCTAATTATAACAATTCTTTGGAAAATATTTTCATTATTTCGAGAATAGATAAGGAAAAATTACCAACAATTTTCAATGGAATTGACGCTTTTATACAGTTGCTATCTATAGAAAAAAATGCTAAATTAAATATAATTGGTGGAGGAAATGCAGAAGAGGAAGTAATTAAGTATTTAGAAGAAAAAGGAATAAAAACTAAATCTGATGAAGAAAAGGCTATAGTGAAATTTCTAGGAAGAAAAACAGATGTTACAAAGTATTTGAAAGAGGCAGATTTGATTTTAGGCGTTGGACGATGTGTCTTAGAAGCCATTGCAATGATGGTTCCGACTGTTGTTACTGGATATAAAGGAATAAATGGATTAATAACAATAGATAATATGAGTGTGGCAATGCAAGAAAACTTCTCGGGGATTAATATGGAATCAATTACTAAGGAAAAATTTGTGGAGTCTTTATTAGAATTAAAACAAAATAAGAAAAAAATTTTAAATGATGTATATAATATAGCTAAAAAAAATTTAGATTGTTATAAAAATTATATAAATATTCCTGAAAATCAAAATATATCTTTTGATTGGATTAAACTATTTGAGTTATTAAAAACAAAAGAGATTACAATAGAAGAACAGTCTAAAGATATAAAATTAAAATATGAATGGATAAAAAAAATAGAAAAAGATAACGAAGATTTATTGAAAAAAAATAAGAAAATAACTGAAGAGAATGTGAGGATAACGGAAGAAAATAAAGTATTAAAAGAGAATAATATAGAGTATATAAAAAAAGAAGTTTATTTAAAAGAAGAAATTCATAATATATATAATAGTAAAAGATGGAAACTATTTGAAAAGATAGATAATATCATTTATAAAAAAGGTAAGGAGAAGAAAAGTGACTAGTACAAATAATAAAAAGATTTCAATAATTATACCAGTATATAATGCTGAAGATTTTTTAAAAAGATCTTTAGATAGATTAACATCACAATCGTATAAAAATTTAGAAATAATAGTAGTGAATGATGCATCACCCAGAAATTGTAAAGAAATAGTTCAAGCATATATGAAGAATGATGATAGAATTAAGTATGTAGAACATGAAAATAATAAAGGATTATTTAAAGCTAGAATAACAGGGTATGAAAACTCGACAGGTGATTATATAGCTTTTGTTGATGCAGATGATTTTATGCCAAGAGATTTTTATAGAGAATTAATAGAAAAAGCAGAAGAGACAAAATCAGATATTGTTCTATCAAGAACGGTACTAGATTACGGAGAAAATGATAAAAAAGAATATAATTTATTTAAGTTTGCATTTGAAGAATTGAATAATGAAGAGTGTATTGATAAATATTTTGAACAAGAAGGATTAAATTTTGCTTGGCATGTTATTTGGAATAAAATTTTTTCACGAAAAATTTGGGAAAATGCTTATAATGATTTTACGAAATTAAATAAACACTTAATTATGACAGAAGACTTTGCTTTTTCCAGTGTTTTATTTTATTATGCAAAGAAAGTTACTAAGGTTGATAGAGTTGCTTATTATTATTCTAAACATGATGGTGCGTCTACATCGGTTAATGATATAACATTAAAGAAACTCATGAAAAATATTGAAGATATGACAACTTCATTTTCTTTTGTAGAATCATTTTTGAAGGACAAGAAAATATACGATAGATATAAGAAAAAATTTGAAAGATGGAGAGCTTTATATTGTCAAATGCATAAATCTTATATCATAAACAACAATTTTACAACTGAAGAAAACGAAGAAATTGAAGAAAAATTTTTAGAATTTTGCCCAAAACAATTTAAGATAAGTAATGATACATTTTTTTCAACAGTTAGTACACAATGGAATGAAGAATTAGACATATTAAAAGATAAAATTTTAGATGAAAATATAAAGATAGTAAGTTTTGATATATTTGATACATTAGTAACTAGGCCGTTTTTATATCCTACTGACTTATTTACTTTTTTAAATGATGAGTATAGAAAATTGTCGAATAATTATGCTATAGATTTTTCAAAAATAAGAGAAGATTGTGAAATTCAAGCAAGAACAGAAGCGTTTAATCAAAAAAAAGAGGAAGTTACATTAGATAGAATTTATGAAATAATAGAAGAAGAATATGAAATTCCAAATCCAATAATAAAAATATTAAAACAAAAAGAAATTGATTTAGAAATAAAATTTTGTCAAAAAAGGGAAACAGCGTATTCCTTATATAAATTAGCAAAATATATAGGAAAAAAAGTTATTTGTACATCTGACATGTATTTACCATTAGATGTAATAAAAAAAATACTTGAAAAAAATTGTTATGATAAAATAGAAAAAATATATTTATCTTGTGACATAATGGAAACGAAGTCAAGCGGAAATTTATACGAATATGTAATTAATAAAGAAAATATTAATGCTAATGAGATGTTACATATTGGAGATAATTATCAGTCAGATTATGAAGTTTCAAAAGACATAGGAATAATTTCTAGTTACTTTCCAAAAGCTACAGATCGATTTCTTGATAAAAATGTAACAAATAACTTAGCACAAATGCTAACACAAAATATGCCATTTTGGAGAGACAACAAGGCTTCAATGAATTTTATAGGGATAAGGTGTATGCTAGCATTAGTAGGAAATAAATATTTTGATAATCCATTTGAAACATTTAACAATGAATCTGATTTTAATATAGATCCATTTTTAATTGGATATTATTTAGTTGGAATGTATATGTTTGGAGTAACAAATTGGTTATTAAAAGAGAATCAAAATAAAGGATATAAGAATATAGTATTTATGGCTAGAGATGGATATTTACCTATGGAAATATATAATGTAATGAAAGAATACTATAATAATGTTCCAGAAGCAAAATATTTAAGAGTGTCAAGAAAAGCTTTAATATCAGCAATGATAATTAATAAAATTGACTTATATAAACTAATTGATGTTATAAATATAGAAAACCATAATCCACATTATATAATTAAATATATTAAAGAAAGTATAAAGGATTATACAGAGGATGAAATAAAAAAAATTATTGAGGAAAATGGAATTAAATATAAAGAAAATATAAAGACAAAACAGAAATTTAATAAATTAGTAAAAATTATTTCGACAAAATTATTTGATGAGGAAAAAAATAATTTAAAAGTTGAAAAATTGAAAAGGTATTTTAATGAATATTTTGAAGAAAAGTCTGCAACTTTTGATATTGGTTATAGTGGAAGACCTGAAATGTATTTATCAATTCTATGTGAAAAAGCAATTGATACATTTTTCTTAAATATTAATCAAGATGAAGCTATAAAATATTCGGAATCAGCAGGATATAATTTGAAAATATATTTTGATGCAAAACCTGCTGTTACAGGTTTTGCCTATGAGTCAATAATTTCAGAACTTGCACCATCAACAATAGGTTATGATTTATCAGGAGAAAAAGCAAAACCTATTATGGAAAAAAAAGAAAAAAGCTATCAAGAAACATATGTAATAAGAACGATACAAGATGCAGCAAAAAAATTTATAAGCGATATTATAAATACGTTTGGAGATGAGTTTAAAAAGTTATACTATCAGGATTATTATACATCCTTACCATTTATGTCTTATATAAATTCTTCAAAGAAGATAGATATGTTAATGTTTAAATCAATAGACTTCGAAGATACAATAAGAAGAAAAGAGATAAAACCGATAACAGAAGAATGGGTTGAAGAGAGAAATAATAAAAACCAACATAATATGGATTATCTATTAAATAAAAAAGTAAATATAGAAAAAGAAAGTGATTTGAATTATAATATAGTTGATTTAGAAAAATTTAGTAGACCTATTAGATTATTATATTATACAATCTATGATAGAAAGACTTTAAAAAGAAGAATTAAAGAGATATTAAAACGATAATATTTTATGCAATTAAGGAGGAAAAAAGTGAAGGAAAATGAAGAATATTCAATTGAGGTAAAAGATGTTTATAAAACATTTGATGTTTATTTAGATAAAGCAAACAGTCTAAAAGAAAAAATGCTTTTTTGGAAAAGAAATAGAAAAGAAGTAAGAGAGGTTCTTAAAGGTATAAATCTAAAAATAAAAAAAGGGGAGGCTGTGGCTTTAATTGGAGTTAATGGTAGTGGAAAATCAACGCTACTAAAATTAATGACAAAAATAATATATCCTAATAAGGGAAAAATAATAACTAATGGAAAATTAACTTCTTTATTAGAGTTGGGAGCTGGATTTCATGCTGATTTTTCTGGAAGAGAAAATATATATTTTAATGCATCAATTTTTGGACTTACCAGAAAAGAGATTGATAAAAGATTGGAACAGATTATTGAATTTTCTGAACTTAAAGATTATATTGATAATCCAGTTAGAACATATTCTTCAGGAATGTATATGAGATTAGCTTTTGCAGTAGCTATAAATGTAGATGCTGATATTTTGTTAGTAGATGAAATATTATCGGTAGGAGATCAACATTTTCAAGCAAAATGTATTGAAAAAATGAAAGAATTAAAAAGAGAAGGAAAAACCATGGTGTTTGTAACACATGGATTAGACTCGGCAAAAGAACTGTGTGATAGAGCTGTATGGCTTAATAAAGGTGTTATAAGAATGGATGGAAAGACAGATGAAGTTATTAAAGAATATATAGAAGAAACAAAATAGGAGGAAAAAATGAAAGTTTTTAAAGAGTTATTTGCATATAGAGAACTATTGAAGACTAATATAAGTAAAGATGTTAGAGGAAAATATAAAAATTCTTTTTTAGGAGTTTTTTGGTCATTTTTAAATCCTCTTTTGCAAATTACAGTATATGCATTAATATTTCCGCTTTTGATGCGAGGTGGTGCTGTAGATAATTATACAGTATTTATATGCTGTGGTTTAATACCTTGGACATTTTTTGCAACAGCAATTTCAAGAGCTTCATTTACTATTGTTGAAAATGGGAATATAGTAAAAAAAGTTTATTTTCCAAGAGAAATATTACCGATTTCTGTTGTGACAAGTGAAGCCATAAATTTTATTATATCAACTGTTATAATATTAGCTTTTGTTATAGGATACGGAGTAGGAATTAGTAAATACATTATTTTCTATCCTGTAGTATTGATAGTACAATATTTTTTATTAATGGGAATCTCGTTCATTGTATCAAGTATAACGGTATTTTTTAGAGATTTACAGCATTTTATAGGAATTACATTACAATTATTATTTTATGCGACACCTATAGTATATGCTCCTGGACAAATTCCTCAAGAATTTCAATGGATAATTCAATATAATCCAATGACATATGTAATAAATGGATTTAGAAGCATATTTTATTATAAAGAAATGCCCGATTTAGCATCTTTAGGATTAGTATTTGGAATTAGTATAATAATTACTATTATTGGGTATTGGATATTTAAAAGATTACAAAAAAGATTTGCGGAAGAAATATAATATAATATATAGAGAAAAACAAAAATGCATTTATTGTAAAACAAATAAATATCAAAAAAAAAGCAAGTGAATGACTTGCTTTTTTTATGATAAAAATGTGAAAAATTTCCATAAAATATATTTTATAATGTTCTTGACACAATATTATTGGTATATTATAATTTATCTGAAAAGGATGAGGTTTGTATGATAAAAAAAAATTTTGTATTATTTTTGATAATTATAAGCGTAATTTTAGAATGCTATATAAGTGTATGTTATGCGGAAAATAATAATGAGTATGATAACAATAGCATTTTGAATACTAATAAAGAAAATAAAGAAAATAACAATAATGATACTAATATCTTTTCAAATATTAGTACAGAAAATGAAATAAAAGATGAAAGAAGCGAAAACGATATTTATGAAAATGAAAGCGATAATAAAAAAGAAGATGAAATAAATAATGAAATATCAAATTCTTTAGTTAAAAATAGTAATGAAAAAATTGAGAATGTAAAAAAAGGTAATTACAATAAAGTTAACGGAGTATATAAGATAGTCGTAGGGAAAAATCCTAGTAAATCTATAGAAATAAAAGGGGCGGATATTTCAAACAATGCAATAGCAGGTATATGGGATTATCGGAGATGCACAACAACAAAAATTTTATTTTCAATATCAGTCAGAAGGTTTTTATAAAATAACTGCAATGCATACTGGAAAAAGTTTAACAGTAGAGGGGAATGACATAAAAAAAGGTTCACAATTAGTGCAATGTGATTATCAAGGTTTAGATTCTCAAAAATGGATATTAAGAGATAGTCATAAGAATGGATGGGTAATATCTTCCTTTATTAATAATGAATTATCAATTAGCATAAATGGTAACATAGAAAATGGTTCAACATTAATGTTATCAAATACCGTTGATGATGATAATCAAATGTTTTATCTAATCAATATAAGTCAAGAAGAAAATAAAAAAAATAATGGTACATATAAGATTGCAGTGGGAGTAAATCCTAGAAAATCATTAGAAGTGGAAGATAGAAAAAAAACAGATAATGCAAACTTAGTTATTAATGAATTTCGGAAATGCATTACATCAAAAGTTTCAGCTTGAATATCAACAAGAGGGGTATTATAAAATAACTGTATTGCATACAGGAAAGAGCATAACTATTAAAGATAATGAAATTAAGGAAAGAGCTTCAATAGTACAATATGATTATCAAGATTTGGATTCGCAAAAGTGGATTCTGATTGATAGTAAAATAAATGGATGGATTATTGCTCCGTTAAGTGCTCCTAATCTAGGTATTACTATAGAAGAATCAATACAAGATGAGTCAAGATTAATATTAAAAACCATAAAAAAAGAAGATAATCAAATGTTTTATTTGTTTAATTTAAGCTTAGATGAAGGAAAAAAACAAATGGTATTTATAAAATTGCAATAGGAAAAGACCCTAATAAAGTATTTAATGTATTAGATGGAAAAAAAGACAATTTAATTAATTTAAATATTCTTGACTATAATGATACTATTCAGCAGAAATTTTATTTTGAATATCAAAAAGAAGGCTTTTATAAAATTATTTCTATGAATTCTGGAAAAAGTTTGATGGTAAAAGACAATATTATTCAAGAAAACAAAGAAATTGTTCAATATCATTATAAGGGATTAGATTCACAAAAATGGATATTAAGAGATAGTCATATAGCTGGATGGGTAATTTCTCCGTTAAGTAATCCAGAATTAGCAATAACAGTAGAAGGAAACATAAAAAATAATTCCAAACTGATACTAGATAAAGTTAAAGATGATGATAATCAATTATTATATTTATTTAACATTAGTAAAGAAGAACAAAAAAAGAAGAATGGAATATATAAAATTGAAATAGGAAAAAGTCCAGATAAAGTAGTAGAAGTGCGTGGAGCGGACAGACTAGATAATTCAATAATTGATATATGGGATTATCGGAAATGCACAACAACAAAAATTTTATTTTGAATATCAGCCAGAAGGTTTTTATAAAATTATGGCAATGCATACAGGAAAAAGCATAACTGTACAAAATAATGAAATAAAAAAAGGAACTTCTATAGTACAATATGATTATCAAGGGCTAGATTCTCAAAAATGGATATTAAGAGATAGTCAGAAAAATGGTTGGATTATTTCTCCTATAAGTAATCTAGAATTAGCAATAAGTATAGAAAATGAAATACAGAATGGATCAAAATTAATTCTAGATAACGAAAATAGCACAGACAATCAAATGATGTATATTTATAATATAACGAATCAAGAAAAAACAAAGGAAGATGGGATATATAAAATAGCAAATGGTATTGATTCTAAAAAAGTAATAGAAGTACAAGGTGCATCAGAGCAAAATAACGCTATAATTGGAATATGGGATTATCGGAGACGCATTGCAACAAAGATTTTATTTTGAATATCAGCCAGAAGGGTTTTATAAGATTACAGCAATGCATACAGGAAAAAGTATAACTGTACAAAATAATGAAATAAAAAAAGGAGCTCAAATAATACAATATGATTATCAGGGATTGAATTCACAAAAATGGATATTAAGAGATAGTCATAAAAATGGTTGGGTTATATCACCATTAAACAATCCAAATTTATCAATAAGTGTAAATGGCAATATAGAGAATGGTTCAAAGTTAATTTTAAGTGAAACAGAAGATAATAATAAGCAAATGTTTTATGTTATTAAGTATGTAGATAAGAATATAATTGAAGGAATATATGGAAATTCAGGTTTAATATATAAAGGAACTGGAGGAAATCAATTAAAATATTATAAAATTGGAAATGGAAAGAAACATTTATTTTTAGCATTTGCTATTCATGGGTTTGAAGATTCATATTATAGAGATGGACAAGAATTAACATATATAGCAGACGAATTATTTGATTATTTAAAAAAATATTATCCTGATGATTATATAGAAAAATATACTGTATATATTTTTCCGTCTTTAAATCCTGATGGGGAATATAATGGATGGGATAAGAATGGACCAGGAAGAACAACTCTTTATAGTTGGGCACAAGGAAATGTTGGAATAGACATGAATAGATGTTTTCCAGTGGGGTACAAATCAATAAAAGATAGAAGAAATTATAACGGAGAACAACCATTACAAGCATATGAAGCAGAAGCTATAAGGAATTTTATTTTAAATCATTCTGGAACACAAAATATAGTAATTGATGTACATGGATGGTTAAATGAAACAATAGGAGATTATGAAATTGGCAAATACTATAGAAATGAATTTAATATAAATAATCATATTTATTCATATGGAAATGGATATTTCATTAATTGGGCAAGAACAGTGCCGAATACAAGGTCCATGTTACTGGAGTTACCTAATATTAATTCTCATAGTGAATTAGTTCAGAATGGATATGTTAACAAATTTATTAATGGAACTTTGAATTTGCTTAAAAATTATTAGATTATAATAAAGAATTGAGGTGATATAATTGAAAAAAAAGAAATATTTTTTTATTATTGTAATATTATTGATTCTATTAAGTGTTTTACAAAACAAAGCATATGCTTATGATAATGAACAAAAAAATAAAGATAATGGAGTCTATAGAATAGCTGTAGGTAAAAAACCTGAAAAAGTAATAGAAATTCAAGGGGGAGAAAAAACTGATGGCGCAATTGTAGATATATGGAATTACCGGAAATGCATTACAACAAAAGTTTTATTTAGAATATCAAAAAGATGGGTATTATAAGATAACAGTAATGCATACAGGGAAAAGCTTAACTGTACAAAATGATGAAATAAAAGAAGGAACACAAATTATACAATCTGATTATCAAGGGAAAGATTCACAAAAATGGATATTGAGAGATAGTCATAAAAATGGTTGGATAATATCATCATTTGTTAATAGTGATTTATCAATAAGCGTAAAAGATAATATAGAAAATGGAGCAAGAATAGTATTAGAAAAAACAATTGATAATGATAGTCAAATGTTCTATATGTATAACATTGTTCAAGAAGAAAGAACAAAAAATGATGGGATTTATAAATTTTCAATTGGAAAAAATCCAAACAAAGTAATAGAAATACAGGGAGGAACAATAGAGAATGATTCTGAAATAGACATATGGACTTATCGGAAGTGCATTGCAACAAAAATTTTATTTAGAATATCAAAAAGAAGGATATTATAAAATCACTTCAATGTATTCTAAAAAGAGTTTAACAGCTAAGGATGGAAAAATAACAGATGGAAATAGTATTGTACAATATGATTATCAAGAATTAGATTCACAAAAGTGGATACTGAGAGATACTCACATAAATGGCTGGATAATATCATCTTTTGTTAATCCTGAATTATCATTAAGTATACACGGAAACATAGAGAATGGTTCAAAATTAGTGTTATCAAAAACTGTAAATAGTGAAAAACAAATGCTTTATACATATAGAGTAAGTAAAGAAGAAAAGCCAAAAGAAAATGGAATTTATAAGATGGCAATAGGAAGTAATTCTTCAAAAGCACTAGAAGTAATTGGAGCAGGAATTGAAGAAAACACTATAGTTGATATATGGAATTATCGGAAATGGAATGCAACAGAAATTTTATTTTGAATATCAACCAGAAGGATTTTATAAAATAACTGCAATGCATACAGGAAAGAGTTTAACTGCTAAAGACGGAATAATAGAAGAGGGAACAAATTTAGTACAATGTGATTATCAAGGATTGGATTCACAAAAATGGATTTTTAGTGATAGTAAAATAAATGGATGGGTAATTTCATCATATGTAAATCCGCAATTATCAATAACAGTAAATGGAAATATTGTAAATGGATCCAAAATAATATTATCTAGAAATGAAAATAATGACAAACAGATGCTATATTTATATGATATAACTAGTAAAGAAAATGTGAAGGCAAATGGAATATATAAATTAGCTGTCGGAAAAAATCCTAGTAAAACGATGAATGTATATGATAGATCAATTGAAAACAATGCAATAATAGACATAGATGAGTATACCAATATTTCTTCACAAAAATTCTATTTTGAATATCAATCAGCTGGATATTACAAAATTTCATCAATGGACACTAGAAAATGCCTAACAGTACTAGATAACGATATAAGTTCAGGAGTATCAATAGTTCAAGATGATTACAAAGAAGAAAATGGACAAAAGTGGTTGATGATAGACAGTAAAATAAACGGATGGATAATAGCATCATTTACAAATCCACAATTAGTTGTTACAATAAACGGCAGTATAGAAAATGGTTCAAAATTAATATTGAGTCAAAAATACAATAATGATAAGCAAATGTTTTATACATACAACTTAAATAAAGTTGAAAGAGTAAAAGAAGATGGATTATTTAACTTAGCTATAGGAGCAGATGCAACTAAATCTTTTGAGATATTAGGAGCAAGTAGAGAGAATAATTCAAAAATAGGTATAGGAATATATCGTGAATACGAATACCAGAAATTCAATATAGAATATATAGATGGATATTATAAAATAACATCAAAATATACAGGAAAGAGCTTAACAGTACAGAATAATAAGATAAAAGAAGGAACTTATATAGTTCAAGATGAATATAGAAATGAAAATTCACAAAAATGGTTATTAAGAGATAGTAAAATAAATGGATGGGTAATATCCTCTTTTGCAAATCCACAGCTTTCAATAACTGTTGAAGGAAATATAACCAATGGAGCACAATTGATATTATCAAAAACTGTAGATAGTAATAATCAGATGCTTTACATGTATAACCTAAAAAAGGCTGTTAACTTAGATTCTAATAGATATCCAGGAATATCTGATAAGATAAATCAATTAGCAATACAACATCCAAATTGGGAGTTTGAGATCTTATATACCACAATTGATTTCAATACTGCAGTGCAATCAGAATACGAGTATGCTGGTAAAAGAGGCAATTTAGTATATACTCCATCATATAAAGGAGATTGGATTGCTCCAGCTCCATATGTTAGCGGAGTATGGGCTTCTGCATCTTATAAAGGAATTGCATATTTTATGGATGCTAGAAATTTCTTAAATGATAAAGATATTTTCCAATTTGTTGATTTATCAAATTATGAAAGTGCTGGAGCTACTTTGGAATCAATACAATATCAAGTGAATGGTACATTTTTACAATCTTATGCAGAAGAATTTAGAAGTGTATGTGAAAGAGTAGGAATTAATCCATATTATGCACTAGCAAGATTATTCCAAGAACAAGGTATAGATGGCTCAGCTACCATATATATGAATGGCGGAGATGGGAATTTATATTTTAATCCATTTAATATAGGAGCGGAAGTTGGAAACGATGTTGAAACAGCACTAGCAAGGGCAAAAAGAGATGGATGGAACACTATGTCAAAAGGACTAGAAGGTGGAATAAGAATAATAAAAAGTTATTATTTAGATGTGCAACAAAATACATTATATTTAAATAAATTTGATGTAAATCCAGCAAGTGGAGGTGGTTTTTATAATCATCAATATATGCAAAATTTATCAGCAGCATATAGTGAAGCATCAATTTTAAGAGATACATATGAAGAATCAAATATTCTAGATAATAAAATTAAATTCATAATTCCAGTTTATGAAAATATGCCACGAAGCGTATCTGAAAGACCAAATGGAAATATAACAGTATTAGATAATAATATTGAAGCAAATTGTAATGATAGAGTATATGTAAAAACTAGCGATGGCTCAGGAACAAATGTTAGAACTGGAGCAGGAACCAATTATTCAATAATAAGAGCAGTATCAGATAATACAAGAGGAACTAGAGTTTCAACAGGAAAATATTATGGAAGTGGATATTGGTGGGACTATGTATGTTTTGATGATGGAACACAAGGATATGTTGCAACAAATTTCTTAAGAAAAATAAATTAAAGATAAATTGAATGGTAAATAAAAAAATGTTTGCCATTCTTTTTAAAATAAGAGGAGGATAAAATTGAAAAAGATTATTTATATTGTATTGGAAGTAGTAATATTTATGTTTATATTAAGTTTAAATGAATTAGTCTATGGGGTTGGAAGAATAGTTGATATTCCTATTCCTCCAGATAGTTCTGGTTATACTGATTTTTCTTCAGAAGATGGAGAAAAACTTGTCGAAGAGTATAAGGAAGAACAAGAAAAGAATAACATTACTGCAGAACAGTATTTAGGAAAATCCAATAATAATTTTTTGAATAATTTAGAAATAGAAGGATTTAAAATTTCACCTGAATTTGATAGTAAAGTAAATGAATATACAGTAGATTTAAATAACACACCAATAGAAAAATTAAATATAATAGCTCAAACAGAAGATGAAAATGCAACAATTAAGGGAGATGGACAAATTAAAATAGGAGAAGAAAATATTATTAATATAAATGTAATAGCGGAAAATGGAAATTTAAATGTATATACTATAAATTTAAAAAACAAAGTAATAATCGAAAATAAGCAATTGAATGATACACAAGAAAAAGAAAAAACAGAACAAGAAAATAATATAAAACAATATGAAATTCCAATAATTATAGCAATTATTTTCATATTTACAATATTAATTTTTATATTAATAAAAAATTTTTCAAAAGGAAGACATAGTAAAAGTTAAGGAGAATGTTTATGAAGAAAAAAATATTTATTTCTGTTATTGCAATATTTATTTTAATAGGATTTATATTAGCTATTATCTTTAATTCTAGCAATAAGGGTGATTTGGATGTATCAAATCAAAAAAAAGATAATAATGAAATTATAGAGAACAAAGCAGGACAATCAGAACAAAATGATGAAATAGAAAGAATAAAAGAGACAATAAACGCAAAGGGAAAAACAGACATTTACCAAATAGAAACAGAACATGATGGAAGAAAAATAATTCAAATAAAACCTGAAGTACAATTTGATGTAGATTTGGCTGGAATACTAAAAGATGGCAAACCAGAAGAAGATGAAATAAAGAAAATATTAGAAAAAAGACCAATTGGTAAAGGAATTTGGGTATCAGAACAATCTAGAGAACAGTTTATAAAAATTTTAAAAAATAATAATTTAAACAATTTTAGTGTGAATGATAATGGATTCTTAGAGATAAAAGATGAAAATATAAGCGATATTTAAGTTTCGGTATTTTTTGAAAATTTACGGATATGTTATCCACAGAATTATGAAATTTACGTGAAAATAAAGAAAAAACCTCTTTTGTTTGGTATAATTTACTTGAACTAAAAAAATCTTACTAAACAAAATAATT
>JAXJYD010000040.1:0-2890 GCA_036307105.1 Clostridia bacterium | reverse complement strand
TCAAATATCGCTAAAATCTTTCTAGCAGAAGTTATTTATCATGCAAATTTTTGATATATTTTTAACTTTTCAATGTGCTAAATTTAAAATCCTTAATAATATTTTCATATTCTATTTTTTCATAGATTACTTAACACTATCTTTTTATTTTATATGCCATCAGTTTATATTATCATTTGTTATTTATCAATACTTTTTTATTGTTTTTCGATATTTTAACTATTAAACAACCAATTAATCAACGTCCCCAATGGTTGAAAAAATATCATAATTCCTATTACAGCTGATGCAATTGCTGATACTAACACAGCTCCTGCAGCTGTGTCTTTTGCAATTTTTGCTTTTGGATTTGTTTCTTGTGTTATTAAATCAACTGTATTTTCAATTGCTGTATTGATTAATTCTAATGATATTACTAATCCAAATAAAATTATACATATTATCCATTCTATTTTACTAATTTTAAGTATAATTCCAAATATTATAACGAATATCATCATAAATATATGTATTTTCATATTTTGTTCTTCTTTTATTCCTGTTATTATTCCTTCAAATGCATATTTAAAACTTTTTATTAATTTTTTCATATTATCACCATCTACATTTTAATAAAATTTTATATAAATTACAATCTTTTTAATAAAATTACAAGAAAATTATGAAATAATTTTGTGTGCAGTTAGATTTTATATAATAGGAAATTCAGAGGAATTTCCTATTATATAAAAAAACGAAGGTATTACCCTTCGTCATTGAAAACCTCTTTTAACAATGTATTACATTCTTTAATTTTAGCAGGATCATTTATTTGATAATTAATGTCAATTTCTATGTCCCTGTAAGTATAGGTTGCTGGTAAAATAAAATCTTCTAAATTAATTGAAAATTCAAATAAATTGTCATATTTTCCTATTATTTCTTTTTCTGTTTGCTTTACATATTTAAACTCATAGTAAGAAAATTTAAACTTATCCTCGTCTTCTATTAAACTAATGAATATATCACCTGTTAAGTAACCTGAAATACAAGGGATGCCATCATATATCTCAACTTTTACAAACCCGTTGTTACTCATTTGATTTTTTATCCGTACTTTGATTTCATAATACATACTTTTAGTCTCCATATTTTCCTCCTGTCTAGCCAATATACTTGGCTTTATTGCTATTAACTGTTATGAACCTATTGTAACAAATTTTAAAGCAAAAGTCAATTTATGTAAAGTATTTTATTCCATAACAATTAATATTTATATACGAAACGTTTTATTAACAAATTATCATTTTTTCACCCAAACTGATACACTTTTTCCTTTAACAGAAAAATTAGCGCAACCATCATCATCAACAGTAACAATTTCTTCACAATTACCCAAAACATCAATATACTCTTCACCTGAATTTTGAGTGCCTACATACATTCTTTTAAAACCGTCTCCTGCATTAGAAATTACAACAGCAATTCCAGATTTGATATGTTCTTCATCTCCCTCTTGAGTCCATCCAATATAATTATTATTGTCAAAATAATCGTGTTGAACTCCATAGGCTCTTTCTTTTCTAACCTCCATCAATGTATTTAAAACTTCCATTGGCTTTATATCATTATGTGGTATTCCATAATAATCTCCGTAAAATACGCATGGATAACCATCATTTCTTAATAAAATAATAGAATACGCAATTGGCTTAAACCATTCTTCTACAAAGCTTTCCAAAGCTTGACCTGGTTGTGTGTCGTGATTATCAACAAATGTTACTGCCATACATGGATTTTCTTTTACCAAAGTATGTTCTAATATTTTTGATAAGTCATAATTTGGATCTTTTGATGCACTATATAAATTATAATGCAATGGCACATCAAATAATGAAATTTTTCCTTCTGTTTCTGTAATATATCTATGCAATTTATCAACTTCTGCTGACCAATATTCTCCAACTGCAAATAATTCCTTTTTACTATATTCACGTAAATCTTGAATCCACTTATCATAAAAATCTGCATTTATGTGTTTTACAGCATCAAGTCTAAATCCATCAACTTTTGTAAAATCTAGATACCACTTACCCCAATCTGTACATTCTTTTACAACTCTTGGATTACCAAAATCTAAGTCTGCGCCCATTAAATAATCATAATTTCCATATTCTTCGTCAACTTCGTCTCCCCATTTTTTATTAATAAATTTGAAGATTGCATTTTCGTTTGTTGCACTGTTATAATCTATTCCATCAAAATCGGTCCAATTCCATTCAAAATCCGAATATTTATGTTTTCTTCCTGGAAATGTAAATTTTGTCGCAACTTTTACAGTTTCTTTCTGAGCATTTTCTGCATTATGATTTCCCCATTCTACTTTTGTTGCAGGAATTGTTTGAAGTGCATCTGCTCCCATTTTATGATTCAAAACTATATCAGCATAACTTTCTATTCCGGCTTGTTTTAATGCCATTATTGCTTCTAAGTATTCATCTTTTGAACCATATTTTGTTTTGATAGTTCCTTTTTGATCAAATTCTCCTAGATCGTATACATCATAAACTGCGTATCCAACTTCATCTTTGCCACCAAACCCTTTATATGCTGGTGGAAGCCACATTGCAGTAACTCCTGCTTTTGATAATTTTTCAGCATTTTCTTTAATTTGATTCCATAATCCTTGGTTGCAGTCCATATACCATTCAAAATATTGCATTATTATTCCGTTTATTTTTTTCATTTTTACTACCTTCTTTTACTTTTGGGTAGTGTAAACTAATTTAATATTTTATTTAGCTACACTCCTGTATTTTTAAGGATTGTATCACTTTTTTGTATCAAAAAAATGATACCCCCCTCTTTTTATGGTATAATTGTATCGAACAATAACCAAATATCCATAAAG
>JAXJYD010000039.1:0-1659 GCA_036307105.1 Clostridia bacterium | reverse complement strand
TGGTCAATTGAAAAAGTAAAATCTATTTAGAAAAAGTAATTTCTAATTACCGTTTAAATGCTATTTATAAGCATAAAATTGGTGAGAAGAAATTGCTTTTTCTTCGGTTTTAGTGTAAAATAAAGATATAAATAAGAAAAAAGGGCGACTTTAAGCGAGTGAATTCAAATTAAAATTTTTTTGTGTAAGATTAATTTCTATTCACTTAAGTAGTGTCACAACAGTGACATATAAAGTTAAATGTAGATGCTTCTTTTTTAGAAATTTTTTATTTTTATTTAATGTTTAAAAGATAAGGTTGTAGTGTAACCTTATCTTTTGCTATCTCTTGTATATTTAATTTATCCAATGTTTCTTTTCCATAAAAAAATTTAAATGCTTCATATGGTGTTTTACCACCAAGTGATTTTCTTGTTACTGAATTTATATGAGAAAACATTAAATTAAGCTTGTCCTGCGTTAAATCATTTGTTTTTGCTTTCTTTTTTATAATATCTCTAACAAAAATATGATTATTTTCTACATGTGGCTTTTGACTTGACATTTGTGCATCACAATAAAATATTTTACTTCTAATTTCACCTGTTTCATGGTTAATTTCAAAGAGATTTGGCTTTGCAAATTCACTTCCTCTGTCTGTTAATAATAATCCAAATAATTTTTTAAACATCTCATCTGGTAAAATGTCTTGAAAATAATTTAATGAATTAGACATTTCTTCTGCTGTTTTCTGTTTTTTTAAAACTCCTATCATTAATCCTGTATTTTCAAAGATGAATGTTTGTATATATGGTCCACTTTGATTATTATAAACAGTATCCATTTCTGTTGTTGCAAATGTTGGATTATTTTTTATATATTCTAAATAATCCTCATATTTTCTTCCTGTATAATCTGCTGGTTCAGATCTTTTCTTAAGTTTCTTTTTCTTTCTAATTTTTCTTGTAACTTTTCTTCTTAAATCAATACTGGTAACTCCCCAATCTTTAAATAAGCCCATTTCTATATATGTATAAATTGTTTTTTCACATTGAGTAATTTCTTTATGATTCTCTAAAATAGTGTATATAGATTGTCCTTGCTTAATTAATGGACATATTATATGTGCTAATTCATAAAGTTCGGTCGTATTGAGATTAACACCTTGTCTTGAATCTTTTAAAGTGTATTCATAATTCTTTTGTGCTACATTTGCGTAATAAAAAAATTTTGCTTTTTTACACCTTTTAATTTCTGGACAACAATTACAAGCTCCAATAAAACGGTCTCTTCTAAAGCATGATATTTCTTCGAAATCTCTACATTTTCCAATACAGACTTTACACTCGTTATAATGCTTACATAACCATGGAGAATCTTCTAATTGAGAATATCTTCTTTTTCTATTGTTTTTTATTTCTTTGCCTATTGTTGATTGACTTCTATTAAGTTCTTTTGCCGTTTCAAATTTTCTTAATCCTTTGCAAATATTTTCTTCAATAATTTTTCTTTCCTCTAAAGAAAGATGAGAACCTTTAATAGCCATAACTTTGCTCCTTTCAAAAGAAACATCTACATATATTAATTATACTAAATTGCATTTAATCTTACAATAAGTCATGATGTAATATGAAAATATATTTATATTATCTTAAATAGAAATTACTTTTTTAATTAACG
>JAXJYD010000038.1:0-2592 GCA_036307105.1 Clostridia bacterium | reverse complement strand
TTTTATTGAGACAACGAACTCGTTTTTAATGGTTATTATACCATATGAATCAATGAATTTGAAGTGTTTTCTGTTTTTTATTTACATAATTATTAAAATTATAGACATTTGTTTGCAGTTTTAACTGCGGTGTGATATAATATAAATAGATTTAGGTTAATATACCTTTTTCTACGTAAACCTCGTGTTTACATCATAGGCCAAAACATAAAATAAAAACAAATTTTGGAGGTAGAAATTATTATGAATGAGTGCTTGTTAAATTGGATGGACAATAATACAAAAATTGTTGTCAAATTCAAGTATGGAGATTCTGTCTATGAGTACTATGGTTACATCAAAACTTTTAGCGAAATTGGTGTAACAATAATTACTAATGAATCTCCTGGAAATAGAAATAGGATGTTTCCGTGGACTTCTGTAGTTTATATTGAGGAAATCTAAGCCTAATTCATAATTAATCGCTATTCAGTTAGAAATAATTGAATAGCGATTTTCTTTACTATTTGTTATTCTTTTTTAATCTCTTCATTTCTCTTAACTTTCTGTGTTATTATTTTAATCATAGACTCATCTATTATAATTAAGATCTTAATAATAATTATTAAGAATACAAATAATAAAATATTTTAATATTGTTAAAGTTTGTAATTTTACATAAAATATGTTATACTCATGTTTATAAAAGTAAGGCTAATATGCCTTTGGTCAGACTTTTATTTCTTAAAATAATTTTTAAGGAGGATAAACAAATGAAAAAATACTATTTAGCTCTTACGTTTTCTTCTATAGCTATATTTATTTTAGCTATGGTGGCGTATGGAATGGTTGTTAAACCCTTTTTTACGCCTGAATATATTGCTTATGCAATAGCATTAGCAATATATATAATAAGTGGAAATTTTATTTGTTTTATAATTATGTATATAACAAATAAATATACCAAAAAACTTATTAACGATTCAAGGAAACACATTAAAACAGTTAAAGAAGAGTTAAGTATTATTAGTCACACATAATTTTATGCAATGAACAAAATATAATGTTTCTTATAAAAGAAATACATAACATTCCTGAAATGGGAAATACTCTATATTATAACTCTGATGTTATATGTAGAATGTTTGGAATAGAAACAATATTAAGTATGACGCAAGAAATGAATTTTGAAGAAAGATTTAAATATATTTATGATATGTATGAAGGAATTAGAATTAAATATTATACAATAGATGAGTTTATTAATGATTTGATAGCAAATAATGAGATTGGATATATATGTAGTAATATGGAACAAATAATTAATTGTAGTGATATGAAATTATTAGTAAAAACAGATTTATTAGGAAAACTAAAACAATTAGATTCAAAAATGTTTAAAGAAGTTCATTCAGCCATAGTATGTAAGATGACTGGAATAAAACCTAAATTTATGGATTCTACGATTTTATATGGACTTACTTCGATAGTAGATGAAATATCTAAAAATGAAAATACTGACATATCAGAACTAAAGTATATAGGAACGGGAACTCTTACAAATGTATACAAATTAGGTAATAAAGTTATTAAATTTGGAAAAAATAGATTGACTGATAAAATACCTTATCACAGAAGAATATTACAGCCGTTGATTAGAAGAAAAATATTATCAGGTTTTAGTAATTTATATATTGAAATTTCTGAATATATACAACCTGATAATTCAATTACAGATGAAGATGCCTATTTAATTTATAAAGAATTAAGAGATGACGGGATTATATGGCTGGATGCAAAAAGAGAAAATCTTGGCAGATTAGAAAAAGATAATATAGCACATTTTAAAGAACCTTTATATGTAAAAAATGAAACTGTTGGATATATTCCAGAAACATTAAGAAAAGATAATCCTTTGCAAAAAGGAGAGTTAGTCATTATTGATACAGATTTTTT
The DNA here is from genome assembly GCA_036307105.1 of Clostridia bacterium. Taxonomy (GTDB): domain Bacteria; phylum Bacillota; class Clostridia; order TANB77; family CAG-508; genus CAG-269. The sequence continues at coordinate 657 of JAXJYD010000038.1, read as the reverse complement.
ATTTAGAGAAAAGGATTTTGATTTTACTCTTTTAGATAGTAGAATAAACACAGATTTCTATCAAATCTGTGAACAAAGGTATCAAGAAGAAAAAAGGTCTAGAAAGAATAATGGAATTATTAGTAAATTAAAAAGTCTATTAGAAAGATAAAAATAATTATGAAATTGTTTGACAAATCCAATAATTCTTTGTATAATAAATATAGGAAATGACAAATCCACAAACGTGGTTTTGCCGATATAGATAGAAAAACTCACATCTAAATCGTCAAATTTTACAGATGTGAGCTTTTTTTATTTATGTAGTTGCTTATCAACCCAGTTCTTATACAGAACTGCTGTTAAGGCAACGTTTAATGTTAAAGATAACATAAATGATATTATAAAAAATAGTATCACTTTAACCATAAACATCACCACCTCTCCTACGATAATTCGTATAATTGGTGGCAAAACCACATCTGCTTATCATCATTTCCTATGTTAGTTAGTATAGCATATATTTTACAATAAAGCAATATATTTAAGTTTCGGTATTTTTTGAAAATTTACGGATATGTTATCCACAGAATTATGAAATTTACGTGAAAATAAAGAAAAAACCTCTTTTGTTTGGTATAATTTACTTGAACTAAAAAAATCTTACTAAACAAAATA
>JAXJYD010000037.1:0-61884 GCA_036307105.1 Clostridia bacterium | reverse complement strand
TTTTATTGAGACAACGAACTCGTTTTTAATGGTTATTATACCATATGAATCAATGAATTTGAAGTGTTTTCTGTTTTTTATTTACATAATTATTAAAATTATAGACATTTGTTTGCAGTTTTAACTGCGGTGTGATATAATTAATACGATTTAGTTTTTATAGTATTATCTAGGTAAATGAAGTTTTAAAAAAATAGTTTTGTGACCTTATTCGTAAAACGACCCAAAATGGACTAAAATTTAGGCTTGATAATTCCAAATTGAATTCAGTAAAATACACCTATTGGTTAATACAAAACCAAAGGAGAGATAAAAAAATGTTTAAATTAGTATCAAATTATAAGCCAACTGGAGACCAACCAAAGGCAATAGAATATCTATCAAACGGAATAAAAGAAGGTAAGAAATTCCAGACACTTCTAGGCGTTACGGGTTCTCGGGAAAACTTTCACAATGGCAAATATAATTGAAAAAGTACAAAAACCAACTCTTGTTTTAGCACACAATAAAACACTAGCTGGACAATTATATTCCGAATTCAAAGAGTTCTTCCCTGAGAACAATGTTGAATATTTTGTATCTTATTATGACTATTACCAACCAGAGAGTTATATTCCATCAACAGATACATATATAGAAAAAGATTCATCTATTAATGATGAAATAGATAAATTAAGACATTCGGCAACATTATCATTATTTGAAACAAGAGATGTAATAATTGTTGCATCTGTTTCATGCATTTATGGTTTAGGAGATCCAATTGATTATCAAGAGATGATGTTATCTTTAAGGCCGGGTATGCAAAAATCAAGAGACACAGTTTTAAAAAAATTAGTTTCTATGCAATACACTAGAAATGAAATAGATTTTAAAAGAGGAACCTTTAGAGCAAAAGGTGATATTGTAGAAATTTATCCTTCTGATCAATCAGAAAATGCAATTAGAGTTGAATTTTGGGGAGATGAAATTGAGAAAATTACAGAAATAAATGCTCTAACAGGAAAGCCAATAGGAACAAGAAAACATATTTTAATTTCACCCGCTTCTCACTATGTAACCACAAAGGAAAAGATGGACAGAGCTATAGTTACAATTGAAAAAGAAATGGAAGAGCGTGTTAAATATTTCAAATCTCAAAATAAATTAATAGAAGCACAAAGAATAGAGGAAAGAACAAATTTTGATATAGAAATGATGAAAGAAACTGGATTTTGTTCTGGAATAGAAAATTATTCAAGACATATAAGTGGAAGACCTGAAGGAAGTCCACCATATACATTATTTGACTATTTTCCAGATGATTTCCTACTTCTTATTGACGAATCACATGCAACAATACCACAGGTAAAAGCAATGTATAATGGTGATAGAGCAAGAAAAGAATCGCTAGTGAATTATGGATTTAGATTACCATCAGCATTTGATAATAGACCTCTTACATTTAAAGAATTTGAAGAAAGAACAAATCAAGTTATATTTGTTAGTGCAACACCAGCTGATTATGAAAAAGAACATAGCAAAGACAATGTTGTGGAACAAATTATAAGACCAACAGGATTATTAGACCCTAAAATAGAGGTAAAACCAGTTACAAACCAAATAGATGATTTATTAGAACAAATAAGAATTAGAGTCGAGAAAAAAGAAAGAGTTTTAGTTACTACATTAACTAAAAAAATGGCAGAAGATTTAACTGAATACCTAAAAAGTTTAGATATAAAGGTCAATTATATGCATTCTGACACTAAAGCCTTAGAAAGAATGGAGATAATAAGAAATTTAAGACTTCGGAGAATTTGATGTTTTGGTTGGAATAAATCTTCTAAGAGAAGGATTAGATATACCAGAAGTATCACTAGTTGCAATATTAGATGCTGATAAAGAAGGATTTCTTCGTTCAGAGAGATCATTAATACAAACAATAGGACGTGCTGCTAGAAATACAGATGGAACAGTTATAATGTATGCAGATGAATTAACAGAAAGTATGGAAAAGGCAATAAGTGAGACAAATAGAAGAAGGAAAATTCAACAAGAATATAATGAAAAATACAATATAACACCAAAAACAATTAATAAGTCAGTAAGAGATAGTATAAAAGTTACGAATATTGAAGATATAGAAGTAGAATACAAATTAGAAAAAGAAGATGATATAAAAGAAACAATTACAAAACTAACTGATGAGATGTTAAAATATGCAGCTGATATGGAATTTGAAAAAGCAGCAGAGTTAAGAGACAAGATAAAAGAATTAGAAAAGTTAATATAAAAGACAAATAAAAACAAAAAAGAAAACCCTCCCGCAGTGTATTACAACTGCAGGAGGTAAAACAGGGGGGACTAACTATTTAAATATCCTTTGAAACATATACGATGAACTGTATAGAATTTTTTCTAATTCAATACGTATCGTATTAATTATTTCTTTTATAGTTTGATAGTGTAGTTTATCTATATTCGTAATATTAGTCAAATCACTGATATTATGAATATTAGGGTAATTAAAAGAAATACCTACTTTTTTTCTATTTATACTAATAAAATCCAAAATCTGTTTTACTGACGTTGCTGTATAGGAAAGAACAACTAAAATATCGTCATTATTTTTTTCTTTATATGCATTATTTAATGTTGTTAATAATGCACATACAAGTGCACAAACAACGGAGTTTACATCTGGGTTTTTCATAGTAAAACAATTAGGATTTGATTTTTTAAAGAAATAACTATACAAATCATAATTACACAAATTACAATTTATTGTATTATATATCAAAGGAAAATCGGATGTTCGTAGATAATGTCTTTCTTCTCTTTCTTCTAATATTGAAAGCAAACTTTCAATATTATATTGTTGGTGTTTTGAAAGCTTGAATTCAATTTCTATACATGGTATATCTTTTAGATTTTTTAAAAAATAGTATAGAATCGTTAATGACTCATCCATGTCGTTTTTCTCAAGTGCCTTAGAAAAGGGCATTAAAAATGCTTTTTGCACTTGGTTGTTTGTTATATCTTGATTCATATATTTCCTTTCTTTGTTTTTTCTTTATTCCCCTGTTTTTCTCCATATATTGTTCTGTATTTCCTATTCAGGAATGTCTGAACTCAATAGAATTTCAACCTTTCGGCATCTTAAGTATAGCACAAATCTATATAAAATGCAAATTTGTCAAAAACTAAAAATATATCATATCATATAAAGGTGATATGCATGAATTTTATAAAAGAATTATATGAAGATGCAAAAAACATAAGAAGTAAAGACCCTGCATGTAGAAATATTTTAGAAGTAATTATTTTATATCCAGGATTTCATATATTAGTATTTCATAAAATAGCACATTTTTTATATAGACATAAACTTATATTCTTAGCAAGGCTAGTATCACAAATAGGAAGATTTTTTACAGGGATAGAAATACATCCTGGGGCAAAAATAGGAAGAAGATTATTTATAGACCATGGTATGGGAATTGTAATAGGAGAAACTGCAACAATAGGAAATGATTGTACAATTTATCATAATTCTACATTAGGAGGAACTGGTAAAGATAAATATAAAAGACATCCAGATTTAGGAAATAATGTTATGGTTGGTGCAGGAGCAAAAATACTTCGGACCAATAAAAATAGGAAATAATGTAAAAATTGGTGCAAATGCAACTGTTTTGAAAGATATACAAGATAATGTAACAGTTGTAGAATGTAATAAAATAATAATTAGATGATTTTAGAAAAGATTAATGTAAAAAAATTCATTGCATCTCGGTTCAATACATATATTAAAAATTTCTAATAAAATTTATGGAACCTTTTTCACTTAGTCCTTGCTACGCTCGACGCGAACATTATTCCATAAATTTTAAAGAAATTCTAAATATATTCCAATCACATTCGATGAATGAATTTTTTATACATTAATCTTTTTATTATATATTATACAAATTACCATCAACTAAAAGTTTTGCTCTTTTTTTAGTTTTTTCATCTGAATTTAATGCATTTTCTATAAACTCAGGATGATTAATTAAAAATTCTCTCATACATTCATCTGGAGATTTTAAAAATTTATTTAATAATTCTAATTGATTATTATTAATAAATCCTAATTCTAATGCTTTTTTAAATAAGTCTGTATCTACATTTACTAAAGACAAAGATTTTACACCTTCCGCTTCTAATTTTTCTTTTCCACCTTGCATTCTGTCGACAACAACACACGACCACATAATATTTGAACCAAGATTTTTAATTGCAGGAATCCATGCTCTTATATAGCTTGATGCAACTGTTATTAAATCTGCAACATGTAATACTTTTTTACCTTCTAAATTAGAGACTTCTTTTGTTTGTGAAAAATCTAAATTACTTTCTACAGTTGATAAATCTTTATATATTGTAATATGAGGTTTATTTAATAAATATGCAATAATGTTAGAGAAGAACCAATCTCTTCTTTCGCCACCAGAAATATAATCAATCTCTTTTACATTAATATTTTGTTCAATATAAGATTTTATGTGCTCTATTACATCATGATAAATTTTGTTTTCATTATATTGCTTTAAAACTTTATCAAATACTTTTTTAGGTAAAGTCATTTTATTATTTAAAGATTCATCAATAAAAGACAAAAGTTCGTTAGCTTCTTGTTCGCTTCCATATATAAAGTGAGTGTTTATAAAATATGGACCTATTTTACCAGATGTGTACCAAAAAGGTTTGTTTTCTTCGCAAAATCTAATTGCATTTGTTTCAAATAAATAAGATATAATATCAGACATTTTAAAAATCCTCCTAAAATTAAATTCTAAGCATATTTTAATTAAAAATATGCTATTTGTCAATCAATAAAATTGAAACTTTATATAAAACATGATATAATTCTAAAAAAATTTAGGAGTATATTAATATATGGAAAGTAAAAAAATAGGCTTTACAATTGGTAAATTTGCTCCATTACATAAAGGACATCAATTAGTATTAGAAACTGCATTAAAAGAAATGGATGAAGTTTACTGTGTTGTTTATGATACTGATATTATAGATATAGATGTCAAGCAAAGAGCTGATTGGATAAAAAGATTATACCCAAAAGTTCACATTCTATATGCATATGATAGCCCTAAACAATATGGATTAGATGAAAAAAGTGTAAACATTCAAATGAAATATCTATCAAGTATAATAAAAGATATACCTGTAACACATTTTTATAATAGCGAACTTTATGGAGAAAAAGTAGCTGATTATTTGAAAATAAAAAATAGATTAGTCGACTTAGAAAAGAAGTCAATACCTATTAATGCAACAATAATTAGAGATAATTATGAAGATAATAAAAATTATTTAGAAAATTTAGTTTATTTAACATTGAAAAATAATTTATTAAATGATATTATATAGAAAAAATATGGAGGTGTCTTTATGAGAATTTTACTAAAAAATGGTAGGTTAATTGACTACAAAACTAACAAAGATGAGTTAACTGATATTTTAATTCATAATGACAGAATTGAAAAAATCGCAAAAAATATTGACGATAAAGCAGACGAAATAATTGATTGTACAAATTTAAATATTATACCTGGAATGATTGATATGCATTGCCATTTAAGAGAACCTGGCTTTGAATATAAAGAAACAATCGAAACAGGTGCCAAAAGCGCCGTTTGTGGTGGATTTACAACTATTTGTCCTATGCCAAATACTAATCCTACACCAGATAGCGCTATTATTTTGCAAAAAATAATAGAAGAAGGAAAAAGAGTTAACCTTTGCAATATTCTACCTTTTGCATCAGTAAGTAAAGGAGAAAAAGGAGAAGAACTAGTTAATTTTGATGAACTAAAAGAAGCAGGAGCAATAGGATTTTCAGATGATGGTATGCCAGTTGTAAATAGTAGAATGATGAGAGAAGCTATGATAAAAGCAGATAGTTTAGGAAGTTTTGTTTCATCTCATTGTGAAGAAAATTCAGTATCAAGTGGTGCAATAAATGCAGGAAAGGTTGCAGATAGTCTTGGAGTAGAGGGTGTTTTACCAGAAGCGGAGGAAATAATGGCAGCCAGAGAAATAGTAATTTCTGAAACAAATAATGTAAGGGGGCATATATGCCATATAAGTACAAAAACAAGTAAAAATATGATTAGGGATGCCAAAAAAAGAGGCGTAAAAATTACTTGTGAAACCTGCCCTCATTATTTTACATTTACTGTAGATGAAGTTTTAAAATCTGGAGCAAATGCTAAAATGAATCCACCTCTTCGAGAAGAAAAAGATAGACAAGCTATTATTGAAGGGCTTAAAGAAGGAACAATCGACGCAATAATAACAGACCATGCACCACATAGCGAAGAAGAAAAAGAAAGAGAGTTATCAAAAGCTCCAAATGGTATTATTGGATTTGAAACAGCTTTAGCTGCTGAAATAATGAACTTAGTAGATACTGGAGATTTAAGTTATTTGGATTTAGTTAGAGTTACATCATATAATCCTGCAAAATTATTAAAAATAGATAGAGGAACAATAGAAGAAGGAAAAATTGCAGATATATCAATTTTTGACCCAAATGAGAGATATGTTTATACTAAAGATATGATAGTATCTAAATCTAAAAATAGTCCTTTTATAGGTAAAGAGTTAAAAGGAAAGGTTAAGTATACAATTGTAGGTGGAAAAATAGTATATTCTGATAAAAATTAAATAAAAAAGAAATGAGGAAAAATAATGAATGCAATTGATAGATTAATTGATAAAATAAAAGAAACAAACAATCCTACAGTAATGGGATTAGATCCAAGATATGAGATGTTACCAAAATGTGTTACAGATAAATACCCAAAAGACTTAGAGGGGGTATCAAAAGCAATTATAGAGTATAACAAAACATTAATAGATGCTACATATGATATTATACCTGCAATAAAACCACAAATTGCTTTTTATGAAATGTTTGGTATACCAGGAATGAATGCATTTTATGAAACATGTAAATATGCAAAAGAAAAAGGCATGATTATAATTGCAGATATAAAAAGAGGAGATATAGGTTCTACTGCTCAAGGATATTCAAATGCATATTTAGGAAAAACAAAAATAGGAGATAAAGAAGAATCTATATTCGATGTAGACTTTGTTACAGTAAATCCTTATATGGGAACAGATTGTGTTAAACCATTTATAGAGGATTGTAAAAAATATGATAAAGGTATGTTTATATTAGTAAAAACATCTAACCCATCTTCTGGAGAACTACAAGATGTTAAATTAGAAGATGGACAAGAGGTGTATAAAAAAGTTGCAAACTTAGTAGAAGAGTGGGGAAAAGATTTAATAGGAAAATATAATTATAGTAGTATTTCAGCAGTAGTTGGAGCAACTTATCCAATACAATTAGAAACGTTAAGAAAATTAGCACCACATACATATTTCTTAATACCTGGATATGGAGCACAAGGTGGAAAAGCTGAAAATATTGCATTAGGTTTTGATGAAAATGGATTAGGTGGAATTGTTAATGCTTCAAGAAGTTTAATGTGTGCATATAAGTCTGATTTATGGAAAGATAAATTTAAAGAGGAAGCGTATGCTATGGCAACAAGAGCTGAAGCAATTAGAATGAGAGATGAACTAAATAAATCAATCTAAACATACTGATATGAAATGGTTTGACTTAAATGAATTACCAAAAAACATAACAATTACAACAAAAAATGCATTAAACGCGTATAAAAACAGTAATTAAGGGGGAGATATAATGGCTGTTAAATTACAAGTAAAGTTATTAGAGAAAATAAAATTAAAAGAAGATGTTTATCATTTTAAAGTACAAGCACCAGAAATAGTTGATATTGCTAAACCAGGTCATTTCATAGAAATTAGAGTATCTAAAAACACAGAGCCTTTTTTAAGAAGACCTATTAGTATTCATAATCTTGATAAAGAGAAAGGAATATTAGAATTTATTTTTCAAGTTAAAGGTGAAGGAACTAATATTTTATCAAGAAAAGAAGTTGGAGATGAGATAGATATAATAGGACCATTAGGAAGCGGAACTTTTAAATATGATAAATATCAAAATATTGCAGTAATAGGTGGAGGAATAGGTATATTTCCTTTATATGAGCTTTGTAAAGAAGCAAAGAATGATAATAAAAATATTAGCACTTATTTAGGTTTTAGAAGTAAGGATTTTGTTTTACTAGAAAATGAATTTAAAAATGTATCAAATAATCTAATTATTACGACAGACGATGGTACTTATGCGAACAAAGGATTTGCAATAAACTATTTAGAAAAAGATATTGAAGATGGAAAAATTGACTCAATATATGCTTGTGGACCATTACCTATGCTTAAAGCTGTAAGAGAGTTAGCAATAAAAAAAGATATTCCATGTCAAATTTCTTTAGAAGAAAGAATGGGATGTGGATTGGGAGTATGCCTTGGATGTGCTGTAAAAACAGCTAGAAGTTCAAAAGAAAATCCTGAGTATTGGCATGTATGTAAAGGTGGGCCAGTGTTTCAAGCAAAAGATGTAGAGATCTAATTTTAATGAAAAGTAGCATCTTGCGTCGTTAAACTTCATAAAAATTTTTTCGATATACAATAGTATTATCTCAAAAATTTTTATTTGTTTGCCTAGCAATATACTACTTTTGATTAAAATTTTAAAATATTAATAAGGGAGAATTGATGTTATGAATACTGAAATTAATTTTGCAGGGATTAAAATGAAAAATCCTGTTACAGTTGCATCTGGTACGTTTGGATATGGAAGAGAATATAGTGATTTTTTTGATTTAAGTAAATTGGGTGGAATTATTACTAAAGGTACTTCTTTAAAGCCAAGAAGTGGAAATAAATCACCTAGGATATGTGAAACAGCAAGTGGAATGCTTAACAGCATTGGATTACAAAATCCTGGTGTTGAATATTTTGCGCAAAATGACCTACCTTTTTTAAAAAAATTTGATACAGCAATTATAGTTAATGCGTGTGGTAGTACAGTAGATGAATATGTAGAGCTTTGTAAAATATTAAATACATTAGATATAGATGGTGTTGAATTAAATTTATCTTGTCCTAATGTTAAAGCAGGATGTATGGCATTTGGAAATACATATGAAGGTGTAAAAGAAATTACAAGTCATGTAAGAAAAGTGTTAGATATGCCTTTAATTGTTAAATTAACACCAAATGTAACAGATATTGCTACAATTGCAAAAGGTGCTGAAGATGCAGGAGCAGATGGAGTTTCTTTAATTAATACTTTGTTAGGTATGAAAATTGATATAAATACAAAAAGACCGATTCTAGCTAATAATACAGGTGGACTTTCAGGCCCTGCAATAAAACCTATTGCTGTTAGAATGGTTTACCAGGTGGCACAATCTGTAAATATTCCAATACTTGGTATGGGTGGAATAGTAAATGGAGAAGATGCAATAGAATTTATGCTAGCTGGAGCAAGTGCTGTTTCAATAGGAGCAGGAAATTTTATAGATCCATATACAAGTATCAATACTGTAAAAGGAATAGAAGAATATATGGTTAAAAACAAAATAGAAAATATAAATGATTTAATTGGAAAAGTTCAAATGAATTAAATACTAATTTGGGTACTACTGTAAAAAGTAGTATCCAAATTTTTATTAGTTAACATTGGGAATTTTTACTTTATAATTTTTTTATAAAAATATTGTATAAAATCTGTTCATTTGATATAATCAAATCGCAGTACAATAAATAGTATTAATAGGGGGTAATGTTATGGCTGAAAATGCAAAATGTAGAAAATGCAATGGATGTGAAGATAAATTTTTAAAAGAATTATTTTTAGAATTTAAACCAGAAAAAGATAATTTAATTCAAATGTTAAATGAAGTACAAGAACACTATGGATATGTACCAATGTATGTACAAGAAGAATTATCAAAATTTTTAAAAATGCCAATGGCAGAAATTTATGGTGTAGTTACATTTTATTCAAGATTTTCATTAGAACCACAAGGAAAATACAAAATATCAGTATGCTTAGGAACAGCTTGTTTTGTTAAAGGTTCTCAAAAAATAATGGATAGATTAGTAGAAAGATTAAAAATAGAAGCAGGTCAAACAACAGAGGATGGATTATTTACAATTGACCAAACAAGATGTGTTGGTGCATGTGGACTAGCGCCAGTATTTACTGTAAATGGTGAAGTTTATGGAAAAGCAACTGTGCAACAATTAGATAAGGTGTTAGATGAGTTGTTAGAAAAAGAAAGAAACGCTTAAAAAGAAATGACAAATTCTTATTCAAGATGAAAAATGCCTATAAATAAAAATCGACAAAATGTGACAAAAATGAAACAAAAGGGGACTGTCCCCATTGTTCCAAAAAGGAGGAAATAATGAAATCTTTAGAAGAAATTCATAAAATTAGAGAAGAAAAGAAGAAGGAATTAGATTTAAGAGTAAATACAAAAGCAGATACACGTGAAAAACATATTTTGGTATGTCATGGTACTGGTTGTACATCTTCTAAATCTCCAGAGATTCTTGAAACTTTTAGAAAGATATTAAAAGAGAAAAATATTGATAATGTTAAAGTTATTAAAACTGGATGTTTTGGTTTATGTGCAAAAGGTCCAATTGTTATTATTAGGCCAGAAGATACTTTTTATGCTATGGTAACACCTGCAGATTGTGAAGAAATAATTCAAACACATATTGTAGAAGGTAAAAAAGTAGAAAGACTTCTTTGTAAAGATATTGACGGATCTAAAGTAAATAGTTTAGATGAACTTAGCTTTTATAAAAAACAAAAAAGAATCGCTCTTAAAAATTGTGGTGTAATTAATCCTGAAGATATTGATGAATATTTAGCTTTTGATGGATATAAAGCTTTAGAAAAGGCTCTTAAAGAAATGACACCAGATGAAATAATAAATGTAATTAGTAAATCTGGTTTACGTGGTAGAGGTGGAGCTGGGTTCCCTACAGGTAAGAAATGGGAGTTTACAAAAGCTGCAGAAAATGAACAAAAATATGTTGTTTGTAATGCAGATGAAGGTGACCCAGGAGCTTTTATGGATAGAAGTATCTTAGAAGGAGATCCACATTCTGTATTGGAAGCTATGTCAATAGCAGCATATTGTATAGGAGCAAATAAAGGATTTATTTATGTAAGAGCAGAATATCCAATTGCTGTTAAAAGATTACAAATAGCAATTAATCAAGCAAGAGATTATGGGATACTTGGTAAAAATATATTTGATAGTGGTTTTGATTTCGATATAGAAATAAGACTTGGAGCAGGAGCATTCGTATGTGGTGAAGAAACAGCATTATTAGAGTCTATAGAGGGAAAAAGAGGTCAACCTAGATTAAAACCTCCATATCCAGCAGTTGCAGGATTATGGGGAAAACCAACATTAATTAATAATGTTGAAACTTATGCTAATATTGCTCAAATTATATTAAATGGCTCAGAATGGTATTCTTCAATTGGAACAGAAGGTTCAAAAGGAACTAAAGTTTTTGCTTTAGGAGGAAATGTAAACAATATAGGTCTTGTAGAAGTACCTATGGGAACAACTTTAAGAGAAATAGTATTTGATATAGGTGGAGGAATTCCAAATGGTAGAGAATTTAAAGCTGCTCAAACAGGAGGTCCTTCAGGAGGATGTATTCCAAAAGAACATTTAGATACACCAATTGATTATGAATCATTAAAAGAAATTGGATCTATGATGGGATCTGGTGGATTAATAGTAATGGATGATACAAAATGTATGGTATCTTTAGCTAAATTCTACTTAGATTTCACAGTTAGTGAAAGTTGTGGTAAATGCACTCCTTGTAGAATTGGTACAAAAAGAATGCATGAAATACTAGAAAAAATATGTGATGGAAAAGGCGAAGAAAAAGATTTAAAACTTTTAGAAGAATTGGCTCAAAATATTATAAAATCTAGTGTTTGTGGATTAGGCCAAACAGCTCCAAACCCAGTAATTAGTACGATGAAGTATTTTAGAAATGAATATGAAGAACATGTAATTGATAAATCATGTAAAACTAATGAGTGTAAAGCTATGGCAAAAATTGAAGTTATACCTGAAAAATGTAAAGGATGCGGTTTGTGTCAAAGAAATTGTCCAGTAGATGCAATTGAAGGAGAAGGAAGAGATATAAGAGTAATTAATCAAGATAAATGTATTAAGTGTGGTACTTGTATTTCTAAGTGTCCATTTAAAGCTATAAAGTAATATTTAAAACAAATAATTATAATTTTTCAAAAATCTCGTTTGAGCTAATTTACGCAGAAATTCTAATAAAATTCATGGAACCTTTTTCACTTAGTCCTCGCTAATGCTCGACGCGAACATTATTCCATAAATTTTAAATAATTTCTAGCTCAATTATTCTGCAATTCGATTTTTTCAAAATTCTAATTATTTGTTTTATACAGTATATTTAGAAAGGAAAGAAAATTAGTTATGAAAGATGAGTTAATCAAACTTACAATAGATGACAAAGAAGTTGAAGTAAAAAAAGGAACTACTATCTTAGAAGCTGCAAGACAAGCAGAAGTTGATATTCCAACCCTATGTTTTTTGAAAGACATAAATGAAGTTGGCGATTGTAGAATGTGTATTGTAGAGATAGAAGGTAGAAGAGGTTTTGTTCCTTCTTGTGTTCAAAAAGCTGAAGAAGGAATGATAGTACATACTAATACTCCAAATGTTGTAGATGCAAGACGTGTGATTTTAGAATTAATAATATCAAATCATAAAGTTGAATGTTTAACTTGTACTAGATCAGGAAATTGCGAGCTACAGGATTTAGCTAAAAAATTTAATATTAGAGATATAGATTTTCCTGGTGAAATAATTGAACATGAAATAGATGATATTTCTCCATCTATTGTTAGAGATTTTAGTAAATGTATATTATGTAGGAGATGTGTTGCTACTTGTAAAAATGTACAAAAAATTGGTGCTATTGATTGTGTAAATAGAGGATTTGAATCATGTATTTCTACTGTTGGAAATAAAAGCTTAAATGATGTAAATTGTACATTCTGCGGTCAATGTATTCAAAGTTGTCCAACAGGTGCATTGCATGAAAAAGAAACAATTGATGAAGTGTGGGATAAATTAAAAGATCCAGAAGCATATGTTGTTGTTCAAACTGCACCAGCAGTTAGAGCAGCTCTTGGTGAAGAGTTTGGTATGGATATCGGAACAAATGCAACTGGAAAGATGGTAACTGCATTAAAAAGATTGGGGTTTGATAAAGTATTTGATACTAATACTGGAGCAGACTTCACAATTATGGAAGAAGCAAATGAATTTATTGAAAGATTTTCAAATAAAGATGCAGTACTTCCAATGATTACATCATGTAGTCCGGGATGGATAAGATACATAGAAATGAATTATCCAGAATTGTTACCTCATTTATCTACATGTAAATCACCACACCAAATGTTTGGAGCATTAATAAAAACTTATTTTGCAAAAAAAGAAGGAATTGATCCAAGTAAAATTTACGTTGTATCTGTTATGCCATGTATTGCTAAAAAATTCGAACGTACACGCGAAGAAATGCAAAATGATGGACTTTGTGATGTTGATAATGTAATTACTACACGTGAACTTGCTAGAATGATTAAGCAAGCAAATATTGAATTTACAAAATTAGAAGACACAGAATTTGACAGTCCAATGGGAGAAGCAACAGGTGCTGCAGTAATATTTGGAACAACAGGTGGAGTTATGGAAGCTGCACTTAGAACTGCTCAAGATACATTAACAGGAAAGGATTTAGATAAAATAGATTTTGAATCAGTTCGTGGTGGAGAAGGAATAAAAAAAGCAAAGATTAAGATTGCTGATACAGAAATAAAAGTAGTAGCTGCAAGTGGTTTAGCAAATGCACAAAAAATATTAGAAGAAATAAAATCAGGAAAAGCAGACTATCAATTTGTAGAAATAATGGCATGCCCTGGAGGATGTGTAATGGGTGGAGGTCAACCAATTAAAAATTCTAAAACACGTGCAGAGGTTGATGTAAGATCATTAAGAGCAAATTGTTTATATTCTATAGATGAACAAAGTACAATTAGAAAATCGCACGAAAATCCTGTGATTAAGAAAATATACAAAGAATTCTTGAAAAAACCAGGTAGTGAAATATCACATAAATTATTACATACACACTATGTAGAAAGAAAAAAATATAATATATAAATTATATATTGAAATCCGGAAGCAATTAATTGATTCCGGATTTTGATACTAATCTAAAAATAATTATCTACAGTTTTTATTATTTTGTCCTTCATAATTATTGTTTTTATTATTTCTGTTATTATTTTGATTGTTTTGATTATTTTGGTTGTTTTTATTTTCTTTATTTCTATTTGACATAAGAAACACCTCCATTAGAAATCTCAATTATATTTTTAACTAAAACAAATAAAAATATTCATTTGTTTTTTTTATAAATATGTTATATAATAGCAAAAAAATAAATAATAATAAATTAGAAGTTATTAAAGGGAAGTGTTAATTAATATGAATTATACAAATAAAAAATTAGAAGAATTTAATGAATTTTTAAAATTTAGAAAAGTTGCAATTATTGGGTTGGGAGTAAGTAATATTCCTTTATTAGATTATATGTATGAAAAAAAAGCAAGAGTTACTGTATTTGATGAACGAGAAGAACATAGTATACAAAAAGATATTTTGGAAAAAATAAAATCATATAAATTTGATTATTCCTTTGGAAAAGATTGTTTAAAAAAATTAAAAAATTTTGATATTATATTTCGTTCTCCAAGTTGTTTACCAACTAAACAAGAAATAGAAGAAGAAAGCAAAAGAGGAGCAATTATTACAACAGAAATTGAAATGCTTATGAAAATGTGTCCTTGTAAAATAATAGGAGTAACTGGTAGTGATGGAAAAACTACTACAACAAGTCTAATTAATACTATATTAACAAAAGCAGGGTATAAAACATATCTAGGCGGAAATATTGGAACACCATTATTTACAAAACTATCTGAAATTACTCCAGAAGATATAGTGGTATTAGAACTAAGTAGTTTTCAATTAATGGGAATGGATGTTAGCCCTAATATTGGAGTTATTACTAATATAACACCAAATCATTTAAATATTCATAAAGATTATGAAGAATATATTGAAGCTAAGAAAAATATTTTTAAATATCAATCAGAAGATGATAAAGTTATTTTGAATTATGATAATGAAATTACAAATAAATGTAGTAAAGAAGCAAAGTCAAAAGTTGTTTTCTTCAGCGGAAATACTAAACTTGAAAATGGGTTTATTGTAGATGATAAAATAATAAAAGAATGTAAAGATGGAATAAGAGAACATATTTTAGATACAAATGATGTTATTTTAAGAGGTAAGCACAATTTTGAAAATATTGCAACCGCAATTGCAGCAACAAAAGGATTAGTTGATAAAAATGTTGCAATAGAAGCTGTAAAAGAGTTTAAGCCAGTAGAACACAGGTTAGAATTTATAAGAGAAATAGATGGTGTAAAATGGTATAATGATTCTGTTAGCTCATCACCTACAAGAACAATAGCAGGGTTAAACTCATTTGATGAAAATATAATCTTAATTGCAGGTGGTTATGATAAAAATCTTGACTATACTCCAATTGCAAAACCAATCATTGAAAAGGTAAATGGACTCATTTTAATTGGTCAAACTTCAGGTAAAATATATGAAGCTGTAAAAAATGAACTTGAAAAGCAAAATAAGAAATTAAATATATACATGTGTGATACGTTAGAAGATACAGTAAAAAAAGCAAAGAAAATTGCAACAGAAAATCAAGTTGTTTTATTTTCACCAGCAAGTGCAAGTTTTGATATGTTTAAAAACTTTGCAGATAGAGGAATTCAATTTAAAAATTTAGTAAATAAATTGTAATGTTATAGGATTATGGTTTAACAAACAAGTTTGCTAAAAAGCTTAATATATAAATATTTTCATTACATCTCGGTTCAATACATATATTAAAAATTTCTAATAAAATTTATGGAACCTTTTTCACTTAGTCCTCGCTTTGCTCGACGCGAACATTATTCCATAAATTTTAAAGAAATTCTAAATATACTCCAATCACATTCGATGTAATTCAAATATTTATATATTAAGCTTTTCTAGAATGTAATTATTTTAAACCATAATCCTGTAACGTTTTTGTATATCCTTTCATATTATATGTTAAAAATAATGTGAAAGGATGATTTTTAATGTATAACAATGAATCTTATGAGGATTATATTAGAAGTATATTAGGATATCCTAATATTAACAATTACAATAGTATGCCTACATATAGCAATGATTATGAAGATGATTATTACAGTAACAAACAAGACAACAGAAATGAATTAGAAGATTTGTATCCTGAAATTTATAAAATAGTATATCCTATGATAACTAAAAGATGTTCTGAAATAAAAGAACCATTAACTAAAGAGCTTTTAGATAATATAACAGATGAAATTCATTCAGCTGTTGAAGTAAATAATGAAATAAACCTTAATATAAATATTAATAATCAAAATAAAACGACTAGAAATGAAATAAAAAGAAACGAAATAAGTTCAGAATCAAAACAAGTATCAAATAAAGAACCAATAAGGGAAAATAGAGGAAAAGAAAGTAGGCAATCATTTAATAGGGATTTACGTGATTTAATTAAAATTTTACTTATTAGAGAATTAACTGGCAGACCAGGGTTTAGACCTCGTCCTCCAAGACCGCCAAGGCCACCAATGAGACCGCCTATATTTGATGGAAGACCACCATTTCCTGGAGGCATGCCAGGCCCAAGACCACCAATAAGACCAAGAGAATACTATGATAATGATTTATATGAACAATACTAAATTTAAAATGGAACAATGGGGACAGTCACCTTTTGTTCCATTTTTGTTCTATAATAGGAAAGTCATCCTTTCCTATTATATAAAAGCGCTTCGCGCCTAACGTTGCACAGAAATTTTCTTGGCGAAAATTTCGCGCAAGAACAAATTTACGGAACGCATTACATAGTATAATTTATAGAAAATTAAAAAATATGCTTTGAAATAATATACTATAAATTTAAGGGCGTTCCGATTTGTTCATATTAAAAAATTTTTACAGATATTGTATATTATTTACAAAAATTATTCAAAATAGTAATAAACAATTTTGAAAGGTGGTAAATAATATGAAGGTAAAAGATTGTATGACAAATAATGTATATTGTGTAAAACCAGAAACTAATATTAAAGATGTTGTAAATTTGATGTCTCAAAATCATATTGGATGTGTTCCTGTATGTGATAATAACAATGATGTTTGTGGAATAGTAACAGATAGAGATATTTTATTAAGAAGTGTTGCTTGTAATAAAGATGTTAATATTACTCCAATTAGTGAAATTATGACTACAAATGTATGTACTTGTGAACAAAACGAAAATATAAATGAAGCTCAAAGTAAAATGAGTACAAATCAAATAAGAAGATTGCCAGTATGTGATGAAAACAATAATTTAGTTGGAATATTAACATTGGGAAATTTATCTCAAAATGATATTCAAATAGGAAAGCATGAAGTATGTACTACATTAAATAACATTTGTAATTGTCACGAAAATAAAAATGCTGAGTAAAATATGAATATTTACAATAAAGGGAAGCCTTAAAGGCTTCTTTTTATTATGGAATAATATCTATTCTTTTTGTATATACTAAAAAGAGGAGGCTTTCAAATGATTTTTGATGTTTCGTATTGGACAAGGGTTGGTAAAAGAATTATATATGTTGCTTTTTTATTAATTGGATTGATAGTTGCATTAAAACTATCTGTTTTTTATATGCCGTTTTTAGTTGCATTCATTATTTCTTTAATAATTGAACCAGCGATAAAGTTTATAATGAAAAAAACAAATTTGACTAGAAGAACAAGTTCTATTATTATTTTTACCATAGTTATAATAATTATAGTAGGTTTATTAACATGGCTAATTATTACACTATTTTCAGAATCTTCTAGTCTATTACAAGGATTAAACAATTATTTTGATAAAGCATACATACAGTTTCAAAATTTTACTTCTAGTTTAAATTTTGATAAAATTCATGTATCAGATGAGATTTTAACAGTAATACAAAATTCAACAGGTGATATATTACAAACTGTATCTAATTGGGTGAGAGGAGCTTTGACAGGACTAATAAATCTAGTCACTAGTTTGCCTTCTATTGCAATTTGTATAGGAATTACATTTGTTGCGCTTTATTTTATTTGTGTTGACAAAATATATATATTAGATCAAATTGAACATCACTTACCAAAAGTTTGGGTTAAAAAATTAAAAAGTCACTTTAAATGTCTTATAGAAAGCTTAGGAGGATATTTAAAAGCCCAAGCGAGTCTAGTTTTAGTTTCATTTATTATTTCATTAATTGGACTGTATTTTTTAAAATTTACTAAATTTAATGTTGAATATCCATTATTAATGGCCTTATTTATTGGATTTGTTGATGCGCTTCCAATTTTAGGATCGGGTTCTGTTATGATACCTTGGGCAATATTGAGTGGAATTAATGGAGATATTAATTTAGGAATTGCGATTATCGTTTTATTAATTATAATGTCAATTGCAAGACAAGTATTAGAACCAAAATTAGTAAGCAAAAATATAGGAATACATCCAATTTTTACTTTAATTGCAATGTATACAGGATTTAAAGTAATAGGTATAGTAGGACTTCTAATAGGTCCAATTGTATTAATTATATTTAAAAATATATTCGCAAATCTAATAGACCAAGGAGTGTTTAAAACTATATTTGATAGGAAATAAGAGGATAAAAAGAAATCGTAAAATTTTGCAAATTTTACGATTTCTTTTTAAAATATTTTATTCCCATTCAATTGTTGCAGGTGGCTTTGAAGTAATATCATAAACTACACGATTAACATGATTTACTTCATTAACAATTCTACTTGAAACTTTTTCTAATATCTCATAAGGAATTTTACTCCAAACACCTGTCATAAAATCAGTTGTTTCAACAGCACGAAGGGCTATTGTATAATCATAAGTCCTTTCATCACCCATAACACCAACAGATTTTAAGTTTGTAAGAACTGCAAAATATTGATTTATATTTTTGTGTAAACCAGCATTTGCGATTTCTTCTCTAAAAATATAATCTGCATCTTTTAAAATAGTTAGTTTATCATCAGTTATATCTCCAATAACTCTTATTGCAAGACCTGGACCTGGGAATGGTTGTCTAAATACTAAATTTTCTGGAATTCCTAATTCTAAACCTGTTTTTCTTACTTCATCTTTAAATAAATCTCTTAAAGGTTCAACAATTTCTTTAAAATCAACATAGTCAGGAAGCCCTCCAACATTATGATGACTTTTTATAACTGCACTTTTCCCAAGTCCGCTTTCGATAACATCTGGGTAAATAGTACCTTGTACTAAAAAGTCAACTGTTCCAATTTTTTTAGCCTCTTCTTCAAATACTCTAATAAATTCTTCACCAATAATTTTTCTTTTTCTTTCAGGATCTGTAACACCAGCAAGTTTATTTAAAAATCTATCTTTACAATTAACTCTAATTAAATTAATATCAAATTGATTTCTGAAGATTTCTTCAACTTCGTCACCTTCATTCTTACGAAGAAGACCATGATCTAAGAATATGCATGTTAAGTTTTTACCAATTGCTTTGCTAAGCAATACTGCAGCAACAGAAGAATCTACTCCTCCTGACAAAGCACATAAAGCTTTTTTATCTCCAATTTTTTCTTTTAGAGCTTTTATACTATCATCTACAAATGAAGAAATAACCCAATCACCTGAACAATTACAAATATTAAATAAAAAGTTTTTAATAACTTGAGTTCCATTTATAGAGTTATTTACTTCAGGGTGGAATTGAATACCATATAATTTTCTTTCCTTGTTTTCCATAGCAGCATTTGGACAAGATGGGGTAGATGCAATATTTCTAAATCCGTCTGGAACAGTTTCTACAAAATCTGTATGACTCATTAAAAATCCATTTGTATTTCCAAATCCTTCGAAAAGTAAAGAAGAGTTATCAATATTTACTTCAGTTGTTCCATATTCTCTTTTATCAGCTTTAGCAACATTTCCACCTAAAGTGTATGTCATAAGCTGCATACCATAACATATACCAAGAACAGGGATACCTAAATCAAATATACCATCTGCACATTTTGGAGAATCTTCACCAAATACACTTGCAGGTCCTCCTGTAAATATAATTCCTTTTGGATTCTTTTCTTTTATTTTTTCAATTGATATATTGTAAGGTACAACTTCTGAATATACATTACATTCTCTTACTCTTCTTGCAATTAACTGATTATATTGTCCACCAAAATCTAGTATTAGAATTAATTCATTTTTTACCATTTTTTTGACACTGTCCTTTCATAATTATAATTTTTTTATTCATATTCCGAATTTAATTATGTAATATTTTATCATAATATCTATAAAAAGTACACTATTTTTGACAAAAAAATCAAATAAGTGTTTACTTTTACACAAATTTGTATTATAATTGATAAAAGTGAATAGGACGCGAAAAAAGGTGTCTTATTTTTTTATTAAAGTAAAATAAGGGGGATTATTTTAAAATGGCAAAGATTTTAGAAGATATTTCAAGAACATTCAATGAATTTTTATTATTACCAAACTTAACAGACGAAAGATGTATACCAAGTAAAGTTTCTTTAAAAACACCATTAGTAAAATTTAAAAAAGGAGAAGAACCTAAGTATTATGCAAATGTACCGATGGTATCTGCAATTATGCAATCAGTATCTGGAGAAGAAATGGGAATTGCACTTGCACGTGAAGGAGGAGTAGCGTTTATATATGGCTCACAATCAATCGAATCACAAGCAAGAATGGTACGTCATGTGAAAAAACATAAAGCAGGTTTTGTTGTTAGTGATTCAAATGTTAAATCAGGAACACCATTAAGAGATGTTATTGATCTAGTTCAAGAAACAGGGCATTCTACTGTAATTGTTACAGACGATGGCACTGCAAGAGGTAAATTCCTAGGAATAGTTACAGACAAAGATTATAGAATAACAAGAGCAAACTTTGATGAACCAATAGATAATTTTATGACTCCTAAAGATAAAGTAGTATGGGCAAAAGAAGGAACAAGTTTAGTTGAAGCAAATGACATTATATGGGAAAATAAAATTGCATGTTTACCAATTCTTGATAATGAAGAAAAATTAAAATATTTAGTATTTAGAAAAGATTATGAGGATAGAAAAAATAATCCAGAGTCTTTATTAGATGAAAATAAAAGATATATAGTTGGTGCAGGAATAAACACAAGAGATTATGAAGAAAGAATACCAGCATTAGTAGAAGCAGGAGTAGACATGATATGTATGGATTCTTCAGATGGATATTCTGTTTGGCAAAAAAATACTATTGACTTTGTTAGAGAAAAATATGGAGACAGTGTTAAAATAGGAGCAGGAAATGTGGTTGATAGAGAGGGATTTATGTATTTAGCTGAAGCTGGTGCTGATTTTATAAAAGTTGGTGTAGGTGGAGGTTCTATATGTATAACTCGTGAAACAAAAGGAATAGGAAGAGGACAAGCATCAGCATTAATAGATGTAGTTGCAGCTCGTGATGAATATTTTGAGAAAACAGGAATTTATATTCCAGTTTGTTCTGATGGTGGAATAGTTCATGATCATCATATAACAATAGCTTTAGCTTTAGGAGCAGACTTTGTAATGATGGGTAGATATTTTGCAAGATTTGATGAAAGCCCTACAAGAGTTGTTAAAAAAGGAAACGGATATGTAAAGGAATATTGGGGAGAAGGTTCAAATAGAGCAAGAAACTGGCAAAGATATGACATGGGAGGAGCTCAAAAGCTTTCTTTTGAAGAAGGTGTAGATTCTTATATTCCATATGCTGGTAGATTAAAAGATAATTTAGCAATTACTGTTGCAAAAATAAAATCAACAATGTGTAACTGTGGTGCTGTAACTATACCAGAACTCCACGAAAAAGCAAGACTTACACTTGTTTCAGACGTAAGTATTTCAGAAGGAAGTGCACATGATGTTATTTTAAAGGAAATTGATAGTCAATATGTGTAAGAATCTATAAAAATACCTAACAAATGTAAACTATTAATACATTTGTTAGGTACATTTATTTTAGTTCAAATACAATTAAAGGAACTTCTAATTCATTTTTAGTTAATCCACAATGATTTGAAAGTTTTTGAGGTGTTTCTCTGGATAAGTATGTTCCTAAATTAATTGCAGAATCTGAAATTCCAATTGCAATGTAGTCACCAATAAAATCATCGATTTTAGGATGTTTTTGTCCATATCCTAATAGATTAGAATTCAAAAATTCTTCTTTTGAAAATAATAAAAATTCATCTAAAAACAATTTATTAAATTCTTTTTCAAAATATGTTTTCTTATCATTTTTTATCCAAAATGAAACAAATCTTGGCTCAAAAGATGGTGGCATTATAAAACAGTCTTTTAATGTATCTAAATCTAGAATATTATAATTTTTATTTATATTATTATGCCCGTGATCAGCAGATATTATTAATAATGTATTTGTCCCTTGCAAATTTTCAGTAAGTTTTTTTATACATTCTTCAGAATATAGAATAAAGTCTTTTGATTCTTTAGAATCCCATCCATACTTATGATTGATTCCATCAGGATTGTCAAAATAAGAAAATATATATTTTTGTTCATTGCTTTTACATAATGTTTCAATTGCTGCACACATAGAATCCATATTATTAATATGAATACATTTATCAGTTTTTGGATCACAATAAGATGGTTTTATTTCATATACTTGGGTATTAGATACTTCAGATAGTTGCTTATATACAGTTTTATATTTTAAACAATCATATACATCAAACTTATCTCTTGGTATTTTTTCTCCAGTATATGAATCAATATAAGGTAACATGTCAATTGCTCTACCATATTCTTTAAAATACTGTGACCAAGCTAACCAACCTGTTTCTATAGAAGGTTTACCACTATAATATGTAGTAAGTGCAGCTGTTGTTGTACATGGATAAATAGAAGTTATTGTTGATAATTTGTGTGTACTGAATAGGCCATCAGGAGATGCTTTTTTCAATACATTTTCTCCCATTCCATCCAATACAAGTAATACTATATTAGTATATTTTTTTAATAATATTTGATCTAATTTTTTCAATGATGAATATTTATTTTTTACACCATAATTTTTTAAAATTGATGACATTAAATTTAAAATACTATTATTGTAATCTGGTTTAAAAGGTTCTTGTTTCATAATCTGGTTTCGCTCCTTTTCTAAATATAAATTAATTATATATCAATTTACGTAATATTGTCAATATTAGTATTTTGTGGTATAATTATATTATTACAATATAATTTTTACATAAGGAGGGTGTTATATGAAAATAACATTCATGAGGCATGCAAAAACTACGATGAACAAGAGTAACGTGTTTTCTGGTAGAACAGATTGCAATATTACTCAGGAAGGAGCAGAAGAAGCAAGAAAGAGTTTTTCCTTTGAGGAAAATGATTTTGATTTTTACTATGTTTCTCCACTTAAGAGAACTCGGCAAACTCTTGATGCCATAATTCCTAATCAAACTCCAATAATTGATGAAAGAATTATCGAGTGGGATTTTGGAAAATGGGAAGGAATGCCGTATTCAAATTTGACAACTGAGGAGACTCAGGCATATGTTGATGGTAAAAACGATCCGCCTGAAGGTGAAACATTCTTGCAAGTCCAGAAACGAACTTGTGAATTTGTTGAAGATTTATTCTTTAAACATGATTCACATTGTAGAATTTTAGTTGTAGCACATTCT
This sequence comes from Clostridia bacterium, assembly GCA_036307105.1. Lineage (GTDB taxonomy): Bacteria > Bacillota > Clostridia > TANB77 > CAG-508 > CAG-269. The sequence goes on along the minus strand of JAXJYD010000037.1, from coordinate 37,877 downwards.
ACGATCTTAAGAATGGTAAGAGACAATTTCTTACCAAATATGGAGAAGAAGCCAATAAGAAATTCTCAAACCATCGTAATCACAGAAAACGAATTCAATGAGTATCTTACAAGGAAGGTGACATTATGAACAAAACTCAAAGAATTATTATCTTAACAGGAAATGAAAATTCAATTCAAAAAGCGTTGGGTGTGATAGAAGGGTTTAAAGCAATTACAATTGTTAATAATCTTTCAAAAGAGATTATTGAGAATGTTTTTAAACATAATAAAAATGTTCTGATAGCTAAACCTATGTACAACCTTTCATACAGCAAGTACAATCCTGTTGTATTGAACGTGGTAGCTGGGAATACAAAAATTAAAAACCTTACATTGGGTTTAGACAATGTTATGGATGATTTTCCTAAAATTCTTGATTATTTAAACATTGATTCGGGAGATCATATTTCTAAAGATTCTACTGACTCAAGTGAAGTAAAAAATAATTGCTTTATTTGCAAAGTGATTGAAGGTAAGCCTGAGAAACCTGAACATATTTTATATGAATCAAAAGGCTTTATTGTTCTTCCTGGACTAGGGGCATTTTTTGATGGATATGTCATGATTGTTCCTAAAAGACATGTCATGTCTTTTGCTGAACTCTCAAAAAAGGAATATGAAGAATTTCTTCATGTATTAAATGATATGAGATTTATTCTCGAATCTATATACAAGAAAAAAATCTTTGTTTTTGAATGTGGCTCAGGACGGAACGGTGGAGGAAAACACAAAACATCTATCGTGCACGCACACATCCACATGGCTCCTACAGATATGCCTGTGTTAAAGTGCATTCATAAAAGTGGTATCTATCCAGCTTTAATTAATCCTAGAAACCTGAAAAATTATGGTGAATACCCATATATGTTATATATAGATCAGGAAAACAACTGGTATATTACAGGAGATCCTGATACGTATTTTCCAAGACAGCATCCGCGTCAAGTTTTAGCAGATTACATGGGATTAGCAAAAGGAGAGTACAATTGGCGTACAAATCCGTTGCGTGAAAGAATGGATGTTATTGCTGAAGAATTCTATGGATTTATTAGGAAAGAATTTAATAATCTTCCTGTATGGATTCAAAACTGTACAAAAAATTTCATATAACGATTTTTCGAAGGGAGGTCTTTTGTTGACTTCCCTTTACCTATATTACTGTTATAGTAGGTATATAACTTTCATCAGGTGGATAAACACATTCTTCATTAGGAGTATCTACTTTTTTTATTTCAGTTACTTTTACAATAGGCATATCACCATGATAATCACCTTTAGTAATTTCACCAGTTATTTCAACCCATGTTCCATCTTCAAAATCTTTTGCTTTATCATATTCACACAAGAAACCAACTATAACGCTTTTAAAATCCGAAGAAACAATCATATCTCTTGCTAAAATAAATTGGTTATCTTTTAAATCATAAACTCTATAAACATATCCAGTAAAATTAATTTTTGTACCAACATAATTATCTATATTATCATGAACAGCTTTTAAAATATTTGTATAATTTTTATTTTCTATTTTATTAATTTTTTCTTTTGGAAGACAAGAAGATGAGGCATCTGTTTTTGCTGCTCCGTTAAATATTTTAAAGACAACTACTCCTACAACTAAGATTAATAGAATTATCATAATAGTAAATATCGCCTTATATAGTTTGCTTCCATTAACTTTTAGATTATATATAAACATAGCAATTCCTCATTTCTAAAAATAATTTTCTTATTAAAAATATATGTAACTAAATTTTAATTATGAAAGAAGTTTTTTTTCGTAAATGCCTTGATAAAAAATGATTTTAGTGATATATTAACAAAGTATAAATTTGGCAAAGGAAGGATTGAATTTTTAAAAATGAAATTATTTAAAACTTATAGTGAAAAAGAAGTAAAAAGAGTTAAACCAATTGTTGATAAAATTAATGGCATGGAAGAAGAAATGTCAAAATTAAAAGACTCAGAATTGAGAGCAAAAACAGATTATTTCAAAAAACAATTAGAAGAAGGAAAAACTTTAGATGATATATTACCAGAAGCTTTTGCAGTTGTTAGAGAAGCATCAAAAAGAGTATTAGGAATGAGACATTTTGACGTACAATTAATAGGTGGTATTATATTACATCAAGGTAGAATAGCTGAAATGAAAACTGGTGAAGGAAAAACATTGGTTGCAACTTTACCTGTTTACTTAAATGCACTTGAAGGACAAGGTGTACATGTAATTACTGTTAATGACTACTTAGCAAAAAGAGACAGTGAATGGATGGGAAAATTGTATAAATTCTTAGGACTATCTGTTGGATTAGTAATTGCTGGTATGGAACCAAAAGAAAAACAAGATGCATATAATGCAGATATAACTTATGGAACAAATAATGAATTTGGTTTTGACTACTTAAGAGACAACATGGTTATTTATAAAGATCAATTAGTTCAAAGAGGGTTACATTATGCCATAATTGACGAAATTGATAGTATATTAATAGATGAAGCTCGTACACCATTAATTATATCTGGACGTGCTAATGAGTCATCTGATTTATATAAAAGAGCTAACAACTTTGTTTCTAAATTAACACCAAAAGTTATAATAGAAGAAGACGTTAAAGATTTTGACCAAGCAGAAGACAATGAAAAATATGATTATATTGTTGATTTAAAAGCAAAATCTGCATCACTTACTCAAAAAGGTATTAAAAAAGCAGAAGATTTCTTTGGATTAGATAACTTCAACGATCTAGAAAATTCTAGCTTAGTACATCATGTAAACCAAGCTTTAAGAGCACATGGAATTATGAAAAAAGATATAGATTACATCGTTAAAGATGGAGAAGTTTTAATTGTTGATGAATTTACAGGACGTATTATGTATGGAAGAAGATACAACAATGGATTACATCAAGCAATAGAGGCAAAAGAACATGTTAAAATAGCTGATGAATCTAAAACTTTAGCAACAATTACATTCCAAAATTTATTTAGAATGTATGATAAATTATCTGGTATGACAGGTACAGCTATGACAGAAGAAGCTGAATTTCAAGAAATTTATAATTTGGATGTTGTAGAAATTCCTACAAATAAACCAATGATTCGTAAAGATGAAAATGATGTTATATATAAAAATGAAAATGCAAAATATAGAGCAATAGTAGAAAGTATAAAAGAAAGCCATAAAAAAGGACAACCGGTACTTGTTGGTACAGTTTCAATTGAAAAATCTGAAAAACTTTCAGGATTACTTAGAAAAGAAGGAATAAAACATGAAGTATTAAATGCTAAATATCATGAAAAAGAAGCTGAAATAGTTGCACAAGCTGGTAAATTTGGTGCAGTTACAATTGCTACAAACATGGCAGGACGTGGTACCGATATTATGCTTGGTGGAAATAGTGAATTCTTAGCAAAAGAAGAAATGAGAAAGAAAAAAGTTTCTCCAGAATTAATTGAAGAAGCAACTACATTTTATGAGACAGATGATCAAGAAATATTAAATGCAAGAAAACAATTTAAAGAATTAGTAAAAAAATATGATGATCAAATTGAAGAAGAAAAAGTAAAAGTAATAGAAGCAGGCGGATTAAAAATTATTGGTACAGAAAGACATGAATCAAGAAGAATTGACAATCAGTTACGTGGACGTTCTGGACGTCAAGGAGATATTGGTGAATCTAAATTCTTTATTGGATTAGATGATGACTTAATGAAAATATTTGGTGGTGATGCAATTACTAAAGTTTACAATACCTTAGGTGCAGATGAAGATATGCCAATTCAATCAAGAATAATTTCAAATGCAGTAGAAAATGCTCAAAAGAAAGTAGAAGGGAGAAACTTTAGTATTCGTAAAAATGTATTAAAATATGATGATGTTATGAATGCACAAAGAGAAATTATATATAAACAAAGAAGAGAAGTTTTAGATGGAGAAAACATAAATGACAGTATTGTAAATATGATTGAATTTGTTGCAGAAAATACACCAAATATGTTTATAAATGTAGAAGATGGAAGTCTAAATGTAGAATCTCTAAATGCTGAAATAATAGACGAATTTGGAATTGAGATGTTAGATTATATCAAATCTAATAAAAATGAACCTGAAAAAATATCAGATAAATTAAAAGAAGAAGCATTAAACATATACAAACAAAAAGAAGAAGAAATTACATCTGATCAAATGAGAGAACTTGAAAGAGTTGTAATGCTTAAAGTTGTTGATGAAAAATGGATGAATCATATAGATAGCATGGATGAATTGAAAAATGGTATAGGACTTCGTGCTTATGGTCAAAAAGATCCGGTTGTCCAATATCGTCTAGAAGGTTTCGATATGTTTGATGAAATGATAAATGATATCAAATATGATGTAACAAAAATATTGATGCATATTAGACAACAAGGAGAAGTTAAAAGACAAGAAACTGTAAAAATAACAGGTGAAGCATTAGAAGCAATCCATAGTGTAGATGGTGGAGCAAAAATTGGTACTGATGTAGATAGAACTGTTAGAAATGATGGACCTAAAGTTGGTAGAAATGACCCATGTCCATGTGGAAGTGGTAAGAAGTATAAAAATTGCTGTGGTAAAAACCAATAATATCAAGGATTACAGAGATTTGGATAAAATAAAAATAATGAAAAAAAAGCATTTTGACATCCATTTGACATCCAAAAATGAAATTTAAGATGTCAAAAACTGAAAAGTATTGATATTACTTGATTGTAGCCTCGATGTCAAATATGATTATAGTTAAAGAGTTAAACATTTTATATATGTTTTAACTCTTTTTATTTACCTAATTAAAATTATTAGGGGGAATAACTATGGTAAATGTTAGAAAAAGAGGAAAGGGGTATCAATATTATTTTGAAATAGCTCCAGTAGATCGGTAAACGTAAACAGCAGGTTAAATCAGGATTTAAAACTAAAAAAGAGGCAGAGGAGGCAGGAATAAAAGCATATAATGAATATAATGAAACAGGACATTCATTTACACCAGCTACAATGTCTTATAGCGATTATCTTGATTATTGGATTGAAAACTATTGTCATGTCAATTTAAAATATCATACAATACAAGCGTATTCAAATATAATAAAGAATCATATTAAACCAAGATTAGGATTTTATAGATTAACACAGATAACGACTTCAACCTTACAGGAGTTTGTAAATAATATTTATATTGAAAAAGGGTTTTCAAAAAATTTTATGCACAATATTCTAAAGGTATTGAAAGGATCTTTTAAGTATGCACACGAAAAAGTAGGCTTTGTAAAACAAAATCCAGCGTTTAATGTTACGATGCCTAAATATGATATTCCTGAAAAAGATCCAGCTCACATTTTTACAAAAGAAGAAATAAATATGATGTTAGATAGATTTAAGAATAATCATGCGATGTATTATGCAATGTTAACAGCATATTGTACTGGATTAAGAGTATCAGAGGTTTTTGCATTAACATGGGATGATATTGATTTTGAAAACAAAACATTAACAGTTAATAAAAATGTACTAAAGAAAAATCAAAAAGAAGCAACTCATGGCAGACATATAAGTGGAAAAGCAACAACAGTATGGTATTTTGGTACTTGTAAAACAAAAAGCAGTTATCGAACAATAGAGATTGGTGATACATTAGTAAAAGCATTAAAAGATTTTAAAGATGAACAGGAAAAAGACAAAATTGAATATGGTGATTTATATATGAAACATTACATAAAACCAACAAAAAATTATTATAATAATAAACCTGAATATAAAATATTAAATGCTTATTCTGAATTAGAAATTGCTTTACAAGAAGTAAATCTTGTGTTTGTTAAACATAATGGTGTTTTTGAGGGAACAGACACTTGTAAATATCCATTTAAAGTTATTCATTATGAATTGGGTATTAATTGTAGATTTCACGATTTTAGAGATACACATGCTACAAGATTAATTGAAGCTGGAGCTGATATTAAAGCAGTTTCCAAAAGATTAGGTCATAGTACAATAAGAACCACGTATGAAATATATGTGAGAGTTACGAATAAGATGAAAAATGATACAGTTGAAAGATTTGAACAGTACGCAGTAAATTTATAGGATATAAATTAAATATGTATAAGCTATTTCAAAAAGAGATAGCTTTATTTTTTTATGTTAAAGGAGAAAATGTATGAATGAAGAAAATAAAATTGGTTATTATGCAATAATACCATCAACAGTATTATTCAATGAAAATTTAAAATCAACTGAAAAACTATTATATGCAGTAATAACTATATTGGCTAATAAAGAGGGATATTGCTTTGCTTCTAATTCGTATTTAGGAGGGTTATTAAATGCACAACCACATACTATATCAAAATGGGTATCAAATCTAAAAGAAAAAGGCTTTGTGTGTTTAGAGATGATCAAAAATGAAAAAGGAGAAATAATACAACGAAGAATATATCCAAATGATTCGCCCTATAATCAAAGTAGAGTACACCCCTATACGATAAATAGGACATACCCCTATGCGATAAATGGGACAGAGGGTATGTCCCCAAAAGGACAATATAATATTATAAGTATTAATATGTTAGATAGTTTATTTAATTATATTATAAAAAAGGAAAAGCAAATTCCAAATGAGTTTATCGGATATGAAGAAAAAATAATTGATGTTTTAGATAAATTTGAATTGATTTATCCACAAGAAATTGCTGAATCAATGAGAGAGGATATTCAAGAAAAATTTAAAACAGTTTGCTATGCACTAGCATTAGCAGTAAAAGAAAATGTATCACATTTGTTATATAAGATGAATAGAGATAAGATATTAAGTTTATATGATGAATGTAAATTGCGAGAGCAAGAATATAAAAATACAGATAACGAAATAATTAGTTTTACTAATTATTTTTATAAAAGTTTAAAAGGGCAGTTATTAAAGAGCGAAGGCTCTTCTTTTTTTATGCCTAAAAATAAAAATATAGAAAGTGAATCTTTTAATTCGGAAGAAGACGAAGATGAGGAAGAAAGGTAGGAAAAAATTATGACAAAAGTAGAATTTTTATTAGAAATTAAGGAAGATTTAACAAATCAATTAAGGTGTATATCAGATAGTTTTATAACTAACACACCTAATGAAAGATTTAGAGATGAGTGGGAAAGAGTACAAGAAAAATTAAAAGTAGTAAATGAATTATTAAAAGAGGAAAAAGAAAAAGATTTACCTGAAAAAGTTGAAGATAAAATTGAAAGCAGAACATTTGATTTTATTGATGAAACATTTGGCGAAGAAGTAAAAAATATACTTCTATTCAATAGTAATTCTTTTGCAATAGTAAGTCTTTTTGGTGGAGATATTTGTATAAAAAAATATGAAGACATTTTAGATTTACTAAAAGAATTTATATCAAACAGAAATGAATTACTATTTTTAAGAGATTTAGTTGAAGACCAACAAAGAGAAATTGATGATTTAGAAACAAAAAATAAAGAAATTGATGGAGGCAAAATATGATAGATGTTAATAAAATTAGTTTTTATGATGAAAATGAAGTTAGAAAAATTATCGAAAGTAAAGAAAAATATGTTTATGTTGATGATGGAATGACAGAGGTAATAATAAAAAAAGAAGATATACCAGATTATATTGTTTATATAAATAGAGAATGTGGATTAACAGATCTTAAAATGTTTGATTCAGATGGACAGCAAATATTAAATACATTAGGAGAGTTTTTAGATAAATGTAATCCAATAATTAGAGAAGAAATAATAGATAGACTTGTTAATTTACAAACAGGAGAAGAAGAACCGAAAGAGGTTAAAACAATAGACGAATATATGTGGGAAAAATTAACAAATGAAATAGAAGAAGACGAAGAAGAATCAATATAATTGATAATTCATAATAGCTCATAACCGATAATAGCTCAAATACAAAAGAATTGGAGAAAAAAACAAATGATAAGATTATTGAGTTTATTTACAGGAATTGGAGCGTTTGAAAAAGCATTAAAAATGTTAAACATACGTTATGAATTAGTAGGATTTTCAGAAATTGATAAATTTGCAGTAAAAAGTTATTGTGCTATTCATAATGTAGATGAAAATAAAAACTTAGGTGATGTAAAAAATATTAAAACAGAGAATTTAAAAGAAGTAGATTTTATGACTTGGGGATTTCCTTGCCAGGATGTTTCAATAGCTGGAAATTTAAAAGGAATTGAAGAAGGCAAAACAAGAAGTGGATTGTATTTTGAAGGATATAGAATATTAAAAGATGTAATGCCAAAGGTTAGTATTATAGAAAATGTAAAAAATCTAACAAGTAAAAGATTTAGAGAAAAGTTTGTTAAGATTTTAAAAGATATTGAGGACGCAGGTTATAACAACTATTGGAGAATTCTAAATGCTAAAGATTATGGTGTGCCACAAAATAGAGAAAGGGTATTTGTAGTATCTATTAGAAAAGATATTGACAAATGCTCTTTTAATTTCCCAGACAAACAATTTTTAAAGATAAGGTTAAAAGATTTGCTAGAGGACAATGTAGATGAAAAATATTATCTCTCCGAGAAAGCAATAGGAAGATTGATTAGACATTCAAATAAAATAATAACTAAAAAAGAAAATCCAAATGTAAGTAGTTGTTTGGTTGCAGGTTATTTCAAAATGGGAGCTAGAGATGAACAATATATTAAAGATGATAATTCTGTAAGAAGAATAACAGGAATTTTTGATAGTGAAAATAAGACACATCAAGCTGGAAGTATATATGATGATAAAGGTTTAGCTCCAACTTTAACAAGTGCAAGTGGTGGAAACATACAACCCCATATTTTAGTACGAGAAGGAACAAAAGCTGGAGTTACTAAAGCAACAATTGGAGATTCGATAAATATATCATATCCAAATAATATAAAAAAGCGTGGCAGAGTTGGAAAACAAGTATCTCAAACAATATTAGCAAGTAATAACAATATGGCTACATTAGAAAAAACAAATATTAAAAATATAACAATGTTTAATCCATACAACAATAGTAGAATTGAGGATATTGCTCCAACTCAAACAGCACATTGTGGAGCGATATATTCTAGTGCTGCAGTTTTGATAAGTGAAGACGGAGAGTATTGTTTTAGAATTAGAAAGCTAACACCAAAAGAGTGCTGGAGGCTCATGGGATTTCAAGATGAAGATTTTGAAAAAGCAAGAAGTATTGGAATGTCAGATACACAATTATACAAACAAGCTGGAAATTCTATTGTTGTAAATGTTTTAGTAGAAATATTTAAAAAACTAATTTTTGAAGATTCCACTAGTATTAAATTCTTATAATAGAAAATCGCCTAAAAAACTAAAGTATAAAGGAGTAAGCGATTATGCAAAATCAAGAAAAAGAAACATATAAAGATTATCTAGTTAGGAAAGTAACAGAAGAAATTGGAAAAGTATTTGAGGAAAAAATGGATCAGGCAAAAAAAGAATTAAAAGAAATTCAATATGAAGATGTTTTAAATAAGACAGAAGAAATTTTAAAGAATTATAAAAAGTTATCAGAGCATATTGTTTTAACTGATAAGGAAAAAGAAACTTTAAAAGATGAAACTGATGAATTTCACAATAAAGAATTGGAAAGTATTATGACAGGTTTATTTTCAGAAGATGAATTATATTTAGAAAGTTTATTAAAAAGTAAATATCAAACAAAACTATTTATAGATTTCATAAATAGAGTAATTAACAACTATTTAAATGGAGAAACACAAGATAAAGTTGAAACTAGAAAACGAAATATACTAAAGGAATTATATATCAAAGGTCAAAAACAATCAGAATTTATTTACAACAATTATGAAGTAGAAAGAACCTTTTATTTGGATAAGGACAAATTGATTAAAGATTTGGCTCCTTATTTTTTTCGGTATCAAAGGACTCAATATATAAAGTTGGACTAATTATTAAGAATGCTAATGGCAGGATAGTGATGCAGTACGCATCACGAAAACACATAGAAAAACAAGTTTTCTAGTACTCTGCTTTTTGCAGAAAATTAAGAGTTTTTGCAGAGAGAAAATTTACTAAAATACGGAGGAAAACAGGTATGGCAAGGAAGAATAAAAGAAAACGAACGAACAAAACAAAAGAATTATACATATTTGGAAGATTACATCAAAAAAGTAAGGCAGTTGTGTATTGTGAATTGCATAAATGTTATTTAGAGCCAAAAGATATTACAGAAAAGAAATGCAATTTTAAAAGATGTAAACACAAAATTGAATTATAAATTTATCACATTTTAGGGGGAAAATACATTTAAAGGAGAGTATTTTCAAATGGTAGAAATAGATTATACAAATGAAGTGTTAATGAATCACTATAAAAAGCAAGAAATAAAAAAAGCAAAGGAAAGACTTGCACAGAAAAAAACAAAAGCAGAAATATTAAAACTAGCAGATGAAAGATTTATAACAGCTGATGAAATAAAAGAGGCACTTGGATTTGAATTTATAGAAGATCCAGAACCAGTAAAAGAGCAAGAGCATGTAGTTGATGAAGTTGATTATGTAATTGAAGATGAAGATAATCAAGAAGTTACTAAATATGAAAAAGAAGAAAATATTACAGCCACTCTTATTGAGGATTCTAAATTAGAAGATTATCCTAATCAACCTTTCAAACTATATGATAAAGAAAAAAGAAATGAAATGATAGAAAGCATACGAATTAATGGTATTATGCAACCATTAATTGTAAGACCAATAGATAATGGAAAATATCAAATTTTAGCAGGTCATAATCGTAGAAGTTGTGCAAGAGAATTGGGAATAACTAAATATCCTTGTATAATAAAAAAAAATTTAACAGATGACGAAGCTAAAATTTATTTAATAGATACAAATTTATGCACTAGAGATAAAATATCTCCAATGGAAAGAGCTAGAGCATATAAAATCAAATATGATACATATAAGAAAAGAAATATAAATACTTCTATGTTTGAGGAAATAAAAAAAGACAATGAAGGTGCATTAAATACATTAATTAAAGAAGAAAAAACAAGTGTTGGTAGTATTCAAAGATATTTAAGATTAATGTATTTAGTTCCTAGTTTACAAGATTTAGTAGATAAAGGAAAAATATCTTTAACGGTAGGCGAAAAATTAAGTTTTCTTCCAAATGAGGAGCAAAAATTTGTAGCTGAAATCATTAAAGATAATGTAAAAATAAATGATGGTATGGCTCAAAAAATTAGAAAAGAATCTGAAAGAAATAAGAGAGAAGATTATTATAATTTCTTAATGAAAGAGGATATACTTGATTTGATAAAATCAAAGAAAAAGTCAAAAGAAGATGAACAAGACTATGTATGTGTCAAATTTTATAGAGATGAAATTGATAAATATTTTGGTGTTGTGAACGATATAAATGATTTAAAAAGGCAAATTATTTATAGTTTAGAAGAAACATACATAAAAAATTAGCACTCTCCATAATGGAGAGTACTGCATTTCTTCCGAACTTTTATGCTAACGGCAGAGAGCTAGAAAACTTGTTTTTCTATGTGTTTATGTAATGCACTCTGCATTACTATCCTGCCGATAGCGACTTTTATATTTAGAGAAAATAGAAAGGAATTTTTATACAATGGATAAAGAACCAAATAGAATAAAACAAATTAAAAGTGAAAAGATATATGCTGTAGTTCCAAAGAGTTTAAAAGAAAAAGTTGTTAGATATAAGGCAAAAGGAAATATGAGTGAAAGCGAAATAGTAAATATAGCTTTAAATGAATTTTTTAAGGTTAAAATGCTAAAAGAAGATGTTGATACAATAACTGAAACAATGGCAAAAGCAATAGAAAAGCAATTAGGTAAAAGATTTGAAAGGATGCTTATGTTACTTGCAAAATCAAGCAAGTCATCATACGCGTCTTTATTTTTACAAGCATATTTATTAGCAAAGATTTGTGAATCTGATGAGAGCAAAGAATTTCTAAAAGAAAAAATTGATTTAGCAAATAAATTAGCTTATGGGGCAGTAAAAAATAAGTTTTTAGATGATGATATTTTGAAGATGATACCAAATGATTTAGATTTTGATAATATGAGTTAGGAGAATACTAATGGATATAGATAGATACAAAGGTGGAGTAATATTTAAGTGGATTAACAAAAATGAAATATATGCAAAATACAATGGAAAAGGTAAATCGCAGAACTTACAAGCACACATAGATAAAATGCACACAGATTATATCGCTACTAGAAGTGGAGTTGATACTGGATTTGAAACACACGGATTATTTGGAAATATATTAGATACTGATGAAGTTGAAATGCTTGAATTAGATACAATAAAGAAACATATACAAAATATTTCAAAAAAGAATATAGATGTTTTCAAAACGGTTATATCATTAAAAAATGAAGATGCAATGGAATATGGATATTTTAATAAAAAATCATGGAAAGAAATGTTAGAGGAGAGAATGCCAGAGATAGCAAGAGCTTTTAAAATACCACTTAATGATTTAGAATGGGTTGCTGCTTTTCATGCAAAAAAGGATAAACCACATTGTCATTTAATTGTTTGGAACAAAAATCAAGATATGTCAGTTCAAAGAAAACCTTTTGTAAATTATAAACAAATTCGTTCTGCAGTTGCTAAAAGTGTATTTAAGGAAGAATTAAAAGCTATTTATGAGATAAAAGATGTATCTAAAAGTTTATTGGGAAAAATGTCGAAAAATGAAGTTAATACTTATAAAGAAGATTTGAAAAAATTATATCAAAATGAAGATTTGATGTTAAATGCAGTAAATACAGAGAATACACAAAATTTTGTAAATAAAGCATTAGAAGATATGAAAAAAGATGATGTGATTTATATATCAAATAATTCAGATCCAGAGAATTATACGCAGATAAAAAAGTTAGATAATGAAAAATTTGAGTTTAAGAATATAGGTGAAAAAGCACTTTTATACAAAGATGATACATATTTAGAGGCAGTTACTTTTTTGAGTAAATTTAGTAATTTAAAAGTAATGAAAAATGAAGATGAATTAAATGAGTTTATTCAAAACAAAAAAGAAGAATTTAAAAATGTAGAAGATGAATTAAAAGAGATTATGCCTAGCCTTTTTAGCACACCAATAATTTCTAGTAATATAAAGCAAGAAAACATAGAGCAAATAATAAATAAAATGGCTAAACTTGAAGAAGTTTCAAAGTCATTTAAAAGAGGATTTATATATAAATATCAAGAGCCAGAGAGTAAAAGAATTTTAAATGAAATTACAATGCTATTAGTTAATTCAAATAAAGATTGTAAAAATGAATTTAATAGATATGTTGATACTTGTGTAAAAATTGACAAAATGTTACAAAAAGTTGATACTTACAAAGATTATGAAAAAATTAAAAATCAAGCAAGAAATGAAATGATAAAAAAGATAGGTAATCAAATTTTAAAATCAATTAAAGAAACGAAGACAGAAGAATACGAGAGAAAATCTGCAGAATGGAAAGAAAAAAGAGAATATTGGAATTTTAAGACTAAAGAATTTGAAGAAAAACAAGGAGAATATGAAGCAAGACAATTACTATATGAAAATCAGCTACTAGAATCAAATATAAGACAATTAATTCAAGAAACATATAAGTTGTTGTCCGAAGAAAGTATGTCAAAATTTCAACGATTTAAACGAGCTACAAGGACATTTGGAGATTTGTCAAAACGAGAAATAAAAGAAATGATTAGAAATGTTAAAAGTTCAGGTTTTGATTGGTTTGGTGAACGATAACTAAGTTGTTTACAAGATTTTTAACTTATGATATAATTCACTAAAATTAATGATATGATTTGAGGAGAAAAAATAAATGAGTTTGATAAAATGTCCAGAATGTAACCAAGATATTAGTAGCTTAGCTGATAGCTGTGCTCACTGTGGATATCCAATCAGAATTGAGGATAGAATTGACATAACTACGATTAAAAAAATTGCAAAAGAATATGAAGAAAACTGTAATTTAGCAATATCAACAGCCAAAGAAGATTGGGAGTATAGAACATTAAGTAAAGAATACTTAAGTTATGATAATAGCTTTAGATTTGCTTATGCATGTTACTATATTTCAAAAATTAAAAATATTGTTATATCTAATCCAGATGATAGTAATTGGCATAATATAGATTACTCATGGATTAAAGATAATATTGATAGCATAGAAAAAATAACAAAAGAAGATTTTAAATTTCTAATATCATATACACCAAAATATGTAGAGAAGACTAATACAGAACACTTTAGTCAAGAACAAATAGAAAATGAAATAGAAAAAGAAACTATTGAAATTTATAAAACAAAAGAGAGATTTTATAGTAAATGTCAAAAATACCAACAAAAACGAACTGAAAGATTAAAAGAAAGTCGTGATTTTTTAGATTCTATGAGAAAGTCAAGAACGAATACTCAAGCCAAGTGTCCACATTGTGGTTCTTCAAATTATAAAAAAATAAGTATGTCAGGTAGAGTGGTATCTACAGGTTTATTTGGATTAGCATCTTCTACAATTGGGAAAACTTATACTTGCAATAGTTGTGGATATAAATGGTAACTATGACTACTAAAAAATGCTCGGAAATTTTAATTTTCGGCACTAACTTAAATAAAATTTCAAAATTGTTTCAAAAATCATTCATTGACTATCTAATTTAAAGGTAGTATTATCTAAATATGAAAATATATATCCAACGAGAGAGCTAAATGTGGCTCTCTTTTTTTGGTGCTTGAAAGGATAAAAATATGAAAGGAAGGAAACTAAAGACAAAAGTATTAGGTATAATACTAGCTTTTTTTATTGCTGTTGTACTATCTGCAATAATTTCAACAATATTACATTTGATATTTACTAGAGTTCCAGAGGAAATAATAAATATCAGACCAAATACAATAATTCAAAGTCTATCAAGCAGTAAAGAGCATTTTGATATGTTTGTTTTAACAATAGTAGCCTTTATGTTATTAGCTTTTCTTACAGTATTTAAAGTATTTGATTTAAAAGATTATAAGTCTAAAACATACAAAGTAACGAACAATATTGAAATTCCAATACCAATAGGAGAAAAGCAAACACAACAAGGCTCTGCGTGGTGGCTACCTAAAAAAGAATTTTCAAAAAAGTTTGGTGTTAATAGAATTGATTTGAGTAAGAAAGAATTTGCCGATTTAATCAAGTTAGCAAATGAAGATAAGGAATGTATCAAGAAAGACGTTGAAAATACAGATATGACTAAAATAGAGCCGATTTTTAAGACTGGTGGATTAGTTATAGGTAAGAAAGACAAAATTATTCCTAAATTCAAATGTAAAAAGCTAGGAAAGTTTATTAGAATACCTTATTTCTCATTTAGAAAAGTAGAAGACATTTATTACATTGATGATGATTTACATAGTTTAACAGTTGGAGCAACAAGGTCTGGTAAAACAAGAAGTCTAGTTTTACAAACAATTATAAATACTGGTCTTGCAGGTGAAAATATGATTTTATCAGATCCAAAAGGAGAGCTATTTGAATACACTTCAAAAACACTAGAAAGGCTAGGATATAAAGTTTATACTCTTGATTTCAAAACACCACTTAAAAGCTCAAAATACAACTTTTTAGAGCCAGTAATTGAAGCATTTTCACATAAGGACATTCCAAAAGCAGTAAACTATTGCTCTGATATTGTTGAAAGTTTAGTAGGAGAAGTTGGAAACAGAGAAGCTATATGGGTAAATGGTGAAAAGTCAGTTATAAAGGCTGGAATAATGTCAGTTGTACTTGGTAATGAAAAACATAAGGAATATCAAAATCTACCAAATACATATCATTTCATTTCAAAAATGTGTGCTGAACAAAGCGACAAAACAATGCTAATGGACACATATTTAGATACTTTGCCAGATTCACACCCTGCAGTTTCAAGTTTTGCTGCGGCACGAATTGCACCATCTAAAACAAGAGCAAGTTTCTTCACTTCGGCACTAGCAACATTAAGTATTTTTATGGACGATTATGTTGCAAGTATGATTAGCGAATCAGAGATTGACTTAAACAAATTTAATGAAGAAAAATCAGTATTATATATGATTTTGCCTGATGAGAAAACAACATTTTATGGATTATGTAGTTTGTTTGTTAATCAAGTTTATACAAAACTTGTAGAACTAGCAGACAGTAAAGGTGGAAGACTTAAAATTCGTACTAACTTTATACTAGATGAGTTTCGGCAATTTTAGTGCAATACCAAACTTTCGGTGGTTTTCTAACAGTTGGTGGTGGAAGACGGAATAAGATTTAATCTGTTTGTTCAATCCTTTTCACAACTTAACGAAAAATATGGAGATAACACAGCACAAAATATTTTAGATAACTGCTATGTATGGAATTATCTTAAAACATCAAATGAAGTAACTGCAGAAAAGATTTCAAAGAAGATTGGAACTTATACTACATCAAGTTGGAGTGAAAGCAATTCTTCAAGTGGTGGAGCAGTAAATAAATCTAAATCTATGAATTTAACACAAAGAGCATTGCTTACAACTGATGAAATTTTAAGAATTGAAAGACCATATTTATTAGTTATGTGTAGTGGACTTTCTCCAGCAATGACTAATTCGCCAGATTTAAGTAAATGGTACTTTAATTCAATTTTAGGATTAGGTAATAAAAGTTGGAATACAAAAGTTAGAGAATACCGAGAAAATCATAGATTTATCCGAAGAATAACACCATTAAAATTATGGGATATAGCAGAAAAAACAAAAATGGCAAAAAAGACTTTGCAAGAAGAAAAATTACAAGATGAAAAAGAAAAAAGAATGAAAGAAGTTAATATTGAGGGGAAATTATAAAAACATAGATGGAGGATTAAAAAATGAGAAAATTATTTAATTTCAAACAAAGCAAATTGGCAAAAACAATAGGAGCAGTAACAACAGGAATGATTTTAACTGCTAGTAAAGTAAATGCTGCAGAAGTAGTATCAGAAGTAAGTGGTGGAGGAGAAATCCAAAGTAGCAAATTAGGACAAGGATTACTAAATATAGTAAGAGATGTAACAGGAACTATGCAATGGATTCTTCCAGTAGTACGGAGTATGTTTCATACTATTTTATGTATTTAAAATTATGACAGGTGATGAACAGGACCAGCAAAGATACAAGAAAGCAATAATTAAAGTTTTAGTTTGTATTGTAATTGGTTTATTAGCTGTAACAATAGTAAATTTAATTGCAAGATATTTCTAGGAGGTACAAGTATATGAAAGAAATTACAGAAGAAAAAGTGAAAACTAGGATAGGAGAAATACAAGAAGACTATGAAAAAGTTAAAAAAGATAAGGATAAAAAATATTTTGAAGAACAGAAAGACATCGAGGAAAGAACAAAAGAAAATGAAGAAAGACGAAAGAAAATAAAGGAAGAAGAAGAAAAAATACAATTAAGTTTTTCAAACAAAGTTGGAACAGATATAGCTCATAGTAAAAAATTGATAGGCTTTATAAAAAGGTATGTATTGATTGGCATTGTAACAGGAGTGCCAGGAATCGCCCTTACTTATTTATGGGATAAATGGCAAGAAAACAAAATGGTTAAGGATTTGTATCAAAAGAATATTCAAGCAGTCGCAAATCCTAACAATAGGGAACTTGCAAGAGAATATGAATTATTAAGAAGAAAATTTTATAAAGCCTATGACATTGATAAAATTGAAAAATTATTAATGGCATCAGATGAATTGGAAAAATTAAAAAATGACAATAAATCAATTAAAAACTTAACAGAAGAAATAAGAAAATGTAGAGAAGCATATACAAAAAATTTAGATAACTACATAGAAGATCAAATTATTGCAGAACAAAAAGAAGTAGTGGAAGAATCAACAGTTGTTGAGGAAGATACAGAAGAAGAACTTGAAATACAAGAACAAAAGATTTCTATGAAGTAGAAGGAGAGTAAAAAGTGGGAGCTTTAATTGCAACAGTAATTGTTTATATTTTAGGTTGGCTAGCCCAAGCAGTTTTAAATTGGCTATCTGGAGTCTATACAACAATGTTTTATTTAGCATTTGCAATAGAAATAGGATTTAGAGATATTTCTACAACGTTTAGTATATCAGGTCTATACAATGCAATTTATGTGGTAGCAATAGCTTTGCTTATAATGTTTTTTGTAAAGAAAATGATTGAAACTTATATGATGTGGAGTAATCGGTGATCCAGACGAAAATCCTTTAAATGTACTGATACGGTTTTATTAAAGCAATGATAGTAATGATATGTTTTGGCTTTATATATACACAGTTTGTAAACATTTTTTACGATATATACACACAATTATTAATTGGAATGACTGGAAGTTCAGACCCAGTCGTTCCAGTATATAAAAGTTTAGGACTTAATGTATTTGGAGCATTTTTATATTTAATAATAGCAATTCAATTAGTTTTATTATATTTCCAATTCCTAACAAGAGGATTTGAAATGTTAATTTTAAGACTAGGAATACCTTTTGCAAGTATTGGACTATTAAATGCTAATCAAGGAGCTTTTAAAGGATATATTCAAAAATTTATAAATAATGCTTTTACAGTATTAGTACAACTTTTATTAGTACAATTTGCGATTTTATTATTAAATGGAGGACATTTTGTACTGGCTTTCACAGCTTCAAGTATTGCATTAAAAACACCACAAATGTTGCAAGAATTTATGATAAGTGCAGGAACAGGAAGCACAAGCTCAAAAGTAAATACATTTACAAGAGTTGTAACAATGTTTAGAAGTGGTGTAAGTAAAGGAAAGTAGAGGTAACTAAAAGATGAATACAATTTATTATATAACGAATTTTATGGGAGTTTTAGCAGGTATTTTATGTGTAGCAATGATATGTACTGCAATCTTTAAAATAATGACAGGAGATGAAGGCGAATATAAAAAATATCAAGCAAGAATAAAACATGGAATGATTGCTTTAATTTTAGTAATATCAATAAGTTCAGTAAAAAACATGGTTTTAACCTACTTTCCTTATGTGCAAAGTAATGATGCAATAGGCGATTTTTCAGAGATACAAGTAAGTTTAACAGATGGAGCATTAAATGAAGAAAAGAAAGATTGTCAAGGAAGAAATGTAATTAGAGTAGATGGAAACTACTATGTTAATACTGGAGAAAAACTAATAAATATTGGTGGATTTTGGGATCAGTACAAGATATGGTGTTCAGTTTACAAATTATATGATGATTGTCAAGGATTAACAAAAGGAGCAATGGCTAGTGATGTTTATTACTTGTCATGGGAAGGTAAGAAACTAAAAGGCGAATCAAAAGGCTTTTTAATGCCAGCAGAAGTTAAAGGAACGATAAAAGACGATAACGATTTTAAAGACTTAATGGGAAATTGGCTAACAGATAAATATGAACAATATCAATGGGTAAGTTAAAACAAAGGAGAAACAAAAGATGGATGATGAAAGATACCAAGTAAGTATTCCAGCTAATGTAAAAATTAGAACAGAATTAATAAATGGAATTGGAATAAAAGAATTAATTACAACTGCAATAGCAGGAACGATAAGTGTTTTTATAGATTTATTCATATATGCAATAACTAAAAATTATTTGATTTGCATTATTTTATTTGGTGTAATTACTGGATTTACTTTTATTGCAGTAATGAAAGATAAGAATAATAGTTGTATCGCAGATATGATTAAAAATATGTATCAGTTTTTTAAAGGGCAAAAATATTTTGAATTTGATATAGAGGAGAAGAAGTAATATGAGTGGAGTTGATAAGTTAATAAAAGCATTTAAAAGTAAACCTACAATAACAGCAAATAAGTTTTTAAATATAAAAGATATTCAAGGCAATTTCCTTTATACGATAGACGGAAAAGTATTAGCCTATTTAAAAATTTATCCAAAGAATTGTAAGTTAATGAGTAAAGAAGAACAGAAAAATCACGCACAGATTTTAACAAGAAATTTTGCAAGTGAATTAAAACCTTTTAAATTATATTTCACAAATAGACCAGTAAATTTGCAAAGAAATCAAGATTATCAAGCAGAGCTAATGGATAAAGAAAAAAATGCAACTAAATTTACTTTGCAAAGTAAACGTAGTAGAAGTTTTGGAAATTTATCAGTAAGAGGAAAAGCACTAGAAAGCGAAATATATTTAATTGTTTGGGGCGAGAATACAGAATATATTGAACAAGAGCTAATGAAAAGATTAAATGATTTGAAAATGAAATTTACTAATAGTGGTTATAGAACTGAAATATTAGAAGAAAGACTAATTATACAGTTAGTAAATAGTTACACTAATCCAGATGTAGCATACATTGAAAATCAAGACTATTTAGAATCGCCTTTAACAGTAATTTAAAATAAATAATCTAATATAACTTTATCACACTAATTAAGGGGGAACATTTTTATATTAAGGAGTGTATTAGAGCATGAAAACAAAAGATATAGAAACAATGCCAGTCAATCAAGAGCTTTTAAATTTAATTGCACCACAAGGAATAGAAATAAAATCTAGTAGGGTACAAATGGGAGAGTTTTTATCTAAAATTCAATACATATCAGGTTATCCATCAAGAGTAAATATAGGTTGGCTTTTAAATTTAAAGGATATTCCAAATACAATAGTAAGTCTTGTAATAACGCCAATAGAAGACGTACAAGCATTTGTTGAAGGTGTTTCAAAAGGAATTACAACAGACAAAAATACTTACAATACAACACAAAATGAATTTTTGAAAACACAGGCAGAATTTAAAATTATGAGTGCTGAAACAATGATAAGAGAAATTACAATAGATAATATACCTTATATAAATTTATCATTTTTAGCAAAGACAAACGGTAATACTGAGAATGTATTTACTGAAAATATGAGAATTGTAAAAAACAAAATTGCAGGTATGGGATTAAAGGCAAGATTACCAGCATTTGAACAAGAGGAGGCACTAAAACAAGCAAGCCCCTATGATGTGGCTTATGAAAGAATAACTAAAAAATCAAATAAGCAAATGTCATTAAGTGCTTTATTTAATGGACTTCCATTCAGTCGGAAGTGGTTTGATAGATGAGAAAGGTTATTATATTGGAACAGATGAAGATGGTAGAGCAATTATACTAGATACATTTATAAAGTCATCAGATAGACCAAATTCAAATATAACAATATCAGGAGCAAGTGGTAGTGGTAAGTCATACCTAGCAAAGAAAATAATGCTTAATGAGTGGTTAAATGGTACAAAACTTTATATCCTAGATCCCGAATCGGAATACAAAACTATGTGTAAAGCAATAGGCGGAAATTGGATAGATTGTAGTGGTGGTACTGGAAAAAATGTTGGAAGAATTAACCCATTACAAGTAAATAAATTGCCTACAAATATTGAAGATGAAGACGAGGATTATTGTAGTACAAAATCAGCATTAGCATTACACATGGACTTTTTAACAGCTTTTTTTACTTTATATTTTCCAGAGATAACAAGTTTTCAAATGAGTTTGTTAATGGAAATATTAGAAGAATTATATAGAAGTTTTAATATTGATTACAATACAGACATAAGTAATATTTCAAAAGAGAATTTTCCAATTATGGAAGACTTATATTATTTGCTAGAAAAGAAAGTAGAAAATCCAAATACAAAGCATAAAGACGAGGTAGAAGTCATTAAATCAATAGTTAGAAGTTTAGCAATAGGTCATAATGCAGAAATATTTAATGGCTATACAACAATAGAAGATACAAGTGATTTTCTTTGTTTGGATATTTATTCATTACAAGGTGCGTCTGCAAATATCAAGAGTTGCCAATATTTAAACATGTTAAGGTATTGTGAAGATATGGCTTTTAGAAATAGAGAAGAAAAATGCTATGTAGTATGTGATGAAGCCTATCTTTTAATTGATAAAAAAGTTCCACAAGCTATTGAATTTATGAGAAATTTTAGTAAACGTTGTCGTAAATACCAATGTGGACTTATAACTATTTCACAAAATATTTTAGACTTCCTACGGAGATGAAATTAAGCAATATGGACAAGCAATACTAGATAACTCTACTTATAAATTTTTCTTCGGAACAGACGGACAAGATTTAGAGGAAATAGTAAGAATATATAACCTAAACAATGAGGAAAAAACAATACTTTCACAAAAAGACAGAGGTCGTGGACTTATGTTTGTAGGTCCAGGTCATAGTTTAATAAATGTTAAAGGAGAAGAATGGGAAAAACCATACTTGATAGGTGGTGGAAAGTAAAATGGCAGATAATAAGAATCAAGTAGCAGAGATGGGCAAGTTAGGTTTTTCTCTGCTATCTTTTAAAACAAAAATGATAATTATAGGTGTTGTAATAGGTATATTTTTAATAATTATTGTGCCAGTAGTAGCAATAATGAGTATATTTACACCAGCACCTAAAAATTCAAGTCAAAAGAAAGGCGGAGATAAAGGTTCAAATTCATCTTCTGGAACAAGTGTAACAATTTCAGTAAATGAAGTATTTGATGAAGGAAGTTTAGTTAAATATGAAAATGCAACTTTTCCAATGCCTTTTGAAACTTGGGATAAATCAAAAGATGTTGTTACTTCAAGATTTAGTAGAAGTAGAACTATAACAGTAAATGGAAGAACACAAACTGGTGCTCATACAGGAATGGATATTGTATGTATTTCAAAAGCAAGTCCAAAAATATGTGCAGTCGCAAGTGGTACAGTTGTTGTAGCCAAAGCAGGCTCTACTGGATATGGAAATTATGTTGTAATTCAACATATATCAGATGAAGGAAAAAGATTTTACACATTATACGGACACATGGTAGATGGCTCGATAGCAGTTGCAGAAGGAAGTGAAGTAAAAGTCGGACAAGTTTTAGGAATAATGGGAAGTACAGGAAATTCAACAGGCCCACATTTACATTTTGAAGTTAGACTAAATGATAATACAAGTAGTAGTGCTGTAAACCCATATCCATACTTGTTTGGTGAGGAGGAAAGTTAAAAATGAATAATAAAGAGGATTTAAAGAAACAAGTTATTATATTGAGTTTAGTGTTAGTATTTGTAATTATTGTTGCAGTATTTTTAAATACAAGAAATTCAAATAAACCTAAAAATTTAGTTATACCAGATGTTAATACTGAAATTACAAATACAACTAATACAACAAAAACAAAAGAATTAACACAAGAAGAAAAAATGAAAGCAAACTTAAAAGGTTTATTAGAAGAACCAGATTCAGATATTTATTTGGAACAAGAATTAAATGAGAAAAACGAAACTGTTGTTACAACTAAAAGTGGAGAAACAATAATAATTAAAGATTAAATGAGGTATCAAAATGGAAGAAACAAGAAAATTTAAAAAGTATATTTATATTTCAACAGAAGTAAAGCCAGTTATTGAAGGATATTGTGAGAAAAATAATATAGTTTTAGTTACTAGATTTATAAATGAATATAATTTCGATAAATTCATGCAAACAGAACTACGAAACTTAAATTCATTAGATTATTTAATAGTTGATTTAAAAGCTATTGAACATTTAACAGATGATGATGAAATAATTGCAAAAATAACACTAATAAGAAAATTATATAAATTGCGTGTTATTATCATTGCAGAAGGATATAAACACGGAAATGTATTATTAGGTAAAATTTTCAATCTAGGAATTTACAATATTATAACTGCAACAGATGATGTTGGATTTAAAGAAGAATTAGAAAAAGTTTTAAGTGATGAAGGAATGAGTTTTGGAAACTCTATAAAGTACAAATTAGATAACAACTTAATTGCAGTAAATCAAACAACAAAGGTCATAAAAGAGAATTTTATAAAAGTAAAACAGATAGTAAACATTGGAGTAGTAGGAACAGAAAGACATATTGGAGCTACAACTCTTGCAATTAATTTAACTAAATATTTAAGTGAATTAACAAACATTAGAGCCTGTTATATAGAAAACAATAATCATCAATCAGTAGTTCGTATGGCTGAAAGTAGTGAGGCAATACGATATGAAGATATGAAAAAGATTAGCTTTAAGGGTATAGAGCTATTTTCAAGACCTGAAAATATGTCAGATATATTATCTAATGACTATAATTTCTATATATATGATTATGGTGCTTTAAATGAAATGACAGAAGAAGAAAGAAATTCTTTCATAACTAGAGATTTAAAAATAATTGTATCAGGTAACAAATTATGGGAGATACAGAATTTAATTAATGCTTTTAAAATAGTAGGTAAAGATATAAATACATATTTAGTTTTTAATTTTGCAAAGGAAAGTGAAAAAGAAAATTTTAGATTAAGTCTAGGAGAATACTGGAAAGATAGAATGACATTTTCAGAATACATAACAGATCCATTTGAGGCTAAAAACAAATTCTTTTTTGAAAATATACTAAAACCTTATTTAATAAATACAGATATTACTGAAAAGAAGAAAGGATTTAATTTCTTCAAGAAAAGAGGTAAGAAATGAAAAAGAAATCACTCTTTGATATAGCAATGGAGCAAAAACGAGAGAAACAAAATAATGATAATAATATAGTGATTACACATAAAAATAGCAAATTATCCATTGTGGTTGAAATAATAGGCAAGATATTTAAAGTATTATTTTATATTTTAATTTGTTTGTTATTAACCATTGGAACAACAGTATTAGTAAATAGTGAATTAAGAGAGCAACTAATAAACATTATAAATACAAATATATAACAATGGAGGAAGTACAAATGAGTTTACAAGTAGAGATACAAAAGAAACCAAATAAAACAGATTATAGAAAAATTACAAAACCAGAAGATGTTTACAATTTAGAAGAAGTACAAGAAATAAAAGACGCACTTCAAGAGCATTTTTTATTTATTGGATTAGATAGAGCAAATCATGTAAGAAAAATTAGTTTAATGGGAATTGGAACAAGTGCTGGAATATACATAGATAGTAAACAACTAATAAGAAATGCGTTAGTAAATGCCTTTGATAGAGTAATATTCGTACATAACCACCCATCAAATAGTATAAATCCTAGTAAGGAAGATAAACATTTAACAGATATTACAGGAAAACTAATGGAAGTGTTTGGAATAGAAATGTTAGATCATATAATTGTTACAGAAGATAATTATGCTAGTATGAAGCAATTAAAAGAAATAAATAGAGAATATACTAATGATAATTTAAAATTTATGAATAATGCTTTTTTAATAGAGGAGAATAATAGCTTAAAACAAGAGCTTGAAACATTAAGAAATAATGGAATTGAAGAAGATGAAGATGAGGAAGAAGAAGTTTAGAGTGTTTATGCAACTTGAATTGTTTATGTAAACATGATATACTATTGTTGGAGGTGCAAAAATATGAAACATAAAGCAATAGTTGATATACCAAATGAAATAGGAAATTCCTTAACTCATAATATTAACAAAGTTGCAATGAGAAATAAACAAACTGGACAAATTAATGGTTATGGAAATATTGCATATTATAGTAAAAGTAAAGAAGTTTTAGAAAAGGCTGTTATAATAGGTGGTGCTTTATCTACGGTTCTTTATGTTGGGGATAAGGTCGTAAAGAAGATAAGAATTATAAAATTAGATAAAACGATTCAAAATATGAGAATATATGCAAATCTTTATCTAATGGAATTTAAGAATAAAAAGATTAATATAGATACAATAGACAATTTATTAAAGCAGATAGATAAAATAGAAAGACTAATAAAACGTAAAAAAAATATAGAAATTAGTTCTATCGGACTTAAAACTTTATTAGATATGATATATGATTTTGCGTATTCTATATACGAAATAGATAAAGAAAATATGGAAAAACCAACTCATCAAAAAGATAATATTATATATTTGAAAGATTATTTAAATAAGAAAAAAGATAAAACAGTAAAGGTATCATAAGTATTAAATAAAATTTCAAAATTGTTTCAAAAATCATTCATTGACACATACAAAAAAGCAATATAAAATCTTATTATAAAAAATTGTGAGCAAAAGTCAGTTTTAACAACTGGCTTTTTTTTCGTGCTCAAGAAAGGAGAAAAACATGTTAGAAAATTTTAAAACCAAACTAGATTATGGAAAAGCAATTTTCATTTGTGATGATGATATAAGGTTAAGCTCGTATGAAGCAGAAATAAGACCTAAATTAATGATTCTAAAATCAGAGCCAGACAAAGTATACGGTTTAGATACTTATGAATTCACAAGAGAATTTAAAAGTGAAATTTTTAGAAAAGCAGAAGAAAATGGCTTAAAAATAATCAATATTACAGAAGTTATAAGAGAAAAAATCAGAAACATTGTCGAGAAAGAATTACAAAAATATATAGACGAAAATATTAACAATACTGATTATATAACTGAATTTTCTGTAAGAGAATATTCTAATCAGACTACCAAATCATTTGAATTTTTAAAAAATGCAATAGATTTTGGAGAAAATATTAGAAATGATAATGAGGCAGTTAAAAAATATTATATTGCTGTAAAACAAGTAGATGACGGAATATTAGGACTCTATACAGATAGGTATGGAGGTACTACATTTGAATATAACCTAGAAAAACAAGAGTTTAATATTTCAGATGAGGAAATCCTAAAGAAAGTATATAGCGATGAAAAATTAAAACTAATACTTGCTTATGAACAATATACTAAAGGTTTAACACCACCAATTTACAACGAAATTGCTAAAATCAATCAGTTTTTAGAAGAAAAGAAGTCAGTTACTTTTGAATTACAAAATGGAACTAAAATTAAAGCTGAAGCTCGTTTAAGTAGCATACTAAATATTCGAGATAATGGAGAAATTTATATAGCTGACAGATATACAAATAAAGTTATTGAAGGAACACCAGTAGAATATTGTAAAAGTTTTGGAACAGAGCTTAAAAGCATAAAGTATGGCAAAAATGTTTTAGAAATTGATTCCAAAGCATTAAGCAATTTAAAGGTTGAAGAAAGACAAGAAGAACAAACAATCGAAGATGAAGAAGACGAGGAAGAATTTTAATAAAGAAAAGGAGAACAAATATTATGAAAAAATATGAAAGTGTAGTTATTATAGATCCTAAATTAAAGGAAAATGAAATAAAGGAAACAATATCAAAATACAAAGAGATGACACAAGGATTTTCAGGTAAAGAGCCAGAAGTTGAAGAATTAGGAGAAAAGAAATTAGCCT
Source organism: Clostridia bacterium (assembly GCA_036307105.1). Taxonomy (GTDB): domain Bacteria; phylum Bacillota; class Clostridia; order TANB77; family CAG-508; genus CAG-269. The sequence continues at coordinate 10,541 of JAXJYD010000037.1, read as the reverse complement.
ATGAAATAAAAAAACACGATACTGGCTATTATGCAGTCTTAAAATTTTATTCAAAGCCAGAAGATATAAATGAATTAGAAAGACAATATAGAATAGATGACAATATTATGAAATTTATTGTTGTTAGAATGGACGAAGAATTAGAGTATAACGAATCAGAGGAAGAAGACGAGGAGGAATACTAATTATGAAATTAATGACAAAAGAATTAGAAAAAGAATTTGAAAAATATCCATTAGGAAGTCAAGATGGACTTTTAGGACAAGCTAAAGTAATTGCTAAATTCTTTAATCCAATGGGAGTTGGAACATGGTTTATTACAGAGGCAGAAAAGCAAGAAAATGGCGATTATGAAATGTTTGGCTATTGTCATCTTGGAGATGATGAATTGGCTGAATTTGGTTATGTAATGCTATCAGAATTACAAGCAATTAAAGGACCTTTAGGAATGGGAATAGAAAGAGATTTATACCTATCTAAAGATTGTACTTTAATAGAGGCACTAAAACAAACAAGTATGAAAGTACCAGATTATTTGTTGAAAGATGTCGAAGAAGAAAATGAAGAAGACGAGGAGGAATATTAATTATGTTAGGTAGAGTATTAGTTAATATGATTATAATTCCAGCAGTAATATTAACTTTATCAAATGGAATTGTAAATAAAAGTTTTGCAAATGAAGAAAAAAATAAGACTGAATATGTAATTTCTCAAAGTGAAGAAAGTAAGTTTTTGGAAGATATTTATAAAACTGAAACAGATTCATTAAAAATAAAAAGTATAGATAAAAAAGTTTCAGATCAAAATTATATGGATAAAGAAATTGTTGAAACAAAAACTCTTAATAAATCAAATGAAGATTATATTAGAAATCAATTTGGAGAAACAAAAGAATTTAATGATGGAACATACAAAGGAGTATTAAGTATATCAAATATTGATGTTCAAACTATTAAAAATGGTTATTATGAAAAAATTGATGAGCAAGTATTAAGTTTTGAAAATTTTACAGATAATGACTTAAATAACATTGAAAAAGAAATTGATATAAATAATGTTAGATATTATTTAATAAATGTTGAATGGGAGCCAGAGAATACACAAGCGATAGATAATGAAAATGTGCCTACAACTTATAAAGGAAGAAAAATATATCAAACAGTTAAAACTTTAGCAAATCCAGATACATATAAAGTAACAGTTACATATACAGGTAAAGCTGAAAAAGTAGATACAGTATATGATTATAAAATTAATTATGAAAAGAAAGTTCAAGAACCAGTAGAAGAACCAAAAGCAGAGGAAAAAGAAAATAAAAAAGTAGATGGATTTATGCTTGTATCAGGTATTGGACTAACTGCAATGTTTATGTATTTAATTAAAGGAAAAAATACATTCATTTATGCTAAAAATAATAATGGATTCAAGCTAATTAAAACTGAAAAAATAAGTGATAAAAAAGTTTCAATAGATATTTCAAATTGTTATAGAAGTGATGAAAATATTTATGCTATAAAAATAAATCCACTTACATTTAAGAAATTCAAAGGTAGAACAATAAGCATAGTTCAAGGAAACAAGAAAAAAGATATAGTTTTATGGAATAATTATTATGAAATTAAATTATAAAATTTCAAAATTGTTTCAAAATTCATTCATTGACGTATAAGAAAATAGATGATAATATTTCAGTATGAGCTATTATGAATAGGCGATGGCAAGTAGAAATACGAGCTGTCGCTTATTTTTTATTTTCAAATTTAAGGAGGAGTTATGAAAAAGAATGTTGTTTATGGTTTAGTTGTTGCAATGGTTTTAATATTATTGTCAGTTGGTTCAATATTAATTATATATGGAGGACAAAAATATAAAGAAAATGACAACAATAATAATGTTACAGAAGAAAAAACAATAGAAGAACAAACAGTACAAGTTTTAGCACTAGATGAAAGTGATAAAAATGTTATTGGCTATATTTCAATAGAGAAGATAGGTTTAGATAAAGCACCAATAGCAGAAGGAACAGATTTAAAAACAATAGGTAAATATGTAGGACACTTTGAAAATACAAGTTTTTTAGATGGTAATGTATGCTTATGCTCTCATAATAGAGGAAGTAATGCTGCATATTTTGGAAAAATTAAGAACTTGGTAGAAGGCGATATTATAACATACATTACAAAATATGAAACTAAAGAATATGCAGTAAAAGAAGTAAAACAAATTGAAGAAACTGATTTAAGTGTTTTAAATCAAACAGAAAATAACAGAATTACACTTATAACATGTGTCGAAAATCAAAAGAATTTAAGACAATGTGTTGTAGGTATTGAAGTTTAGATTATGGAGGCAGAATATGAAGTTTAATGAATGGATAGAGAAATTTATAAGCAAGAATAAAATTGATAAATTGGAAGTATTAAAAATAGAAAAAGATTTTAATACTTATTATTTCACAATAGAGCAAATAGTAGGATTTTTAAAAATTATAGAGCCACAAGAACAGCAAGAAATAAAGAAAATGCTAGAAGAAATGGACGAAAACAAAGAAGAAATAAAAGATTATTTAACTTGTTTAGCAGTCGGTTGTATAAATGTAATGGAAGATGTGGCAGAAGATAATGAGGAAACTATGTAAATTATTTATATAGATTTAATTTTTGAGGAAGGAGGACCAAACAATATGAATATTAGTGTTAAGAATTTGAATTTAACTAATGATCCAAACAATATTACAAAAGCTATTGGTACAATTTGTATTGATGATGTTTTTAATATTGAGGGAGTTACGGTTAAAAGAAGTAAAGAAGACAATATTTATGTTCAATTACCACAACGTTCATATTATGATAAGGAAACACAAGAAAAGAAATATAAAGATGCTTGTTATCCAACAAATAAGGAATTAAGAGAGCAGATTTCAAATTCTGTGTTAGATACATATTATGAAAAACTAAAAGAACGCGAAGATATGCAAGAAGAATCTCAAAAAAAACTTCTAAATCAGTAAAATCAAAAGCTAAAAAAGAAGAAGTTATAGAAGAACAAGAAGATGAAGAAGTTTTATAGCAAAACAGCAAAGCCGTATGGTGAGCTGGATAGAATCTCCAAAAAGGGTGGACGTATTTAAAATAACACGGTATAATTTAGGTAGAGGGGGATGATCTTATGAAAAAGAAAATCTTATTAATATCTAGTATTATACTAGGAGTAGTAATTATATGTGTTACAATTCTAATTATAAAAAATAGTAACACAAAAATTAACGAAAGTAAGTTAGAAAGTACATCTACCAGTCAAGAAAGCATAATAGGTCAAAATGATATAAATATTGTTTCAACAAATGTTGAAGCACAAACAGAAGATGAGAAAACAAAAGATACAGAAGAAAAAGAAGATATAAAACAAGAAACTAAAGAAGAAAATAAGCAAGAAACAGAAGATAAAAAAATAGAAAATACAAATGAAAAAACTACAAGTAAAGTTACAAAAGAAACAAGTGGAACAGTAGCAAAAAATATAGAAACTACACCTACTGTTCCAACTCAAAATGAAGAACCAGCTCCACAACCACAACAAGTTGTAGAGCCAGAGCCACCGAAACCAGTAGAAGAACCAAAAGTAGAAACAAAGAAAATAGATTTATCTAAATATGATTATTATGAAGAAAGTATAAATGGCTCTTATAAAGGATTTATTAGAGATGATGCTGAAATGAGTAAATTAAAATCTTTAATAGATACTTGTATTTCAGAGTTTGGTTATACTAATGTTAAGATAGTTCAAGATAGCTCTTTAGCAAGAAGTGGATTAAGAAGTTTTACAGCAAATAAAACAAATGTAGAAAATGCAGTTTATGACTCTGATGGTTTTACAATTTGTTATTATGCAGTAAAAGAATATCACATTTCAAATGACGGAACAGAAAGCCTATTTCAAACAAGATCATATATAAAAGTTAAATAAAATTTCAAAATTGTTTCAAAAAACGTTCATTGACATTGAGTTTTGAAGGTAGTATTATTTTAGTGTGATAAATTTTAAATGAAGAAAGAAATCAGTTTTTCCCCTGCTGGTTTCTTTTTTTGTTTGTCAAATTTAAGAGGAGGTATTTATTTATGTTAAAAAAATTTAGAAAAAAGATAATAGCAATAGTGCTATTAGTATTAACAATGCTATCAAACTTATTACCAATATTTCCAATGGTAAAAAGTTTAGCAGTAAATAACAATGATATAGGAACAACCCTTGATATTGTTAATTTAGGTACAATTCCATATCATTTAAAAAGTTATGGAGTGCCAAGTAAGGGCTATATAATAACACAAACAGTAGGATATTACGATAATGGTACTTTTTATCCAGCATTTTGTATGCACAAAGACAGACTAGGTGTAGATGATGTAAGAGAATATAGTGTTACAATTACAGAGCTATTGGCAGACAGAGAAACTTACAATAAAGTATGGAGAGTAGTTACAAATGGCTATCCTTATAAGTCAGTAGAAGAAATGGGAGTTAGAGATTATAGATATGCTTATCAGGCAACCAAAATGGCTGTATATTGCGTATTAGGTCAATCTAATGTAGATGATTTCTATGCAACTGATGATATAGGACAAGAAATTGTTGATTGTATTCATAGATTAGTTGATATTGGAAATAATGGAAGTGCAACATATAGAACACCAGTAGCAAATGCAGAAAAATCTGGAAGTATGTTTGTAGCTGGAGATTATTATGTTCAAAATTATACAGTAAATGCAAATATTGAAATATCAAGTTATGATGTTGCAATAACTGGATTCCCAAATGGAACAATAGTTACAGATACAAATGGAAATGGTAAAAACACATTTGGTGCAGGGGAGACATTTCAAGTAAAAATACCAAAGAATAATGTTGAAACTGGAGATATTGACGGAAAAATAAGAATAAGTGTAACATCTAAATCTTATGCAGTATTCTATGCTTCAAGTTTTGATGAATCTTTACAAGATTATACAATAACAGGAGATCCACTTGCATTAACAAGTAGCACAACTAATTTAAGTTTAAAAGGAAATACTGCGGGTATTAAAATCAAGAAAATTGATGCTGATACAAATAATCCAATTCCAAATACAACATTCAAAATTACAAAAGAAGATGGAACTGAAATTGGAACAGCAACAACTGGAGCAGATGGAATAGTTACTTTTAATAACTTATATCAAGCAAATTATGTGATAAAAGAAATTAAAAGCAATGATGACTATGTACTAGAGCAAGAAACAATTAACATTCCAGCTTATTATAATCAAATAACAGACAAGACAATTACAAACAAACATAAAGAGGGAGATTTGACAATTTACAAAGTAGATAAAGATAATCATAAGATTGCACTAGGAAATGTCAAATTTGACCTATTTAGTGATGAATTTAATAAGGTTATTGGAACATATACAACAGATGTAAATGGAGAAATACATATTAAAAATCTTCGTACTGGAAATTATAAAGTAATAGAGAAAAATACTGGAAAATGGTACAATTTAGCAGAAGATACACCTATTAAAATCGAATGGAATAACGAAACTAAAACAACAATAGAAAACGAGCTAAAAAAAGGAAAAGTTAAAGTTATTAAAGTTGATTTAGATAATAAAGAAGTAAAATTAAAAGATGTAGAATTTCAAGTTAAAGACCAAAACGGAAATGTTTTAGAAACAATTAAAACAAATGAAAATGGAGAGGCTACTACTAAAGACTATCCAATAAGAGATTATGAAAAATTAACAATAACTGAAACAAAAACAGGAAAATGGTATAAACTAAATGATAAACCACAAACAGTTACTTTAAAAGAAAATGAAATTACTAATATAACATTTACAAACGAGAAGAAGAAAGGTCAAATTAAAGTAATCAAAGTAGATTTAGACAATAAAGAAGTAAAAATTCCAGATGTTGAATTTAAAGTATATGATGAAAAAGAAAATGTAGTAGATACTTTAAAGACAGACAAAAATGGAGAAGCAACAAGTAAAAGATTACCAATAGACCAAGAATACAAAGTACAAGAAACAAAAACAGGTAAATGGTATGTATTAAATGAAACACCACAAAAAGTAACACTAAAAGAAGATGAAATTACAAATATGACATTCACAAATGAAAAGAAAAAAGGACAGATTAGAGTAATTAAAGTTGATATGGATAACAAAGAAGTAAAATTAAAAGATGTTGAATTTAAAGTATATGATGAAAAAGGAAATGTAGTTGAAACTTTAAAAACGGACAAAAATGGAGAGGCAACAACAAAGAGATTACCAATCGACCAAAAGTACACAATCCAAGAAACAAAGACATTACAAAACTATGTATTAAATGATAAAAAAGAAACAGTTACATTAACACAAGATCAAATAACAGATATTACTTTTGAAAATGAAAAAATCAAAGGCAAAATTGAAATTACAAAAGTTAGTAAAGATGACAATATGCTAACAAAAGAAGTTGCTGGAACACCACTTGAAAATGCAGTATTTGAAATATATACAGAAAAAGATGAATTAGTTGATACAATTACAACTGCAAAAGATGGAAAAGCAACAAGTAAATTATTAGAATATGGAAATTACTATATCAAAGAGAAAAATCCAGGTTCAGACTATTATTTATTAAATACTGAAAAATACGAAATCAAAATTAGAGAACATAACAAAACAATTCCAGTAACAATAGATAATAAGAGTGTTGAAGTTGGACTAGATATTGATAAAACAGGTTTAGTACAAGCACAACCAAATGATGAAATTAAATACAGCTTTAATTCATTAAAGAACACATCAAATGTAGCATTAGATAATTTCACATGGTCAGATGATTTACCAACAGATTATATTATAATTACAAAACTATTTACTGGTACTTATAATGAAGATTTAGAATATAGTGTAAAATATAAAACTAATAAATCAGAAGACTATATTGAATATGGAAAATATAATACACAAAAGAATAATTACATTGATTTTACAAAAGTAGAGCTTGAAGAAGATGAATATATTACTGATTACAAAGTAGAATTTGGAACAGTAATGCCAGGATTTGAAGCAGTAGAAAAACCATTCATATTCTGCAAAGTTTTACCAACAGTTAAAGCAGAAGATAAGTGGGTAAACTATACAAAATTAACTGGAAATTACAAAGAACATGAATTAGAAGATAAAGCAGAATGGCCTACAATTTCATATTCAAAGAAATTAGAAGTTAAAAAGTTACCAAGAACTGGATTCTAAAAATTAAATAAAAAAAGTTGAGAGCCAAAAGGGTTGAAACAAGCGACCTTTTTGGCTTTTGTCGTTTTTTTAGTAAAATTTATAGCGTGAGTTTGTTCCAAAAAAATATTTTTATGATATAATACGATTAAACCTAGAAAAGAGGGATTAAATTGACACAAAGACAGATTGAAAATGTGATTGAAACAACATTAATTGAAAAGAAAATAAATAATCAAAACTATATTAGGTATAGCTTTTATGAAATAAATGTAAAATATCCGAAAGAATATGGAATAGAAAAACAAGATTTAGGAATGTTTTTACAACAATTAAGAAAAAGACTAAAGGAAGAAAATTACCATATTTATACAGAAGGACAGAAATTTGAATATGACAATGCTAAAAGAGTAGTTGAAAGTAATGAAATTTTAGTAGCAATTAAACAATAGAAAGAGGATGTAAAAGATGGAACTATTTAATAATAAAGAGCTTGAATTATTAAGAAAAGCAGGAGTAAATGTTGAAAATAAGCAAGATTTTACAAATGACGATAAGAAGTATATTTTTAGACAAGTATCAGAGTTTATAATGAGTCATAGCTCAAAAAATGGAGATATTGGAAGATTACAAAATGAGTATGATAGCATTTTTAGAGCTGTGAATGTGAAATAGAAAATTTTTGATAATCATAAAAAGAGATATTAAACTTGTTCGTAAAATAGTAATATTGTTAACTTGTTAGATAAATAAAAATAGTAATTTATGTTTATAATGGAGATGAAGTAAATGTCGGATAAATATAAATCAGATATAATGATTAAGAAAAGCAGACATATCAATTATTTTAATACATTAGATAAAGAAATACAAAACGAAGTATTAAAAAGGATTGATGAATTAGCCCAAGAAGAAAAAGAATACTGCGATAAAGGAAATTACGGACATATGTGTAATATGCTTTCTTTAGTTGCAATTTATGAAGTATTACAAAAACATGGAAAAAGTGAAGAAGAAGCCTTTAAAATTGTAAGCGAAGAAATGTTTAAGTTTATTCAGCCAAATCGTGATAAATTCCAAAAGATGTCTAAAAAGAGTTGGTTTTGGTGGGCAATTCAAAAAATAGTACCTTTTGGATTTAAAAAATTAAGTGGAACTGGTTGGAGATACACTTGGCATAATGATACACAAAAAAACGAATTTAGATTTGAAACAAACGAATGTATTTATCAAAAAATATTATTTAAGCGTGGACTTAATAAACTTCGGACCACTTTTTTGTCAATGCGATATTATAAATTATGGAGAACTTGACGGAATTGATTTTCAAAGAACAAAGACATTATGCTATGGAGATGATGAATGTAACTTTATATTTATCAAGCATAATAAAGGAGAAAAGTTTACAAGAACGGAGGCAAGATAATTTGAATAGCAAAAAACATTTACCATTAATTGGTGTTGGTCCTATAATAGTTATTCCACAAATTGCTTTAACAATAATAGGGATTATATTATCTGCAAAAGGTATAATTATAGATTGGCATATAAAGATATTAAAAGTTCCTTTTGTTATATTAGGAATATTATTTATATTATATGGATTTTTATTATGGTATGCTGCAAACTTTAAAACAAAAATTGATAAACATATTGAAAATAATAAGTTAGCAACAAAAGGAGTGTATTCTATTGTTAGAAATCCTATTTATAGTGCTTTTCTTATAATTGATATTGGTTTTATTTTTATAGAAAACAATTTGATTTTATTTATAATTCCAATTGTATGTTGGTTATATATGACAATTTTATTAAAAAATACTGAAGAAAAATGGTTATATAAATTATATGGAAATGAGTATAAAAAATATTGTAAAAAAGTTAATAGGTGTATTCCTATAAAAAGAATTTCAAAAAGAGGCGAAAGATTATGAAAAAAGACTTTGTTGAATTATCAAAAGAATGGTTTAATAAACAAGCTCCAGTATATGATGATACAAACACAATATTATATTCTAAATATGGTAAGATAAGTTGTGAAAATATTTTTGAATTTTTAAAAGATAAAGAATATAAAAAATTATTAGATATAGGGTGTGGTACTGGCTATCTAATAGATATGTTAGCTAAAGATCATGAGGCTGAATTTACAGGGCTAGATTTATCTCCAGAGATGATAAAGCAAGCAAACAATAAAAATATAAAAAATGCTAAATTTGTAGAAGGTAGATCTGATGAAATACCTTTTGAAGATAATACATTTAATATAGTAACCTGTTCGCAAAGTTTTCATCACTATCCAGATACAGATAAAGCAATGCAAGAGGCAAAGAGAGTATTAAGACCTGGAGGTTTATACATTCTTTCAGATACAGGAGTAGGACCATTTAAGATGCTAGGGGTTAAAGTAGATGATTTTGTATATAAACATTTTAGTAATACTGGCGATTGTAATGTTTCGTATATGGAAAAGACAATAAAGGATATGGAACGAAATGGATTTATGATAGTAAAAGCTGAAAAAGTAACAACTTTTATATATACAGTTATAGGAAAAAAGATACAATAGTTAAAAAATACAAGGAGATTGATTTATGAATATAATAATTATAGAAACAATTATATTAGGCTTACTTTTTACAATAATGGTATATAAAATGTCAAAAAATCCGATAAAGGAATTATATAACTATCCACCTAAAATACAAGAAAGAGTAAAGTTGTTGGAACAATATAAAAATGATATACCAACACAAAAAAAGAAAATATCTGTTAAATTAGTTGCATCTTTAATTATTATTATTGTTATAAGTTTAATTATGAAATATATAAATGGATATAATTCTTTTTTAGATGGATTTAAGTATTCATTTATTATTTGGTCTATTATAAATTGGTATGATGCAATAGTTTTAGATTGTTTATGGTTTTGCCATAGTAAACAATTTATAATAAAAGGAACAGAAGATATGGTAGATGAATATCACAATTATTGGTTTCATATAAAGGGTTCTATTATTGGAGAGATAATTGGATTATTTGTATGTTTAATAGTTGGTGTAATAGTTACATTATTATAAAGTTATCGTTATGTGTAGAATATAAGTAATATTGTTAACAAGTTAGATAAAAAATGATAGTGTTAAGTAATCTATGAAAAAATAGAATATGAAAATATTATTAAGGATTTTAAATTTAGCACATTGAAAAGTTAAAAATATATCAAAAATTTGCATGATAAATAACTTCTGCTAGAAAGATTTTAGCGATATTTGA